>JBARDN010000168.1:0-23239 GCA_049795175.1 Binataceae bacterium (SeqCode) | reverse complement strand
TCCTCGGTCGCTGCAGCGCTCCTCGTGAGCGCGGGAGTCTTCCAGTTCTCGTCGGCGAAATCGGCCTGCCTGAAGCATTGCCGCACACCGGTCGGCTTCCTGCTCTCCGAGTGGCGCGCCGGAATGGGTGGCGCGCTCGTGATGGGCGTTCGTCACGGGCTGTACTGCGTCGGCTGTTGCTGGCTATTGATGCTGCTGTTGTTTGTCGCCGGCGTGATGAACGCAGCATGGTGCGCCGCGCTTGCCGCTCTAGTCCTTGCAGAAAGGGTTTTGCCCGGCGGGCTGTGGCTCGCGCGCACAGTCGGTATCGTACTCGCTCTCTCAGGTGGCGCCTTGGCCGCCGGCATCTGGTAGCGGCCACGCTGGTGTTTTGTAAGCGCTCAGCCAATCGTGTGGCGCAACAGGGAAGGAATCAATTCCTGCAAACCGATGGGACGATTGCTCCGCATCTGTCCCTCCTGCCGCTCGACGCTCTCTTTATGACTGGTCGAGTATGAGCAGGTCACTGCTTGGGTGGCGATCTGAGGGTACGGGGGCCAGATTAAAAGCGGCAAGCGAGGCAAGAAGCGCGACTCTATCCGCGCTCAGACGCGTTAGGCTTGACTCTTCTAAAGGGGCCTAATAAGTGTCCCTTCTTAACGTCGGTTTGCCGATGTAGCTCAACGGTAGAGCAACTGATTTGTAATCAGTAGGTTGCGAGTTCGATTCTCGCCATCGGCTTGGCACGGCAGGATGGTCTGGAAGGACGGCCTAGCGGAGAGGTTCCCGAGTGGCCAAAGGGAGCAGACTGTAAATCTGCCGGCTTATGCCTACGGAGGTTCGAATCCTCCCCTCTCCACCAGATATACTTGGCGCCAGGAGAGCGGGAATAGCTCAGTTGGTAGAGCGCGAGCCTTCCAAGCTCGGGGTCGCGGGTTCGAGTCCCGTTTCCCGCTCCAATCCAACCTCACGCCCGGGAGCGTTTGGTTAGATTGCAAAACCGGGCCCATGTAGCTCAGCCGGTAGAGCACTTCCTTGGTAAGGAAGAGGTCACGGGTTCGATTCCCGTCGTGGGCTCCAAAAAAATCGATAGAATTTAGCGGATCGGGTGTGAGGATCTAAAGATGGCGGCAATAAGAGAAATAATCGGGCTCGCATGTGACGGATGCAAGCGGCGCAACTATACGACCACCAAGAACCGCAAGACACATACTGACAAGTTTTCGATCAAAAAGTTTTGTCCGAGTTGCCGAACTCATACGCTGCACCGCGAACACAAGGTCAGCTAATCCGGGCAAGCGCGGACGCGTGAATAGCGGGTCAGTAGCTCTAATTGGCAGAGCATCGGACTCCAAATCCGAGGGTTGCAGGTTCGACCCCTGCCTGGCCCGCCAAAGTTTCCCCGGCCGCCGCGGCTCTTGTACGGTGATGCAAAAATGGATAGCCTAAAAAGTTACCTCAACCAGGGCGTTAGTTTCGTCCAGGAATCCTGGAACGAGCTTGCGAAGGTCCACTACCCGTCGCCCAAGGAAACCATGCAGGCGACGATTGTGGTGATCGCGTTGACCTTCGTGATGGCGATATGGCTGGGGCTGGTCGATGCGGGCGCAACCCGTATCGTGCGGGCGCTTCTGAAATGAGGACGCTTGGAAATTAGCGGACGCCGGCGGATTATCCGGCCAGCGCGCGACCTCAACCGACTTAAGGCACGCCACTTCGTAAGGCAGCGATGACTGAACCTCAGACCGACAGCGCCAAAGCAAGTCCCGACGCCACCACGAGCACTGAATCGAAGATGAAGTGGTACGTCGTGCATACCTACTCGGGCTACGAGCAGAAAGCCAAAAAGGCGCTCGAGGAACGCGTGCGCTCGATGCACATGGAAGACCGGATCGGCGAGGTGCTGGTGCCGGTCGAGCGGGTGCAGGAACTCGGCAAGGGCGGCCAGCGCAAGATCGCCTCGCGCAAGTTCTTTCCCGGCTACATCTTTGTGAACATGGTGCTCGACGACGAAACCTGGCACGTGATCAAGAACACGCCCAAGATCACAGGCTTCGTCGGCCACAATACCGAGCCGCCCGAAGTGCCGGAGTCCGAAGCCCGCGGAATCAAGGAACAGATGGAGGAAGGGGCGCTCAGGCCCAAGCCCAAGGTTCTGTTCGAAGTCGGCGAAGCGATCAAAGTGGTTGACGGACCGTTCCAGGACTTTAACGGCACCGTTGAAGAAGTGAAGCCCGAAAAAGGCAAGGTGCGGGTCCTGATCTCGATCTTCGGACGCGCGACTCCGGTGGAACTCGACTTTGTGCAGGTAGAGAAATCCTGAAGCATCATCAACCTCATGCCGGATCGGCGCATGCCTACGCACGCCATCCGGGCATCGGCGGTTGATTTCGACCCAGTGAGAGCCAAGTGGCAAAGAAAGTAGTCGGACAAGTAAAGCTGCAAATTCCCGCAGGTGCGGCCAATCCGTCGCCTCCGGTCGGACCCGCGCTCGGACAGCGCGGCGTCAATATCATGGAGTTCTGCAAAGCGTTCAACGCGCAGACCCAGGCGATGGCGGGGTTGGTGATTCCCGTGATCATCACGGTTTACGCCGATCGCTCGTTCACCTTTGTAACCAAGAGTCCTCCGGCTTCAATTCTTTTGCTCAAGGCGGCTGGAGTCGAAAAAGGTTCGCCGATGCCGAACAAGAACAAGGTCGGCAAAGTCACCCGCGCGCAGGTCGAAGAGATTGCCAAGACCAAGCTCAAGGATCTGACCGCGGCCGACCTCGCGGCGGCGGTCAATACCGTGTCCGGAACCGCGCGCTCGATGGGAATCGACGTCACCGACTGACGAGTCCGTCGATTTAAGGCGGATCACAAAGGATTATTCGCGATGGCAGGAAAGAAATATCAGGCGGCGGCCAAGGAAATCGATCCGGAACGCCGCTATCCGCTCGAAGAAGCGATCAAGATGGTCTCCGGGCATAAGGTCGCCAAGTTTGACGAGACCGTCGAAATCGCAGTGCGCCTGGGGGTCGATCCGCGCCAGGCCGATCAGAATGTCCGCGGCACGGTGGTGCTTCCGCACGGCACCGGCAAAGTCGCGCGGGTTCTGGTGATCGCCAAGGGCGAAAAAGAACGCGAGGCGCGCGAAGCTGGCGCCGACTTCGTCGGCAGCGACGAGATTATCAAGAAAATCCAGGAAGAGAACTGGCTCGACTTCGATCGCGTGATCGCAACTCCCGACATGATGGCGCAAGTCGGACGGATCGGGAAAATTCTCGGACCCCGCGGATTGATGCCAAATCCTAAAGTCGGCACCGTCACCTTCGACGTCAGCAAGGCGGTCTCCGAAGTCAAGGCGGGCAAAGTCGATTACCGGGTAGACAAGGCCGGCGTCGTGCACGCGCGTATCGGCAAGCTGAGTTTCGGCGAGCAGAAGCTGCTCGACAACGTGCACGCCCTGATGTCCGCGATCGTGCGCTCCAAGCCGTCGAGCGCCAAGGGCAACTACGTCAGGAGCGTCGCGCTGTCGTCCACGATGGGACCCGGAGTGCGGGTCGATATCGCGTCGGCGCAAAAGACCGAGGCGGCGGCGGCTTAGGCTCGCGGCTCAATTATCAGGAACCTGATTCAGGCGATGAGAAAAGAACAAAAGACCTCGGTAGTCAAAGCTCTGCGTGATCGGTTTGGAAGCGCCAGTATCGCGTTGGTCTCCGAATATAAAGGGATGAACGCGGGCGAGACCGCCGAGATGCGCCGCAAGATCCGCGCGGTCCGCGGCGAGATGAAGGTCGCGAAGAACTCTCTGGTGCGCCGCGCAATCGAAGGGACCGCTTACGCGCCGCTGGGCGAGAAGCTCGGCGGTCCGGTCGGACTTATTCTGACCGAGAGCGACCCGGTCGAGCTGGTCAAGACTATCGTCGGCTTCAAGGAGCTGGGCGACAAGTTCAAGCTGCGCGGCGCGGTGATGGCCGGGCAGACACTCACGGCCGAAGAGATCAATACGCTCGCGACGCTGCCGCCCAGGGAAGTCGTGATGGCGCAGCTTCTGGGGCTGCTCAATGCGCCGGCGACGCAACTGGTTAGATTGATCAATGAGCCCGGCTCGATGCTGGCGCGCGCGATCGACGCGATTGGAAAAAAGAATGGCGATGCGGCGCCGTCGGCTCCGGATGCAGCACCGGCTGCTCCGGATGCGGCATCGGCGGCGCCCGAGGCTGCGCAGGAATAACAGGCTTAAGTTTATCGCCGGACCTATGGCCGGCGGAGAATTCAGTCAGGAAATCAGGCTTTCGGGGCGCTCCCACATCCGTCCCCGCGCGCCACTTACTCTAAGGAGAGAACGGAACAATGTCAGAAGCACAACTCAGCCGCGATCAGGTGAAGGATTACCTGAAGAACCTTTCGCTGATCGAAGCGGCTGCTCTGGTGAAGGAACTCGAGACCGAACTCGGCGTGTCGGCTGCTGCTCCGATGGCGATGGCGGCGGCGCCGGCGGCTGCGGGTGCTGCGGCTCCTGCGGCGGAGAAGGACGAGTTCACGGTCATGCTCACGGGATCGGGCGACAAGAAGATCCAGGTGATCAAGGTCGTGCGCGAAATCACCGGACTCGGCCTCAAGGAGGCCAAAGACCTGGTCGATGGCGCGCCCAAGCCGGTCAAGGAAGGCGTGAGCAAAGCCGAAGCCGAAGATCTGAAAAAGAAGATCACGGACGCTGGCGGTTCAGTGGAGCTCAAGTAGGAGAGCCGTAGTTTTTGCACGACGACTACCGGATGGGAAATTCGCCGCTTTGGCGCGCCGACGGCGCGTACGAGGTTTCGCGTGTTCTCCCGGTCAATTCGACGCTGCCGTGGACGCGGGGGATACCCGTGCGTTCACGGCTTTTAGCGCTGCACCGCGCGCGCGAAGTTTCAGCGCACGCAAGGCGGGGTAGGTAATGGCTCAGTCGCAGGTCACGAGCAATCTTCGGGTGCGCCGTTCATTCGGCAAAATCAAGAAGATCATCGAAATTCCGAATCTGATCGAAATCCAGAAGCGGTCTTACGACGAATTCCTGCAAGCGGGAGTTTCAGTCGAGGATCGCAAGGACGACGCCGGATTGCAGGCGGTGTTCAAGTCCGTCTTTCCGATCAAGGACTTCAACGAGACCGCGTCGCTCGAGTTCGTCAGCTACGAACTCGGCACCCCCAAGTACGACGTCGAGGAATGCCATCAGCGCGGCATGACTTACGCCGCTCCGCTGAAGGTCAAGATTCAGCTCGTCATCTGGGACGTCGAAAGCGGACGCCGCTCGATCAAGAATGTCAAAGAGCAGGAAGTCTATTTCGGCGAGATTCCGCTGATGACGCCGAACGGAACTTTCATGGTCAACGGGACCGAGCGCGTAATCGTCTCGCAGCTGCATCGCTCGCCCGGAGTGTTCTTCGAGCACGACAAGGGCCGTACGCATACCAGCGGCAAGCTGTTGTTCTCGGCGCGGATCATTCCGTACCGCGGAAGCTGGATCGATTTCGAATTCGACCCGCGCGATGTCCTATACGTGCGGATCGATCGGCGGCGCAAGTTTCCCGCGACCGTGCTCTTGCGCGCGCTCGGGATGACCACCGAGGACCTGCTCAATTACTACTATCAGAAAGACGTGCTCACGCTCGAAGCGGCGCGCTATTCCAAGCAGTTCATCCCTGATCATCTGATCGGGCAGCGCGTCGGCCGCGACGTGAAAGATCCCAAGAGCGGCGAAGTCCTGGCCCGCGAAGGACGTAAATTCAACAAGGCGATCGTGCGCGCGATGGAAAGCGCGAAAATTAACGACGTGCCGATCTCGCCCGACGAAGTCTTCGGACGGGTAAGCGCCCACGACGTGGTAAATCCCTCGACCGGCGAAGTCATTATCCAGACCAACGAGGAGCTGACTGAAGAGATCGTCGAGAAGCTCAAGGTCGCCGGGATCAAGAAGATCGAAGTGCTGTTCACCGACGAGCAGACCGGCGGCGGACCGCTGCGCCTGACCCTTGCGCAAGACAAGCTCGGCACTCCCGAAGAAGCGGTGATCGAAATCTACCGGCGTCTGCGCCCCGGTGATCCGCCGACCAAGGAAACCGCGACCACTTTTTTCAATAACCTGTTCTTCAACCCCGAGCGCTATGACCTCTCACGCGTCGGACGTTTGAAGCTCAATCACAAGCTCAAGATCGATATGCCGCTCGAGCAGGGTACGTTGCGCCGCGAAGATATTCTGGAAGTCGTCCGCTACCTGGTTGAGCTCAAAAACGGCAACGGCCAGGTCGACGATATCGATCATCTCGGCAACCGGCGCGTGCGCGCAGTCGGAGAGCTGGTCGAGAACCAGTTCCGCATCGGACTGGTCCGGATGGAGCGCGCGATCAAAGAGCGGATGAGCCTGCAGGATATCGAAACCCTGATGCCGCAGGAGCTGGTCAACTACAAGCCGGCCAGCGCGGTGATCAAGGAATTTTTCGGCTCGTCGCAGCTCTCGCAATTCATGGATCAGACCAATCCGCTGTCGGAGATCGCACACAAGCGGCGGCTCTCTGCGCTCGGACCCGGGGGCCTCACACGCGAGCGCGCGGGCTTCGAGGTTCGCGACGTGCATCCGACCCACTATGGCCGCGTATGCCCGATCGAAACGCCGGAAGGGCCGAATATCGGCTTGATCGCGGCGCTTTCGACTTACGCGCGGGTCAACGACTTCGGATTTATCGAGACTCCGTACCGCGAAGTCGAGAACAGCCGCGTGACCGACCGGATCGTCTATCTCTCCGCGCTCGACGAGGAAGAAAAGACCATCGCGCAGGCCAACGCGCCGATCGATGCGCACGGCAAGTTCACGCAGGATATCGTTTCCGCGCGAGTCAGCGGCGAGTTCACGGTGGTGCGCGCCGAGGACGTGCAGTACATGGACGTGTCACCCAATCAGCTCGTCTCGGTGGCGGCCTCGCTCATTCCGTTTCTCGAAAACGACGACGCGAATCGCGCGCTGATGGGCTCGAACATGCAGCGCCAGGCGGTTCCTCTGCTCAAGACCGACGCGCCCCTGGTCGGCACCGGGCTTGAAGGAACGGTGGGCCGCGACTCGGGCGTGACCGTGGTCGGAAAGCGCGACGGCGTGGTCGAAAGCGTCGATGCGGAACGAATTGTCGTTCGCGCCGACAAGCAGAGCAAGGATCTGCGCGACGCCGGCGTCGATATCTACAACCTGGTCAAGTACCAGCGCTCCAACCAGAACACTTGCATCAACCAGCGCCCGATCGTGGTCAAGGGTGAACGGGTCAAGGCCGGCGACGTGCTGGCCGACGGACCTTCGACCGACATGGGCGAGTTGGCGCTCGGCCGCAACGTGCTGGTCGCGTTCATGCCCTGGGGTGGTTACAACTTCGAGGACTCGATCCTGATTTCCGAGCGCGTAGTCAAGGAAGACCTGTTCACCTCGGTGCATATCGAGGAATTCGAATGCGTCGCGCGCGACACCAAGCTCGGACCAGAAGAGATCACGCGCGATATTCCGAACGTCGGCGAAGAGGCGCTCAAGGATCTCGACTCGTCGGGAATTATCCGGATCGGCGCGGAAGTGCGTCCCGGCGATATCCTGGTAGGGAAGATCACGCCCAAGGGCGAGACGCAGCTCAGTCCCGAAGAGAAACTGCTGCGCGCTATTTTCGGCGAAAAAGCCGGCGAGGTGCGCGACACCAGCCTGCGCGTGCCGCCGGGCGTCGAAGGCACCGTAATCGACGGACGAGTGTTCTCGCGCCGCGGAGTGGCCAAGGACGATCGCACCCAAGAGATCGAAACCCTCGAAGCCGAACGTCTCAAGCAGGATGAGCAGGAAGAGATTCGCATCATCCGGCAGGAGACAATTCGCAAGCTCAAGAAATCGCTGGTGGGCAAGAAGCTCGCCGCGCGCGTGATGTCCGACGATGCCGAAGAGCGTCATCAGCTCCTGGCCAAGGGTGACACGCTCAGCGCCGAGCAACTCGAAGAGTTGCCGCCGCCGCTATGGGGACAGGTGCGGGTCGAGAACGAAACCGCGCAGGCCGAAGCGGCACAGGCGATCGCCGCGATGAACTCGAATGTCGAGACCGTGCAGCAGCATTACGGCTCGAAGGTCGAGCGTCTTAAAGCTGGCGACGAGCTCGCGCCGGGCGTGATCAAGATGATCAAGGTGTTCGTCGCGATCAAGCGCCGCCTCCAGGTCGGCGACAAGATGGCGGGACGCCACGGCAACAAGGGCGTGCTCTCGCGCATCCTGCCCGAGGAAGACATGCCGTCGCTGGCCGACGGAACTCCTGTCGATATCGTGCTCAATCCGCTCGGCGTGCCTTCGCGCATGAACGTCGGCCAGATTCTCGAGACTCATCTCGGATGGGCCGCACTCGAACTCGGACGGCGGATCGAACGCGATCTGCGCGCCAGCGCCACCGTCGCGCAGCTCAAAAAACATATTAAAGAAGCCTATCCCGACAAGGATACGGGAATGTTTATCGACGAGCTGGCCGATAACGACGTGTACAAGTTCGCGGCCAAGGCCGCGGCCGGAGTGCATGTCGCGTCGCCGGTGTTCGACGGTGCGCGCGAAGAGGAAATCTTCCAGATGCTCTCGCGGGCGGGATTGCCCGAGAGCGGACAGACCACGCTTTATGACGGACGCACCGGGCTTCCATTCGAGCAGCCGGTCACAGTCGGCGTGATGTACATGATGAAGCTGCATCATCTGGTGGAAGACAAAATCCACGCGCGCTCGACCGGTCCATACAGCCTGGTCACGCAGCAGCCGCTGGGCGGCAAGGCGCAGTTCGGCGGACAGCGCCTGGGAGAAATGGAAGTCTGGGCGCTCGAAGCTTACGGCGCCGCGTACACTTTGCAGGAGATGCTGACCGTCAAATCGGACGACGTGGCGGGCCGGACCAGGATGTACGAAGCGATCGTCAAGGGCGAGAACACGCTCGAGCCGGGACTGCCGGAATCATTCAACGTAATGGTCAAGGAACTCCAGTCGTTGTGCCTCAACATGGAGCTGCTTGAAGAACCGGAGCGCGCCTAGCCGGCGCAATAAGGAGTAACGAAGGATGGAAGATCTCTTCGGGGTATTTGAAAAACCCAAGAACCCGCTCGCCTTCAACTCGATCCGGATCTCGATCGCGTCGCCGGAGATGATCCGGTCGTGGTCGCACGGCGAGGTCAAGAAGCCGGAAACCATCAACTACCGCACCTTCAAGCCGGAACGCGACGGGCTTTTCTGCGCCAAGATTTTCGGACCGACCAAGGACTACGAATGCAACTGCGGCAAGTACAAGCGCATGCGCCATCGCGGCGTCGTATGCGAAAAGTGCGGCGTCGAGGTGATCCAGTCCAAGGTCCGGCGCGAGCGGATGGGGCATATCGATCTAGCCGCGCCGGTTGCGCATATCTGGTTTCTGCGCTCGCTGCCTTCGCGGATCGGCACCCTGCTCGACATGACGCTCAAGGAACTCGAGAAGGTGCTCTACTTCGAGTGCTACGTCGTGACCGACCCGGGCGAGACTCCGCTCACCCAAAAGGAGTTGCTGACCGAGCGCAAGTACCGCGAGGCGCGTGAGCAGTATGCCGACGGCTTCAAAGCCGACATGGGCGCCGAGGCAATTCGCTCGCTGCTCTCGCAGCTTCAGCTCGACAAGCTCGCCACCGATCTCCGGGTCGAGATGAAAGCGACCAACTCCGAGGCGCGGCGCAAGAAAGTTGCCAAGCGCCTCAAAGTTATCAATGCGTTTCGCGAGTCGGGTAACCGGCCCGAATGGATGATCCTGACGATTCTGCCGGTCATCCCTCCGGACTTGCGGCCGCTGGTTCCGCTCGACGGCGGACGCTTCGCCACCTCTGATCTGAACGATCTGTATCGGCGCGTGATCAACCGCAACAACCGGCTGAAGCGCCTGATCGAGCTCAATGCGCCTGACATCATTATTCGCAACGAAAAGCGGATGCTGCAGGAGGCGGTCGATGCGCTGTTCGACAACGGACGCCGCGGCCGCGCAATCACCGGACCGAGCAAGCGCCCGCTGAAATCGCTCTCCGACATGCTCAAGGGCAAGTCCGGCCGCTTCCGGCAGAACCTGCTCGGCAAACGCGTCGATTACTCGGGCCGCTCGGTTATCGTAGTCGGTCCCGAGTTGCGGCTGCATCAGTGCGGACTGCCCAAGAAGATGGCGCTCGAGCTGTTCAAGCCGTTCATCTACAACAAGCTCGAAGAAAAAGGCTACGTCACGACTATCAAGAGCGCCAAGAAGATGGTCGAGAAAGAGGGCAAGGATGTCTGGGATATCCTTGACGACGTAATCCGTGAGCATCCGGTGTTGCTCAACCGCGCACCGACGCTGCATCGCCTCGGGATCCAGGCGTTCGAGCCGGTGCTGATCGAGGGCAAGGCGATCCAGCTTCATCCCCTGGTGTGCGTCGCCTACAACGCCGACTTCGACGGCGACCAGATGGCAGTGCACGTGCCGCTGTCAATCGAGGCGCAGGTCGAGTCGCGCGCGCTCATGATGTCCACCAACAACATCCTGTCCCCGGCCTCGGGCAAGCCGATTATCGTGCCGACCCAGGACATGGTGCTGGGCCTCTACTACATGACGCGCGAGCGTCCGCTGGCGCGCGGCGAAGGGAAAGCGTTCTCGAGCACTTCGGAAGTGCGGATCGCGTACGATCACGACGAGATCGATCTGCACGCGAAGATCACGGTCCGGATGCCGGCGGTGGCGCCGGTCGAGCCGGCGGTGGATCACGACGCTCCGGTGCGCAAGAAGAAGGAGAAGCATGCGGCGCCTGCGCCCGCGCTGCCGACGCATGAGCGGATCGAGACCACGGTCGGACGCGTGCTGCTGTACGAGATCGTGCCGCCAGAGGTTCCGTTTTCAGAGATCAACAAGATTCTCAAAAAGAAGGAACTCGGAAACCTGATCGATATCGTCTATCGCCGCGCGGGCAACAAATCGACGGTAATCTTCGCCGATCGGCTGAAGGATATCGGATTCGAATTCGCGACCAAGGCCGGCATCTCGATTTCGATCAAGGACATGGTGATTCCTGCGCAGAAGGCGTCTCTGCTCGACCAGGCGCAAAAGCAGGTCGGCGAGATCCAGAAGCAGTACAACAACGGCGTGATCACCGACGGCGAACGCTACAACAAGGTGGTCGATATCTGGGCCGAAGTACAGGACGAGATCGGTTCTTCGGTTATCAAAGGGCTCTCGACCGAAGTGTACGGCAAGGACAAGGACGGCAAGGAAATTTCCGGACCCTCGTTCAACCCGATCTTCATCATGGCCGACTCCGGAGCACGCGGATCGGAACAGCAGATTCGCCAGCTCGCCGGGCTGCGCGGCTTGATGGCCAAGCCGTCGGGCGAAATTATCGAAACTCCAATCACCGCGAATTTCCGCGAGGGGCTGACCGTCGGCGAGTACTTCACCTCGACCCACGGCGCGCGCAAGGGACTGGCCGATACCGCGCTCAAGACCGCGAACTCGGGCTACCTGACCCGTCGACTGGTCGATGTCGCGCAGGATTCGATCATCACCGAGCAGGATTGCGGCACGCTTGACGGAATCGACATGGGACCGCTGGTCGAAGGCGGCGAAGTTATTGAAGGGCTCGGCGACCGTGTGCTGGGCCGGGTCGCTTTGGAAGACGTGGCCGATCCGTTCACCGGCGAAGTGGTGGTGAACGCCAACGATACGATCAACGAGGAAAAAGTCCGGCGGATCGAGGATGCCGGTATCGAGAAGATCAAGATTCGTTCCGTGCTGACCTGCCAGTCGCGCCAGGGCGTGTGCGTGAGCTGCTATGGACGCGACCTCGGCCGCGGGCATCTGGTGAACCTGGGCGAGGCGATCGGCACGATCGCGGCGCAATCGATCGGCGAGCCGGGAACCCAGCTCACGATGCGCACGTTCCATATCGGCGGTACCGCGAGCCGGCGCGCCGAGCAGACCACGCTCGAGCCGCGCACCGAGGGCGTCATCCGGCTGCACAACGCCGTAGTGCGCGCAGGCCGCGACGGCAAGTACATCGTGATGTCGCGCCACGGCGAAGTGACTGTCGCCGCGCAGATCAAGGGCGAAGACGGCCACGTGCGCGAGCGTGAACGCGAGCGCTATCCGCTGGTGTACGGCGCCAAGCTGTACAAAAAGGACGGCGACCACGTCAAAGCGGGCGAGATGATCGCCGAGTGGGATCCGTACACCACCCCGATCATCACCGAAGTCGACGGCGTGGTTAAGTTCGGCGATATCCTGGACGGCAAGACGATGAACGAAGTCGTCGACGAACGCACCGGTGCGCGATCAAACGTAATCGTCGAGTTCAAAGACTTGGACGTGCGGCCGCGTATCTCGGTCAAAGACAGCTCGGGCAAGACCGCGAAAATTCCCGACTCGAATCTGTACGCACGTTACTTCCTGCCGGTCGGCGCGTATATCAACGTCGCCGAGGGTATCGAGGTCCGGGCCGGCGACGTGATCGCCAAGCTGCCGCGCGAAACCACCAAGACCAAGGACATCACCGGCGGTCTGCCGCGAGTGGCGGAGCTGTTCGAGGCGCGCAAGCCCAAGGAATTCGCCGTCATCTCGGAAATCGACGGACAGGTTTCCTTCGGCAAGGACACCAAGGGCAAGCGCAAGGTCGTGGTTACGCCGGAAGTCGGAGAGCCGCGCGAATACCTGATCGCCAAGGGCAAGCATATCGGAGTGCATGAAGGCGACCTGGTGAAGGCGGGCGAGCCGCTGATGGAAGGGTCGTCGAATCCGCATGACATCCTGACTATCCTCGGTGAGAAGGCGCTGGCTAAATACCTGGTGGACGAAATCCAGGAGATTTACCGGCTCCAGGGCGTTCGGATCAACGACAAGCATATCGAAGTGATCGTGCGCCAGATGCTGCGGCGGGTGCGAATCAAGGAGGTCGGTGACACCACCTTCCTGGTCGGCGACCAGGTCGAGAAATGGCGCTTCGACGAAGAGAATGCGCGCGTGCTGGACAAGGGCGGAGAGCCGGCGATCGCCGAGCCTCTCTTGCTCGGAATCACCAAGGCTTCGCTCTCGACTGAGAGTTTCATCTCGGCGGCATCGTTCCAGGAAACCACGCGAGTGCTGACCGAGGCCGCGATCAACGGCAAGGTCGATCGGCTGGTGGGCCTCAAGGAAAACGTGATCATGGGCCGCCTGATTCCGGCTGGTACTGGACTGCCTTCCTACAACCGGATGGAGCTCAAGGTCGAAGGCGTGGCTGAGACCGAAGAAGGCGCGAAAAGCGAGCTGGAAGCGGCTCCGGCACCGGTCGGAGATTGACACGCACGCGGACTGCGCGTACATACTTGTAGTTCCCCCAAGGGCTTGTCCCGCCCTTGGGGGGTTTGTTTGAACTCACGCGTTTCCACCTCGACCAATACCCGGGGGACATCGCAAAGCGGAGGCCGCGCGAAATTTATTCGCGCACTTGGGAAAACGGAGACGCGGAGTTGCCGAAACGGAAGTCGTACTTAAGTTACTCAATTGGACTAACGGAAGAGAAGTTACGGACGAACGGAATTTAACGTGCCCTCGATAAATCAGTTGATCCGGCAAGCGCGCGTCAAGAAGCGCTTCAAGGTAAAAGCGCGCGCCCTCGAGGGCTCGCCCCAGAAGCGCG
The DNA here is from genome assembly GCA_049795175.1 of Binataceae bacterium (SeqCode). Classification (GTDB taxonomy): domain Bacteria; phylum Desulfobacterota; class Binatia; order Binatales; family Binataceae; genus JBARDN01. The sequence goes on along the minus strand of JBARDN010000168.1, from coordinate 9,596 downwards.
GCGTATGCACGCAAGTGAAGACTACTACGCCCAAGAAGCCGAATTCCGCCTTGCGCAAAGTGGCGCGGGTACGCCTATCCAACGGAATCGAAGTTAATACTTATATTCCGGGGGTCGGGCACAATCTCCAGGAACACTCGGTCGTGCTGATCCGCGGCGGCCGTGTGCGCGATCTGCCCGGCGTCCGCTATCACGTGATCCGCGGCACCCTTGATTCGATCGGCGTGCAGGAACGGCGCAAGAGCCGCTCCAAGTACGGATCGAAGAAGCCGAAGTAACAGCCATGTCACGCAAAGGCCAGGCAAAAGTCCGCGAGATCGCGGCGGACCCGAAGTTTCACGATCGCACGGTTGCGAAGTTCGTAAACGTGGTGATGGAACGCGGAAAGAAATCCACCGCCGAGCGAATTCTTTATGGAGCGCTCGAGCTGGTTTCGGAACGTTCGAAGGAAGACGGGCTTGCGATGTTCAAAAAGGCGCTCGATAACGTGCGCCCCTCCGTCGAAGTGCGCTCTCGGCGCGTCGGCGGCGCGAACTATCAGGTCCCGGTCGAGGTCCGTCCGGTCCGACGCAATTCGCTTGCGATGCGCTGGCTGGTGACGGCGGCGCGTGCGCGCGGAGAGAAGTCGATGCGCGAGCGGCTGGCGGCGGAAATCCTCGAGGCCGCACAAAATCGCGGTGGCGGCGTCAAGAAACGCGAAGACACTCACCGCATGGCCGACGCCAACAAGGCGTTTGCCCATTATCGCTGGTAAACAGTCGAGTTCTTATTCATGGCTCGTACCACGCCAATAGAACGGGTGCGTAATATCGGCATCATGGCCCACATCGATGCCGGCAAGACCACCACTACCGAACGGGTGCTGTACTACACCGGCATCAACTACAAGATCGGCGAAGTGCATGAAGGCACCGCGACGATGGATTGGATGGTGCAGGAGCAGGAACGCGGCATCACCATCACGTCGGCTGCGACCACCTGCTTCTGGCGCGATCATCATTTTAATATTATCGACACGCCCGGACACGTCGATTTCACGATCGAAGTCGAGCGCAGCTTGCGGATCCTTGATGGTGCAGTCGCCGTGTTCTGCGCGGTCGGCGGCGTCGAGCCGCAGTCCGAGACCGTGTGGCGCCAAGCCGATAAGTATCGCGTCCCGCGGATCGCGTTTATCAATAAGATGGACCGCGTCGGCGCGGAGTTCGACCGCGTCGTGCAGGAGATGCGCGACAAGTTGAAGGCGATTCCGCTTCTGCTCCAGCTTCCGATCGGCAACGAAGACAAGTTTACCGGGGTTATCGACCTGGTCGAGCAGCGCGCGCTTATCTGGGACGAAGATCGCCTGGGCGCCAACTACAGGGTCGAGGAAATTCCGGCCGAGCTCAAGGAACAGGCGGCAGGCTACCGCGACAAGATGATCGAAACGCTCGCCGACCACGACGAGCATCTGATGGAGCTTTACCTCGAGGGCAAAGTGCCCGAGCCGGCTCAGATCCGCACCGCGATTCGTGCGGCAACCCTCAAGATGGCGGTGACTCCGGTTCTGCTGGGCTCTGCGTTTCGCAACAAGGGCGTACAGCCGATGCTCGACGCGGTGGTGGACTATCTGCCGTCGCCGCTCGATCTGCCTCCGGTGGTCGGCGACGTTGACGGCAAGCCCGAAGAGCGATGGCCGCGCGACGACGCGCCGTTTTCCGCGCTGGCGTTCAAGATCATGACCGATCCTTATATCGGCACGCTGACCTTCGTCCGGGTTTACTCGGGCAAGCTCGAGAGCGGCTCGTCGGTGCTCAACTCGACCCGCGGCAAGCGCGAACGGATCGGACGCCTGGTGCGGATGCATGCGAACAAGCAGGAAGCGATTTCCGAAGTCTTCGCCGGCGATATCTGCGCGCTCGGACTGCGTGATACGACCACCGGCGACACGCTATGCGATCCGGGCGCGCCGATTATCCTCGAATCGATCGAGTTTCCCGATCCGGTTATTCAGATCGCGATCGAGCCCAAGACCAAGGCGGACCAGGAAAAACTCGGCGAGGCGCTGCAGAAGCTCGCCAAAGAGGATCCTTCTTTCCGCGTGTCGGTGAACAAGGAAACCTCGCAGACGCTGATCGCCGGGATGGGCGAGTTGCATCTGGAGATTATCGTCGATCGGCTGCTGCGCGAATTCAAGGTTGACGCCAACGTCGGCAAGCCGCAGGTGGCTTATCGCGAGACTATTCGCAGGGCGTCGGAGGCCGAAGGCAGATTCGTACGCCAGACCGGAGGCCACGGTCAGTTCGGCGTGGTCGAGCTGCGGATCGAGCCGATGGAAAAAGGCGGCGGCTTCGAGTTCGTCGACGGCACCAAGGGCGACGCGATTCCGCGTAATTTTATCAAGCCGATCGAAAACGGGATCAAAGAGGCGATGGATAACGGCGTGCTGGCCGGCTATCCGATGGTCGATGTGCGCGCGACCTTGCTCGACGGCAAGTCGCACGACGTCGATTCGTCCGAGCTGGCATTCAAAATCGCGGGCTCGATCGCGTTCAAGGAAGCGTGTGAGCAGGCCCAGGCGGTGCTGCTCGAACCGGTGATGGATGTCGAAGTGGTGACGCCGCAGGAGTTCATGGGCGAAGTGATCGGCGATCTGAATTCGCGCCGCGGCAAGATTCTGGATATGGAAAGCCGCGCGGGCGCACAGGTGATCGAGGCACGGGTGCCGCTGGCCACGATGTTCGGCTATGCGACGCGGCTGCGCTCGATTACCCAGGGCCGCGCAAATTACACGATGCAGTTCGGCGCGTACGAACAGGTACCGCAGAATATTTTTCAGGAATTGATGGCGCGCAACGCCGACGGCGGAGAGTCGTCACCGGCGCGCGCCTAGGACCAGGGCAGGACCCGGGAGAAATACGATGGGCAAAGCTAAATTCGAACGCAACAAGCCGCACGCGAATGTTGGCACGATCGGCCATATCGATCACGGCAAGACCACACTGACCGCGGCGATCACCAAGGTGCTGGCGTCCAAGAAGCTTGCTCAATTCACCGCCTTCGACCAGATCGACAAGGCGCCCGAAGAGCGCGAACGCGGGATCACGATCGCCATCGCACACGTCGAGTACGAAACCACCAAGCGCCACTACGCGCACGTGGATTGCCCGGGCCACGCCGACTATATCAAGAACATGATCACCGGCGCCGCCCAGATGGACGGTGCGATCCTGGTGGTCGGCGCCAACGACGGTCCGATGCCGCAAACGCGCGAGCATATCCTGCTCGCCTACCAGGTCGGTGTGCCCGCGATCGTGGTATTCATGAACAAGGTCGACATGGTCGACGACCCCGAGTTGCTCGACCTGGTCGAGCTCGAAGTCCGCGATCTGCTGAAGAAGCAGAATTATCCGGGCGACGATGTTCCTGTCATTCGCGGCAGCGCGATCAAGGCGCTCAATTGCGGATGCGGCAAAGACGATTGCCCCAACTGCAAGCCGATCCTCGACCTTATGGACGCGATCGACAACTATATCCCGCAGCCCAAGCGTGAGACCGAAAAACCGTTTCTGATGCCGATCGAAGACGTGTTCTCGATCTCGGGCCGCGGCACTGTCGTCACCGGCCGCGTCGAGAAAGGCAAAGTCAAGGTCGGCGAAGAAATCGAGATCGTCGGCTTCAAGGATACGACCAAGACGGTCGTAACCGGCGTCGAGATGTTCCGCAAACTGCTCGACGAAGGCCAGGCGGGCGACAATATCGGCGTGCTGCTGCGCGGCGTCAAGCGCGAAGATATCGAGCGCGGACAGGTGCTTGCGAAGCCCGGCTCGATTACGCCGCACACTCAGTTCGAGGGCTCGGCGTATATCCTGACCAAGGACGAGGGCGGACGGCATACGCCGTTCTTCACCGGCTATCGCCCGCAGTTCTACTTCCGTACGACCGATGTTACGGGAGTGCTGACGCTGCCCGAAGGCATCGAGATGGTAATGCCGGGCGACAATATCAAGATACTGGGCGAGCTGATCACACCGGTCGCGATGGACGAGGGGCTGCGCTTCGCTATTCGCGAGGGCGGCCGCACCGTTGGCGCGGGCGTGGTCTCGAAAATACTGAAATAGCGATAGCTCGGAGCGATCACGGCAGAGTTAACTTACGCACGGCGACAGGTTGACCGGAATTACGCAAGGGATAGAACAGAGCGCTTGAGAATCGGGCGCGGTTTCCAGGATGAACGACAAGATACGCATACGTCTTAAGGCGTACGATTACCGCCTGCTCGATCAGTCGGTCCGCGAGATCGTCGACACTATCCGCCGTACCGGCGGAAGAGTGGCCGGCCCGATCCCGCTGCCGACCCGGATAGAGCGCTTCACCGTCAACCGATCTCCGCACGTTGACAAGAAGTCGCGCGAACATTTCGAGATCCGCACCCACAAGCGGCTGCTCGACGTGCTCGAACCGACCCAGCAAACCATCGACGCGCTCGGCAAGCTCGACCTTGCAGCCGGCGTGGACGTTGAGATCAAGCTCGAGTAGCGGCGATGCTTACCGGACTAATTGGGAAAAAACTCGGGATGACGCAAGTGGCCGACGCGCAAGGGCGCGTGCGCGCCGTGACTGTCGTCCAGCTCGGACCGTGCACCGTGTCGCAGATCAAGACCAAGCCGACTGACGGCTACGAAGCCGTGCAGGTAACCTGGGGCAAGAAAAAGATCTCGCGCGTGAGCGGCGCGTTGCGCGGCCATTTCAAGGCCGCCGATATCGCACCCGGCTTGCGCACCGTCGAGTTCGATCGCCGCGGCGAAGGCGAGCTCAAGCTCGGACAGGCGATCGTCGCGGGTGAGGTTTTCAAGCCCGGCGACCAGGTTGACGTCGAAGGCGTGTCCAAGGGACGCGGCTACGCGGGCGTTATCCGGCGGCATCACTTTTCCGGATTCCCCGGCTCGCACGGTACCCATGAATATTTCCGTCACGGCGGCTCGATCGGTAACCGTTCTTACCCGGGCCGCGTGCGCAAGGGACTTAGAATGGCCGGGCAGCTAGGCAACGAAACCGCGACCGTGCTCAATCTGGAAGTCGTCGAGATTCTGCCGGAGGAAAACGCAATCGTAATTACCGGCGCGCTGCCGGGACCCGACGGCGCAGTCGTGATCGTCGAGCATGCGGCGCGTCCGCGCCGGCGCGCGAATGCGAATGTGGCGGTGGCCAATGGCTGAGCGGCGCGCAAAGCATAATCCGGTGAAACTTCCGCTCTACTCGGCGGCGCAGGAGCGCTCGGGCGAAATCGAATTCGCGGGCGCGGTGTTCGGCCGCGAGGGCGATAAATCGGTGGTCCACGAAGCGGTCCAGATGCAGCTCGCCAAGCGGCGCTCAGGGACTGCATCGACCAAGACGCGCGGGCTTATCTCGGGCGGCGGACGCAAGCCGTGGCGCCAGAAGGGTACCGGCCGCGCACGCGCAGGATCGACTCGCTCGCCGATCTGGCGCAGCGGCGGAACGATCTTCGGACCCCTCCCGCGCGATTATTCGTACAAGATGCCCAAGAAGGCGTGGCGGCGGGCGCTGTGCCTGGCGCTGTCGGATCGGGCGCGCGAGGGTAAAGTTTTTATCGTCGAGTCGTTCGAGTTGGCCGAAGCCAAGACCAAAAATGCCAAGGCGTTTCTGGAAAAGCTCGGAGTGAAGCACGCGCTGATCGTGATCGGCGAAGCCGACACCGCGTTCTACCGTGCGGCGCGCAATCTGGCGGCGCACAAGATTCTCGCGGCGGTGGGGCTGAACGTTTTCGACTTGCTCAACTACCACGAATTGGTGATGACCGAGGCGACCGCCCGCGCGATCGAGACGCGGCTGGCAGCGGACAAGACTTCGCGGCAAGATTCGGAAGACTCGGAAGATTCGGAAGCGGAGCAGGCTGGAGGTGACGCGCGATGAACCTCGAGCAAATCGTGATGGCACCGCTCATCACTGAAAAGGGCACTTTCGTCGGCGAGAAGAGCAACCAGGTCGTCTTCCGGGTCCGTCTCGACGCGAGCAAGGACGTGATTCGCGACGCGGTCGAGCAGCTTTTCAAAGTGACGGTGCTGAAGGTCAGGACGATCAAGCTGATGGGCAAGAACCGGAAGCGCGGTGCGATCAAGGGGCGCCGTTCGGACTGGAAAAAAGCTTACGTGACGCTCAAGGACGGCGACCGAATCGAGTTCTTTGAAGGGGTTTAGAGAAGCGATAGTAACATGGCAGTAATCCAGCTAAATCCGCGCACCCCCGGCCAGCGCTTTATGCAGATAGCCGATTTCTCGGAGCTCACGAAAAAAGAGCCCGAGAAGAATCTGCTCGAGCCGGTCAAGCGCACGGGCGGCCGCAACAATCGCGGCCGGATGACTTCGCGGCATCGCGGCGGCGGCCACAAGCGGCGCCTGCGCATGATCGATTTCAAGCGTACGCATGACGGCGTGCCCGCAGTCGTAGCGTCGCTCGAATACGATCCGAATCGCTCCGCGAATATCGCGTTGCTCCACTATGCCGACGGAACCAAGGCTTACATCCTTGCGCCCGACGGACTTAAAGTGGGAGCCAAGGTCGAGTCGGGCGAGAACGCCGATATCAAGCCGGGCAACGCGCTGAAGCTCAAGAATATTCCGCTCGGGACGATCATCCACGCAGTCGAGCTGAAACCCGGTGCGGGAGCACAGCTCGTACGCGGCGCCGGAGTATCGGCGCAGTTGATGGCCAAGGAAGGCAAATTCGCGCTGCTCAAGCTGCCCTCGGGCGAGCAGCGGATGGTGCAGGCCGAGTGCCGTGCGACCATCGGCCAGGTCGGCAACCTGGACCACGAAAATATTTCGATCGGCAAGGCCGGCCGCAGCCGCCATCTGGGCAAGCGCCCGCACGTGCGAGGGATGGCGATGAATCCGGTCGACCATCCGCACGGCGGCGGCGAGGGACGCTCCAAGGGCAACCATCCGCAATCGCCATGGGGGCAGCCGGCCAAAGGTTACAAGACGCGCGGCAAGAAGCCTTCGGACCACTACATCGTGAGCCGTCGGCCCAAGGGCAAGCGCTCGTCAAGCGCTTAGGCGTAGGCAGAACTTAAGTGTCAGGCAAAGCTTAGAAATAAAATGAGGTCGCTCAAAAAAGGCCCGTTCATCGATGGCCATCTCGAACGTAAGGTCGCGGCCGCGCTCGCCTCGGGCGACAAGCGGATCAACCGGACCTGGTCGCGGCGCTCGATGGTGGTGCCGGACATGGTGGGGCTGACGTTCGCGGTGCATAACGGCCACAAGTTCATTCCGGTCTACTGCACCGAGAATATGGTCGGTCACAAGCTGGGTGAGTTCTCTCCCACGCGCACGTACCACGGCCATGCGGGCGACCGCAAGGGTGAGGTCAAGGGTGGCGGTGGAGCGCCGGCCGGTCCGCCGGCTGCGGCCAAACCGGCGGCGGGAGGCTGAGCGAAGGATCGCGATGGAATCGGTTGCTAAAACCCGCCACGTGCGCATCTCGCCGCAAAAGCTGCGGCTGGTGTGCGAGCTTATTGTGGGCAAGAAAATCGATCTGGCGCTCTCGGTGCTCGAGTTCACGGCCAAGCGCAGCGCCAAGGTCGTTTCCAAGACTCTGCTGGCGGCGGTGGCCAATGCGCGCGACCAGCAGAACGTCGACGAGGACCGCCTGTACGTAAAACGCGCGACCGCCGACACCGGACCGACCTGGAAGCGGTCGCTCGCGCGCGCGCACATGCATTCAACGCCGATCCTCAAGCGCACCAGCCATCTGACGGTGGTGGTTGACGAGCGCGCCTCGTAGGGAGCCATGGGACAGAAATCGCATCCGCGCGGGCTGCGGCTCGGCATTATCGAGGGTTGGGATTCGAAGTGGTACGCGTCGCATAATTACGCGGCGCTGCTGCACGAGGATTTGAAGCTGCGCGATTTCATCAAGCGCCGCCTCTACCACGCCGGCATCTCGCGGATCGAGATCGAACGGATGGCCAACAAGGCCAAGATCAACATTTATACCGCGCGTCCCGGAATCGTGATCGGCAAAAAGGGCGCGGAGATCGACAAGCTCAAGGCCGACATCCAGAAGCTGATGAAGGGCAAGGAGGCGTTCATCAATATCCATGAAGTGCGCCGCCCCGACCTCGATCCGCAACTGGTGGCCGAGAATATCGCGCTGCAGCTCGAGCGGCGCGTGGCCTTTCGCCGCGCGATGAAAGAGGCGGTGTTGCGCGCGATGCGGATGGGCGCGCAGGGCGTGAAGGTTCATGTCGCGGGGCGGCTCGGCGGCGCGGAAATCGCGCGAGTCGAGTGGTATCGCGAAGGACGCGTGCCGCTGCAGACGCTGCGGGCGGACGTGGCCTACGGATTCGCCGAGGCGCGCACCACTTACGGCCAGATCGGCGTGAAAGTATGGATTTTCCGCGGCGAGGTTCTGACCCGCAAAGAAGAAGACATCCGGCGCTCCGGCCTGAGCGGAGCCCATCAGCAGTGACGGAGAAGATGCGCGCTAGCGGGATTGTATAATGCTTCAGCCCAAAAAAGTTAAATATCGCAAAATCCAGAAGGGCCGCGTGCGTGGCGCGGAGTCGCGCGGCGTGGAACTGGCCTTCGGCGACTACGGGTTGAAAAGCATCGAGACCTGCCGCGTCGACACGCGCGCGCTCGAAGCCGCGCGTATCGCGCTTACCCGCCATATCAAGCGCGGCGGCCGGGTATGGATCCGCGTTTTTCCCGACAAGCCGTTTACCAAGAAGCCGGCCGAGACCCGGATGGGCAAGGGCAAGGGCGGTCCCGAAGGCTGGACGGCGGTGGTGCGGCCGGGACGTATATTGTTCGAGATGGAAGGGGTCGATCGGGCGACTGCGCACGAAGCGATGCGCCTGGCGGCGCACAAGTTGCCGGTGAAGACGATCGTGGTCGAGCGGGAGGGCGAGAGCCTTGGAGCTTGACGAACTAAGACAGATGAATGCCGGTGACTTGCGGCTTAAGGAGCGCGAGGCGCGCGAGGAAATTTTCCGCCTCAAGCTCAAGCTGCGCACCAATCAGCTCGACAATCCGTCGAACTATCGGCGCGCGCGCAAGGAACTGGCGCGCATCATGACTTTGCTGCGGCAAAAGAGCGGGCCGGCGGCGAGCGCGGACGGCGCCGCACGGACGAAGGGGAGCGATGCGCGAGCGAGTTAAACAGCGCGTGGGCGTCGTGGTCTCGGCCAAGGCGGCCAAGACCGTGGTGGTGCGGGTCGACCGGCTGGTCCAGCATCCGCTCTACGGCAAACGGATACGTCAGCGCACGCGCTTCATGGCGCACGACGAACGCGGCGAGTGTCACGAGGGCGACCGCGTGTTGATCATCGAATCGCCGCCGATTTCGCGACGCAAGCGCTGGCGCGTCAGCAAAGTGCTGACGCGGGCGGCCGGCTAAGGGAGCGCAGGCGTCATGGTGCAGATGCGAACGGTGCTGGACGTGGCCGACAATTCGGGCGCGCGCAAGGTGATGTGCATCAAGGTGCTCGGCGGCTCGCGCCGGCGTTACGCGACCGTGGGCGACGTAATCGTGGTGGCGGTTCGCGAGGCGATTCCGAATGCCAAGGTCAAAAAGGGCGATGTCGCCCGCGCCGTGAT
>JBARDN010000167.1:0-4334 GCA_049795175.1 Binataceae bacterium (SeqCode) | reverse complement strand
GCTTGCAATCAGGGCGCGGCGGCGAGCGTCTCCACGCTATGCTTTGTGGTGGGAGGCACGACGTTCGGCAGCGTCGGGCTTGCGGTGGATAGAGCCGGCGATCTGTTTATCGCCGACAGCGGGAATGACCGCGCGCTGGAATACACCGGTCCCTTCGGCGCGCGCGAGGTTAACTTGACCTCGGCGAATCTGGTGTTCACGGGCAATGCGCAGGTGAACCATCCCAGCGGTGTCGCCTATGGAGCGGGAAATCTCTACGTCGTATGGAATTTGGGCGACGAGATTGGGGTGTACGAAAACGCGGTCGGCGGACCCAACACTTCGGCGAATTTCATTATCGGTCCGGGCGAGGGAAATCCGAGCTCGTCGAGCTTGTCGAATCCGGGAGGTCTCGCGATCGACGCCGCCGGCAATCTCTACGCGGCGGATATCGGCAATAATCGCGTGCTCGAATTCAACGAGGGAAGTTCGTTCCCGGCGAAATTGGCAAGCCGCGAGCTCGGCCAGCCGGGTTTTGGATACGGTGCGACAAATCGGGTCGACGGCGCGGGGCTCGAGGCGCCCGGCGGCGTCGCGATCGGAATCGCGGGTGCGCAGACGGCGGTTTATATCGCGGACACGAAAAATAATCGCGTGCTGGGATGGATCGGTCCGTCGCCTGCCGCCAGTGGCGCCGCCGATATCGTAATCGGGCAGGGTGATTTTTATTCGTCCACGCCCAATGCCGGCGCGGCGGAAAGCAGCACGACCCTCTGGGCCCCGATGGGCGCGGCGACCGACTCGAGCGGCAACCTGTTCGTCGCGGATACGAACAACCACCGCGTGCTCGAGTTTGAAAATCCGGTGACGGTATGCGGCGGCATAGATCCATGCATTGACGCTGCGGATGCGATCGCGGTGTTCGGCACCTGCGGCAGCTTCCAGGCGAGCGCGTGCGCGCCCAATATCGTGAGCGCGTCGTCGCTGCTGTTTCCGTCCGCGGTTGCATTCGATCGCAACGGTGATCTTTTCATCGCGGACACCGGCAACTCGCGAGTGCTCGAGTTCAGCCCGTTGTTCGGCGCGGCTCCGGCGGCGATTCGGGTCTTTGGGCAAAGCGGCTTTGCCGCGAACACCTGCAGCTTTGGCGAGGCGAGCGCGCTTACGCTGTGCGAGCCAAAAGGCGTCGCGCTCGATAGCGCGGGCGATCTGTTCGTGACGGACACCGGCGACAATCGCGCACTAAGATTCTCCGCGCCGTTTCCTCCGCCGCCGGCCGCTGCGCCGGCCTCGGTCGTGTTTGGGCAAAACGGCAGCTTTACTTCGAGCATTGCCAACTCCGGCGGCGCGTCGGCGGCGACGTTGGACGCACCCGCCGCGCTCGCGCTCGACTCGCGCGGCAATCTGTACATCGCTGATTCCGGCAACAGCCGCATACTCGAATTTGCGCCGCCGTTCACTGCCGCGCCCGCCGCGATCGCGGTGTTTGGGCAGAACGGGATGAGCTCGATTGACGCCAACAATGGCGCCGCGCCGGACGACCTTGACGGCCTCGGCCCCGACAGCCTGTTCGCGCCGGCCGCGCTCGCCTTTGATGGAGAGGACAGTCTCTACGTCGCCGACAGCTCGAACAATCGCGTCCTGATTTATCCCGATCCGACTCCGACGCCAACGCCGAGCCCGACCGCGACCGCGACTGCGGCGATTACCCCGACGCCGTCGCCGACCGTATCCGCCACCGCAAGTGCGACCCGGACCGCCTCGCCGACCGTGACCGCCACCCCGACTGCGACGAAGACCGCGACCCCAACCGCGACGCCGACTGCGGTCGCAGAGCGAATCACTATCAAACCGCGGCGCCTGAATTTCGGGAAGGTGAAGCTCGGCGCGACACGAGTCAAACACCTGACGGTGACCAACAAAAAATCGAAGCGCGCAGTCGCCGTATTGATCGAAAGCGTTGATCCCCCGCCCGCTCCCTTCACGGTCGCAAACCAATGCCCGCGCGTGCTCGCCCCGGGCACGAAATGCGAGATCATCGTGACCTTCGCGCCGCACGCGACGGGCCGCATCGAGACCTCGATCGCGATTTCTGACAACGCGGAAAGATCGCCGCAATCAATCGAGGTATCTGGATTCGGTAAGTGACACGGCGGGTTATGTCACGGTGAAGTTATCGAATTAGATAGAATCGATTAATTTCGATGGTATCAAGTGTACAGCCTCGATTGCGGTTATCGCTGCTGCACTGATGATCGGCGCCGCCGCGACCGTCTCGATCACCTCGCTGCCACCGACGAAAACCACGCAATCGGCGCGCACCGCGCGAGTGTCGAAGGCCGACGCGGCCGGCAAGATTGCCGGAATGCCGCTGTACTTCGAACAGAACCAGGGACAGAGCGACGCGCAGGTCAAGTACCTCGCGCACGCCGGCGACTACACGCTGTTCCTGACCAACGACGCCGCGATGTTCTCGATTATTGGCGGTGATAAGCGCGCAGTGATCGCGCGTGGAACTTTAGGCGCAGTGACGAAGAGCCGCGACGATCGGCCCGCACCAGAGTAGGTCGAGTCCGACGTGCGTATCCGCCTGCTCGGCGCGAGCGCGCAGACCTTAGTCGCAGGGGCGGAGCCGCTGCCGGGCGGAGATTCGCGCCTCCGCGGGGCGAGACGGCTTACACCTCGAGCGTTCTGATCAGCTCGAACGCTGCGAGCGATCGGCAGCTCAGCGTGACGCTGAGCGGTATCGGCACCCCGTTCAAAGGCGGAAACTGATTAGGCACCAGCACTGACTATAGGCACTGATACGGCGAAAGGCCCGGGAGCAATCCCGGGCCTTCGCTTTTTTCCGCGATGCCCTCGTTGCTACATCACGTGCGACGCCGCGCGAGGCACCGTCAGCGCGTAGCGCGAACCTCTGCGCCCGAGCCGCACCGGAGCGCCGAAGGCCGCCGACAGCGTTTTCGAATTGAGCACTCGCGCACGCGGACCGGCGGCGAGCACGCGGCCTTTGCGCAGCACGATCACGTGCGAGAACGCGGGCGTGATCTCCTCGACATGATGCGTCACCAGCATCATCGCCGGCGCCGAGCGCATCCGCGCCAGCCGCTCGATGAATTGCAAAAAATGCTCGCGCGCGACCGGGTCGAGGCCCGCGCACGGTTCGTCGAGGATCAAGAGCCGCGGCGCCGCCATCAGCGCACGCCCGATCAGTACGCGCTGGCGCTCGCCCTGCGACAGGTAGCCCCACGCGCGCCCGGCCAGGGCATGCGCCTCGACCCGGCGCAGAATCGCGGCGGCGGCGCGGCGGTCGCGCGGCGCGGCCTCGCCCCAGTAACCGATCATCGCGAATTTGCCGGAGAGCACGGCGTCGAGCGCGGTTTCGTTTTCGGGCATGAGCTGCTGGATCGACGAACTGACCATTCCGATCCGCGTGCGCAGCTCGCGCCAGTCGGAGCGGCCGAAGGTCTCGCCAAGGACGCGGATGCTTCCGCGCGTCGGCGGCAAGTACCCGGTCAGCGCCCGCAGCATCGAGGTTTTCCCGGAGCCGTTGGCGCCCAGGATCGCCCAATTTTCTCCGCGTTCGACGCGCCAGTCGATACCGCCCAGGATGGTCGCGTCGCGCTCGATCACGAGTCCAAAGATTTCGATTATCGGAGCAGATTTTTTCATCGCGATCGAATCCGCAGATTACACAGATCGCGCGACCCGGGCATCCCCGCGCTCGCGATCCGCCGCCGCAAAAAAGAAGAAAAATCTCTCGCAACACGCGTCGCGGAGGACCCATTTGTGCACGACCGCATTGACCCACCCCGGCAAATATCCACTCCTGCTGCCCCTCGCGAAACCCCACTGGCATATGGATGAAATAGCGGTTTGCCGCCTATTTTTCCAGCCTAACACTCGTTCAGGTTTTTGCCAGATTTGTTCATGGCTGAACTGTTCAGCCTTATTATCTTTTTCGTTTCGCCGCACAATGCCTCTCGATGAGCAACTCCCTCCAGACACGCGCCGGTGGTGACCACAGATTGGACGCAGGCAAACTGAACCGTCCGTCCGCGGTCGATACCGCCGGCGCGCCCGCCGCTCCCGCGCATCCGGACGGCCAGGGCGGCGCTGCTCCCGACTGGATCGAGCTTTTGCCGGCGGGAGTCTTCAACGGCCGCGACGGACGCGGCCCGTTCCGGGTCGAAGATCCGGCGGACGTGATCGCCGCGACTCGCGCGCTTGCGATGGCGGCCGGGCTCCCGATCGACTACGACCACGCGACCGACTTCGGCGCGCCTGCCGGACGGCCCGCTCCGGCAGCCGGTTGGATCGTCGCGTTCGCGGTCCGCGCAGGCGCCGTATGGGGC
>JBARDN010000166.1:0-3938 GCA_049795175.1 Binataceae bacterium (SeqCode) | reverse complement strand
GGTCGATTCCCATCGCAGTGACGTCGGAGAGCAGCGGAAACTTGCCCGCGCTCTTCGAGATCTTCACGCCTTCCTTTCCGGTCAAAAATGCGTTGTGAACGAAATACCTGACGTACGGATGATGCGTCGCGCTCTCGGATTGCGCGATCTCGTTCTCATGGTGAATCGGAATATGGTCCATGCCGCCGGTATGGATATCGATCGTCGCGCCCAGATATTTCATCGACATCGCTGAGCACTCGATATGCCATCCGGGATAGCCGCGCCCCCACGGCGAAACCCACTGCATCATGTGATGCGGCTGCGCGAGGACCCAGAGCGCAAAGTCGTGCGGGCTTTTCTTGTCGGGGGAATGCTCGAGGCGCTGGCCCGCATTCTGCTCGTCAAGGCTCTGGCGCGAGAGCCGCCCGACGCGATTCTCACCACGATATTTTTCCACATCGAAATAGACGCCCGACGGGGTCACGTACGCCATCCCGGCCGCGATAATCCGCGCGATCAGATCGATCATCGAGTCGATATGCTCGGCCGCGCGGCACCATATCTGCGGCGGCTCAACGTGAACCGCCGCAAGATCGTCCTGGAACTGCTTGAGATAGAAATTCGCGACCTCGAGCGGAGTCTTATGCTGCTCGCGCGCGGTCTTTTCGATCTTGTCCTCGCCGGTGTCCTCGTCGGAGGTCATATGGCCGACGTCGGTGACATTCATCACGTGGCGGACAGTGTATCCGTTGAGCTCGAGTGCGCGGCGCAGGAAGTCCCAGCACAGGTAGGCGCGCAGGTTTCCGAGATGCTGCGGCAGATAGACGGTCGGACCGCACGAGTACAGGCTGACGGTCCCAGGATGCTGCGGATGAAACTCCTCGACGGAGCGCGACAGCGTGTTGTAGATGAAAAACGGCTTCACGGCAGTGAGCCTGATAGCTTACCGCGCACGATGATCGCGAGACAACGCGTTTCGCAGGTGGCTGCCGCGTGTGAGGAGTCCCGTGCTCGACCCTTGGCCTTTAGTCAACTCGCGGTAAATGCATGAACGCCTCGGGATTTCTCCCTTCGGTCGAAATGACGGGACGTGGGTTCCGTGCATGAGTATCGTAGCTTTAGCCAACTCCCCAATCGCCATTCCGAGCCTTGGGCGAGGAATCCCGAGGCGGTCATGCACTAATCCGCCAGTTGCGGAGAGCCTGACGGCGAGAACGGAGGTCCTCGAGCTACGATTACGCGCGCGTATCTCGAACTATCAGGCCACGCGCCGAGACGCGCGTCAGCTTTGCGGCTTGGCGGACTCGCGCAGGCGGCCCTGGGCGTCGCGCTGGTAGCGGCTGGCGGCGATGCGCTTGTATTGACGGTCGGCAAGCCATGCGTAGCCCGGCACGTACCATAGATAGGCGAGGATTCCGCGTAGTCCGTTTTGCATCCGCAGGACTTCGTTGATCGCGCGGGCGCCGCGGTACACCCGCCCCTGGTCATCAACCGCGTGTAACTCCTCGAGCAGCGCTTCCAGCTTCAAGTCCGGGAATTGCGCACGCGCCGCGGGATCCTGAAGATCGAGCGGCTCGATCAGCCCTGAATTGTCGAAGTGGCGCACGCCGTCGATGCTGGTGCGACACATCTCGCACGAGCCGTCGTACAGGATCGCGAGCTTGCCGGGCGAGGCTTTGCCGCCCGCGCCGCCGTTCGGCACCGCGCTCACCGGCGTGACAGGCGCGGATTTCCGCCCATCCGCGCGAGCTTCAAATTCTCGGTGTAGATTCGCCATTCGTAGCCGTCGAGCAGCGACTTCCATCCCGCCTCGACCGTATTCGCCGATTTGGCCAGAGTGGTCCAGGCGTGATGGCCGTCGGAGAACTTCTTGACCGATACCACTTCGGCTTCAGTCGAATCGCCGCTGGCGTGGGTGTAAGTCTCGATGACCCTGACGGTTTCGAGGAACGGAAAATATTTTAGCAGCGCCTTGCGCAGCGCGACGTCGAGGGCGTGAACCACACCGACGCCGCTGGCGGCTTCAGTTTCTTCGACCGTGCCGATCCGGATGACGACGGTGGCATCGATAGTCGCCTTGCCGTCGAACAGATCGTCGATCACCCTGCGGCGCACGATCTCGAACGGAGCCACGTAATCACGCGAAGTGCGCAGCTCGGCCAGCTCGCGCGAGGCTTGCGGCGCCTCGGCCTCATAAAAGTCGGTCTGTCGTTCTGCACTCATTTTGCCGCACCCAGTTCTCAAGCGAATTATCGTAACCGTGCAGAAGCCTTTCAAGCACATTCCGCAATCCCGTATGGTTGACATATGCGCCGCAGAGGGAAACTGAACCGGGACGGGAGGAATTCGCGCCTCAGAGCTGTCGATAAACCTGCGTCGCACCTCGCCGGTCGCACGCGTGCGACGCTGGTTTTGTTCGCGATAATCGCGGCCGCCGCGATATTCCCAGCCCGCACCGCGCACGCCGCCGACGTGAGCGTGCCGATCACGATCGACTACCTGACCCTTGGCGCCGCGCTCAAGGCCCAGATGTACACCGCGCCGGGCGGCAAAGCCGCGCTGTGGCACGGCGCCGATCAATGCCAGTTCCTGTCCGCGGAAAATCCCGCCTTCTCGTCCGCGAGTCCGCGCCTGCGCCTGGAAACGGCGGCCAGCCTGGCACTGGGCGTCGCAGTCGCGGGCCGATGCGTCAGCCCGATCGCGTGGAGCGGAATCGCCGAGGCGGAGTCATCGCCGTACATCGCGACCGGACTGCGGCTTAAAATACGCATCACTGACGTGAATCTGTACAACGCGGCGCATCAGAAGACGCTCATCGCGGGCAAGGGCTTCGATCTGATCAAGCAATACCTGATTCCGGGACTCGAAACTTTTACCTATGATCTGAATCCGGCAATCCAGCAGCTTGGCGCGCTGGCCGAAGAGGCGGCCACGCCGGATGTAGCCCCGCGAATCCGCGCCGCGATAAGTACGGTTCGCGCCGAGCCGGAAATCCAGGTGCTCGCTCAAGGAATCAGGGTGACGCTGGTGATTACGCTGCCGAATCTGCCGGCTCCTGTCGCATCGGCAACTCCTGGTGAGCCGACTCCCGCGGAGCTGGCGGCGTTCCAGAAGCAACTCAATCAGTGGGATGCGTTCCTGGTTTTTGCGATCAAGCAACTGGGCGCGAACGTCGGAGATCAGCGGTTTCGCGATCAGCTTATGCAGATCCTGATCGAGAGCCGCTATCGGCTCGTCGCGGCGCTCGCGCAGCCGCCATCCGCCGCAGGACCGGATCCGGTGCGGACGCTTTTTCTCGATACGTGGCAGGCGCTCGGCGTCGCGGTGCATGACGCCGGCGCACGCGGGCAGCTTGGAGCGCAAGGTTTGCAGTTCCTTTCCTTCATTTCGGCCGGCGATGCGTTGTTCGCGCTCGACGAGGCCGCGCCCGCGCTCGGGATGCGCGTGTCGGCGGAGGATCTGCGGCGCCTGGCGCATATCATGGCGCCCAACGCGACCGGCGATCCGCTCCAGTTCAATTTCAACGAGGACAAGAGTCTCAAGGGTATGTTCGGGGTAACCGAGCCGCTCTCGAGTCCGCCTTCGGCCAATCCGGACGAGACCGGCGACCTGTCGGCTGTGACGCCGGAGTCGTCGCCCGCGCCGACGGTAACGCCCTCTGCGGCTGCAACGTTCTCGGAGTCCGACCTTGGTCCTTCGACCGCAGCCGCCTCGCCAAGCCCGGGCGGTACGCAGCCGCCAACCGCAGCAGCCCCGCGGCAGACGCCTACCGCTCCCGAGGACACGCCGACGGCTGCGCTGCCGACGCCCGTCACTGTATTGCCGACGCCGTCGGCTGCGCCGACTTCTGCGCCGCACGCCGCGGCCGGACGATGGCTCCGCTTTCCGCTTTGGCTAATCGAACCCACCGAGGCGGACGCCGCCGAGCCGGGAATTATCCCGGAGCTGGCTAGAGT
>JBARDN010000165.1:0-19977 GCA_049795175.1 Binataceae bacterium (SeqCode) | reverse complement strand
ATCGGAAATTTTATTTTTGGCGCAGAAATCTCAAATCTGTTAGACGAAGACGTTGATCTGCTTTGAACCAGCGATTCGGGAGGTCTTCATGGCGACCGCAAAAAAATTGAAATCCGCCGCCGGGCCGCGGACCTTCGCGCTGCACTGGGGCTCGGGAATTATCGAAGAAGAGATCCGGGTGGCGACCCCGTATCACATCCCCTGCATCCAGCTCCTAAAGTTCACCGACGGGATGGCGAAGGGATCGTACGAGATTCGCTTCTGCGTTTACGACCAGCGCGGACGGTTCCAGCGGATGCCACTGATTGTCGATACCGACGAGATCGCGAAGATCCGCACTGCCCTCGCGGGCGCGCCAAAGCTCAAGAAGCTGCTCGCGCGACTGACTGGTTAGAGCCGCGCCTTAAATCTGGTAAACGAAAACCCTGCTCTGCCTGGGATGAACGAAAACTTGCGCACCGGGTTCGATCGCGAGAATCCGGTAGCGCTCGTGATCGATTTCGACCTGCACCCGATCGCCCCATTCGGCGACCAACTCGACTTTGACCTGCGGACCCGCCGCGTTGATCGCCTTGACGGTCGCGCGAAAGTTCTCGTGCCCGTGCGGCGTGCGGTCGAGTTCGAGCAGATGCGGCCGCATGTAGAGCGCCGCCTTGCCCGAGGCTCCGTTGACCGCGCGCCGCTCAGCGCCGTCGAGTTCGAACACGGTCTCGCCCAGATAGACCTTGCCGTTCTCGATTCGGCCATGGAACAGATTCACGTTGCCGAGGAAATTGTAAACGAACGCGTTTGCGGGATGGTGATAAACCTCTTCCGGCGTGCCGACCTGCTCGATTCGTCCCGCGTTCATGACCACGACGCGATCGGCGACCTCGAGCGCTTCATCCTGGTCGTGGGTGACGAAGATGCTGGTGATGCGCAGCTCCTCGTGCAGCCGCTTGAGCCATCGCCGCAGCTCCTGCCGCACCTTCGCGTCCAGCGCGCCGAACGGCTCATCGAGCAGTAGCACCTTGGGTTCGACCGCCAGCGCGCGCGCAAGGGCGACGCGTTGGCGCTGTCCTCCCGAGAGTTGCGAGGGATAGCGGTCGGCCAGGACGTCGAGCTGCACCAGCTTGAGCAGCTTGTGAACCCGCTCGGCGATCTCATCCTTTGAGGGTCGCGCTTGCCGCGGCCGCACGCGCAATCCGAACGCGATGTTCTCGAACACCGTCATGTGGCGGAAGAGCGCGTAGTGCTGGAACACGAATCCGACCTGGCGTTCGCGCACGCTAATCGCGGTCGCGTCTTCGCCGTGGAAATGCACCGTCCCGGAGTCGGCGGCTTCGAGCCCCGAGATGATCCGGAGCAGCGTGGTCTTGCCCGATCCCGAAAGCCCCAGCAGCGCGACCAGCTCGCCGGTCTCGACGCTCAGGCTCACGTTGTCGAGCGCGGTGAAGCTGCCGAATTTCTTGGCGATGCCGCGAACCTCGATACTCATGCGGCCAGGTCCTCCTCGTCGCCCGCGATTTCTTCATCTACGATTCCGGCGCGGCGCCCCACGATCCGCTTGGCGACCAGCGTCACTATTGCAAGCAAGGTCAAAAGCGACGCGACTGCGAATGCGGCGGTGAACTCGTAGTCGTTGTAAAGAATTTCGATATACAATGGCATCGTGCTGGTGAGTCCGCGGACGTTGCCGGAGATAACCGAAACTGCACCGAACTCGCCCATCGCGCGCGCGTTGCAGAGAATCACTCCGTAAAGCACACCCCACTTCACGTTCGGAAGCGTGACGCGAAAGAACGTCTGCCATCCGCTGGCGCCGAGCGATATCGCGGCCTGCTCCTCCTCGGTCCCATTCGCCTGCATGATCGGAATCAGCTCGCGGGCAACGAATGGAAAAGTCACGAACGCGGTCGCCAGGATGATTCCCGGTTCGGCAAACGCGATCCGGATTCCATGCGCGTCCAGCCACGGCCCTGCGATTCCTTGCGCTCCGAACAGCAGCACGAACAGCATCCCGCCAATAACCGGCGAGACGGCGAACGGCAGATCGAGCAACGTCGTCAGGAGTCCCTTGCCGCGAAATTCGAATTTGCCAATCGCCCAGGCCGCCGCCACGCCAAAGCAGAGATTCACCGGCACTACGACTATCGCCGTCACCAGCGTCAGACGGATCGCGCTGCGCGCGTATGGCTCGGAGATCGCTCTCACGTATACGCGCGCACCTTCGCGCAGCGCGAGGGTGAAGACCGCCGCGAGCGGGATGACCAGGAAGATACCCATGAAGAGTATCGCGCCGAGCACGATCGCCAATCCGCCGAGTCCGGTTTTGCGGTTGCCGGAAGCGGGACGGCAAATCCGCTCGATGAAGTCCGGGCGCGTCGGTTCAATGCCTGGCGTGCTCATATGGCGTAGATCCGAGAGGTCCAGCGTTGCAACAGGTTGATCGCGAGCAGCATTACGAACGACGCGATCAGCATCACCAGCGCGATCGCCGCCGCCGCGTGGTAGTCGAACTGCTCGAGCTCGGTGACGATCAGGAGTGGCGCGATTTCCGTGCGCATCGGCATGTTGCCCGAGATAAAAATTACCGAGCCGTATTCGCCGATCGCGCGCGCAAAGGCCAGCGCGAAGCCGGTCAAAATCGAGGGCAGCACCGCCGGAATGATCACGTGGGCAAAAGTCTGAAGGCGGGTCGCGCCCAGAGTTTCGGCCGCCTCTTCGAGTTCCAGGTCCAGTTCCTGCAACACTGGCTGCACGGTTCTGACCACGAACGGAACTCCAACGAAGATCATCGCGACCACCACTCCGAGGCGCGTGTATGCCACCTTGATTCCGAACCGGGCGAAGACCGAGCCGGCAATTCCGTTGGCCGCGAAGATTGCGGTCAGCGTGATTCCCGCAACCGACGTCGGCAGCGCCAGCGGAAGATCCACGACCGCATCGAAAAGGCTCGCGCCCGGAAAACGGTAGCGCGTCAACGCCCACGCGGTCAGGAAACCCGCCGCTGAATCCACGATCGCCGCGATAAACGCCGCACCGAAACTCAGCCGGTAGGCGGCCGCGACCCTCGGCGACGAAACCACCGACCAGAAATGGCCGAGACCCATTCCCGCCGCCTGCAGGAAGATCGTCGACAACGGGATCAGGACCAGCAGGCTCAGATAGACGAGCGTGATCCCCATCGCGAGGCTAAAGCCCGGCAGAACGCTGGCCTTCTTCAGCGCCATCGCGATTATCGCCCCCTCCGTTTTTCAGCGCGTCGTGTCATTGCTGATAAATCTGATCGAAGACTCCGCCGTCGGCGAAGAATTTTTTCTGGACCTCGGCCCAGCTTCCGAAAACTTGCTTGAGCGTGAACAGTTCGATCGGCGGCAGGCCTTTCGCTTGCTTGGCCGCGATCGCGGGGTTCGTCAGCCTGAAGTGATTGCGCACGATAATCTCCTGCCCCTGGTCCGAGTACAGGTATTCGAGATAAGCCTTCGCCAGATCGGTAGTGCCGTGGCGCTGGTCAACTTTATCGATCCACGCGACCGGCGGCTGCGCGACGATGCTCCGCTTGGGATAGACGATCTCGAACTGGCCGTTGCCCAGCTTGTCGATCGCGAGGTACGCCTCGTCCTCCCACGACAGCAGCACGTCGCCGATTCCGCGCTCGACGAAGCTGGTGGTCGAGCCGCGCGCGCCCGAATCGAGCACCGGCACGTTTTTGTAAAGCGCCTTCACGAACTCCCGTGCTTTGGCTTCGTTGCCGCCCGACTCTTTGAGCGCATACCCCCACGCCGCGAGAAACGCCCATCGCGCGCCGCCCGAGGTCTTGGGGTTCGGTGTTATCACCGCGACTCCGGGGCGAATCAGATCGCTCCAGTTCTTGATGTGCTTGAGGTTGCCCTTGCGGACCAGGAACACCACGGTCGAGGTGTACGGGCTGCTGTCATCGGGCAGCCTGCTTTGCCAATCCGCCGGCAAAAGACCGGCCTTGCTGGAGATCGCGTCGATATCGTAGGCGAGTCCGAGGGTCACAACGTCGGCGTCGAGTCCGTCGATTACCGCGCGGGCCTGTTTGCCCGAACCGCCGTTCGACAACTCGATCGACACGTCCTGTCCGGTCTTCGCTTTCCAGTATTTCACGAATGCGGTGTTGTACTCCTCGTAGAGCTCGCGTGTCGCGTCGTAGGAGACGTTCAGCAAGCGCTGATTTGCCGCACGCGCGGGTACGCTGAGTAATACACTCGCGATTAGCGCAATTGCGGCACCCGCGAACAGGTTCAAGTGAGGTTTCAGTCGATACATTGAGTATACTTCCATTTCTCTGTTGCGGAGGCCACTTTGCGTTATCCCTTCTAGAAGGCGAGCTGAATTTGAGTCTCGAACACGCTTTCGTTGGGACGATCCTTGGGTGCAGCCGTGGTTCCAGCTCCGCCGTCGAAGAACGTGTTGGCGTAGTCGTACTGCCATTTCAGGTTCTGGCTCGGATACCATGCCAGCCCCAGGGCGAACTCCGTCGCTGTTCTCGCCGCGGCCGCCGCACTGGCAAAGCCCAGCTTGAACTGTCCGCTGTCCGTCGCCACGTTGCTGATCCGCGCATCGAGTTCCCATGCGCCCCAGCCGCTGTGTTCGGGATCGAAATCTCGGAAAGGCGTCAGGCCGTTATACGACTCCTTCTCGCCGGTCAGAGCGTATATTGCCGTGACACCGTAGCCATCATCGGTGAATGTCGCGTAGCGATCTATTTTCGTGGCGACCCCGCCGTGCGTGACGGTCGCAAATCGGTTGAGGCTGTGGGTATCGGATACATACTCCGCCATCAGTCCAAACGGCCCCCAGTAGTAATAGCCTTGCGGAGACAGGCGATAGCGGTGGCCGGCTGCGGTTACGCCAGAATTGTAACCGAACCAGGTCACCTGGCCGTAGGTTTTATAGACTGAGATTGTCGAGCCGCGCTCATCGCCATAGGTCGCGGCGAAACCAAGTCCAAGTCCCTGAGCCCAAGGATACTCACTCTTCCTGAATGGTTCGGCGAAGACGCGGCCGATGAAGTCTTTGCCGTCGTTGATGTCGGAATCGACGGATGCCGTATTGTTCGGCACCCCGTTCATTATAGCCAGTTGATAAGTCAACCGGTTGTCGAAAAAAGCGCCGCGAACCTCGGGTCCGTAATCGCGGTTCGGAACTAGATTGGTGGTTTCGGAGCGCTGACTGAACGGTACGTAGGTATCCACCTGCAAGCGCTCGAGTCCGAACGGAGCCTTGAACTTTCCCACCCGGAACTGCGCCCAGGGCAGTTGGTCGTCGCTTACCCATGCGTCCTGCAGGACGACTTTACCTTGGCCAAAATCCGGCGTGATGTTGAAACCGTAATACTTGTCGAAAGTCGCGGACAGGATCGGGCGCGCTCGGTTCAAATAGAATGTGCTCGGGGTCTTGTCGGTGCCGTTGGCGAAAAAACGGCCGTCGCCCTGGACGATTCCGTGGAATTCGACCCGCCAGTCATCGTTGGATGACCCGAAGGAAAAGCCATGAGCACCTGCCTTGATGACCGGCACGTTCTTGGCCTGTTCCCGCTCGGTCTTGACCTGGGCCTGCTCAGCCGCTGACTGAACCTCGAGCTTGCGATCGATGACTTGAACCTTGTGGTCGAGTCCTTGCAGCGTGTCCACTCGGTGCTCGAGCTGCTTTATTTCCTCCCTCAGCTCGATAATTTGCTGGTCCCGCGACGGGTCGCTGCTGATCGTGGATTGAGCGCAAGCCGGCAGCGGAATCGCCGCCACCCCCACTCCCATCAATGCCGAAAGCCATAGAGTCGGCAGTAACGCTGGCATCATTTTTCTTTTCACGGATGGCTCCTCCAATCTGGAGAGCTTCCGGATGTCCAGTCAGCTCGAATGTGTCTTTCATTGACTCAGATCCCGGCGCCGATCCTTCTCTGGCCGGCGCTAAAACCTGCCCGCGATGTTTCGCTGTTCAGCCGCGCTTGCGCGGCTGGCTCGCTCAACTATCGAATCGACTAGCTCAAGATCGATTCGGACGATCAAAGCGAAATTTTTCCTTGCGCTCGATCTGGATGATCCTGCCGTCCTGAATCACCACCTCGACCGAGCCGAAGCGCACGCCCTGGATCGCCTGCGAGATGCGTTCGAGGACTTGGGTAGGCGGATAGGCGCCTCCGAACAGGGTTTCTTTTTCGTTCATAAGTAATCCTATTAGATAGATAGAGTAATCTTCCAATAAAAGTTCTAAATCGAAAAACTAACCGCCTCTTTTCCGATTACCGCCAACTCGACCTGCTTGAGCATGTCGGCCAAAGTGGTCGAGTCCAGGATCTGCGCAGTCGCGTCACGAACCTGCTTCATCACCATCCGGATACCGCAGGTGCGCTCGTCCCGGCATTCGCGGCAGCGCACATACGCAGTCTTGCTGACGCAGGGCAGAGGCGCCAAAGGCCCGTCCAGTACGCGGATCACGTGGCCTAGGCTAATCTTCTGCGGAGGCCGTCCGAGCGAATAACCGCCGCCTTTGCCCTTTCTGCTTTGCAGAATTCCGGCATTTTTGAGTTCCAGCAGGATAATCTCAAGAAATTTGCGCGAGATATCTTCACGCTGGGCGATATCCGAAATTAGCACCGGTCCTTGACCGTATTCCTTCGCCAGGATCGTGAGCGCCTTCAGCGCATATTTGGATTTTTTTGACAGCATGTCCTATGGGCTGACTGGAGTTAACATCAGAGGTGTGTCCAGTCAATAGAGCGCACGCATTATTTCGTCCGGTTGATCCTGGGCGCGCGCCGACGCTCGAGGAAGATCCGCGCGCGATGCTTCAACCCGTCGCGCTCGTCGCGTGGCGCCGCGCGGATCTCCGCAACCAGTGCCGAAACCTCGTCGTACAGGCGTTCGACGTCGATCCGCGCGCGCGCCGGTTTCATATCGTCGAGCGCCAGCATCGCCTGCGACATCAGGTTGATCGCCGCCTGCCGCCCCCCGCGCTCGAACCGCAAGTGCAACCCCGCGGCGATCTGGTTGAGAGCATTGACGAGAGCCTTCAACTCGGCGTCATCAATCGCGCGCAGAGAAATCTCGAAGCCCTCTGCCGCATCGAAGTACTCGCCACGGTTGAACGCCGCGATTGCAAGTTCGAAACCAGAAATTTCCACCATCAGCGCTATTGAACGATCAACCACGCCGCGCGCGCAACGATCTTATCCCTCGCCTACGCAAAGCTCGTCTTATAGGCCAACGATTCAGACGCAGCGCGACGGGCCAGATCGTCTACAGCAGTTCTTTTTCTTCTACCGCTTTGAACTCGGCTTCACTTAGCGCTTCGGATTTGCGCTTGCCGTGCAGCTCGTACATCTCGAACAGCGCGGACTTGTGCGGACGCACTTTGCCCAGCGGGCACTTGGTCCAATCTTCGAGCGATTCGTCGCAATAGCCCATCCGGTTCTCGCCGCACTTGGGCTGCAGGAACACCGCGATCTCGGGCAGCACGCGCTTGATCTCCGCCCGCATCATCGCGACCATCCGCCGGATTTCCCACTGCGCGCGCACACACAGGCGCAGGTCGCAGATGTGCAGCATCTCCGCGAAATTGACCATCACGTGAAAATTAGTCGGCGCCGCGTTGGGCAGCACAAAGCGCGCGTCCTCGGCCGGGATTCCCGCCTTTAGCGCCTTGGTATAAAGCTCGGAAACTTTCGCGAGCAGCTCTTCGTACTCGCCGTCGAGCCCGGTTCGTTGCCACGATTGCGGCAGCACGTATGCCATCTTGTCCTGCTTGAACTTGACGTAGCGCTGACTCTGCTGCTCGAAGCTGATTCCGATGCGATGGCGCACGAACTGATGCGACAGCGATCGCGACACGCCCGAGATGCCGAACCAGAACACCACCTGCTCGAGCGGCGACGCGTGGCCGGTCTTCAGCCGCTCGCCGATAAATTTGGCTATCGTCTCGTGGCTGATCTTTTCGGTTTTTATTTTTTCCCAGACTTCGATCGGAGTTTCCGACGAATAGCAGGTGCGGAACGCGGCATAGAGCTTCTCGAGCGGAAGCTGCGCGTAATCGACCAGCTTGACCTCCATCTTTGCCTGATTGCTCACCGCGTCGTCATCCGCCTCCGGGAAATTTCGCTTGGTCGATTGGTCTGATCATATTCCATGCGCGCACGGGAATGCATCCATCGCCGCGACGGTTATCCAGAGCTCGGCGATTTGCGTGACGCCGCGGGGACTGCAAGATTGCCGATGCGACGCCTACGATGCTCTCCGAACTATACAAACTCGCCAAGCCCGCTCTGTTCCAGTGCGACGCCGAGACCGCGCATCGCATGACGCTTTCGCTCCTCTCGACCTGGCCGCTTCTGGCGCCGCCCTCCGACCCGCCCGAGCTGCACGTCAAGCTGTGGGATTTGGAATTTTCCAATCCGATCGGACTCGCCGCCGGGATGGACAAAGACGCGGTCGCCGTTGGCGCATGGCAGGGGCTCGGTTTCGGATTTGCCGAGCTCGGCACGGTGACGCCCCATCCGCAGCCGGGAAATCCGCGCCCGCGCGTGTTCCGGCTTCCCAACGATCGTGCCCTTATCAACCGGCTCGGCTTTCCGAGCGACGGGATGGACGCGGTCGCGCGCAGAATCGAGCGGATGCGCCAGCGCGGCGTCGCGCTCAGGCTCGCGATCAATCTCGGGCCGAACAAGCAGACCGCGGTCGAACGCGTCGCGGAAGATTACGCGGCGCTCATCCGCCGGATGAGTGCGCTTGCGGATTTTATCGTCGTCAATGTCAGCTCTCCGAACACACCCGGCTTGCGCAACTGGCAATCGCCGGAGCGGATGCGCGAGATTTTCGCCGCCATCAACGGCGCGATCTCAATCTCCGCGCGCCGTCCGCCGATTCTGCTCAAGGTCGCGCCCGATCTCGAAACCGCCGACCTGCGCGGGATCTGCGATACCGCACTCGAGCTTGCTCTCGACGGAATCGTCGCGACCAACACGACTCTTGCGCGCGGTGCCGTCGGGGTCACCTCGACGCATGCGGGCGGCCTAAGCGGCGCGCCGTTGCGCGGCCGCGCGCGCGAATTCATTCGCGAGATCTACCGGCACAGCGGCGGACGCCTCAAGATCATCGGCGTCGGCGGAGTCTCGAGCGCCGACGACGCGTGGGAGCATATCCGCGCCGGCGCAAGCCTCGTCGAGCTCTACACCGCGCTTATCTTTCAGGGCCCCGGTGTCGTCGCGGAAATCAAACGTGGCCTGATGGCCTTGCTCCGGCGCGAGGGATTTCGCTCTATTAACGATGCGGTCGGTACCAGCGCCTGAGCGCGGATTGATCCGGCCGCGAAGGAACTACGCGATGGCATCATCAGCGGCGCAACCCAAACCAATCGTCGACGCGAAATGGGCGCGAGCGCATCGCAGCGACAAGAATGTCGTGTTCATCGACACGCGCGCCGCCGACGATTACTGGGGCGGCCATATCCGCGGCGCACGCCATTTCGATCCGTTCCCATTTCACTACTCCGACAGCTCGGAGCGCGGCACCAGGGAATTTCGCGCGCAACTCGAATGGATATTTTCCGCGCTTGGAGTCACCGGCAAAGAAACCGCTGTATGCTACGAGAACGACTCCGGGATGCGCGCGGCACGCGTACTCTGGTTGCTCGAATGGATGGGCCATCGGCGCGCGAAGATGCTCGACGGCGGACTGCGCGCGCTCGCGAATGAAAAGCTCTCGACCGCGCCACCCGCGATAAAGCCGACCAACTTCAAGGGCGCAGCGCGCGACGAGATCTCCGCGTCGAGCGCCTATGTCGTCGCGCGGCTCGGCCGCCCCGAGGTTCGCATCTTCGACGTTCGCAGCGACGCCGAGTATTTCGGCGAACGCGTGCGCGCCCGCCACGGCGGCGCAATTCCCGGCTCGGCGCATCGCGATTGGACGGAGGCCAACACCTCGGACGGGAAATTCAAATCGCCCGGCGCATTGCGCGCTGAGTACGAAGCGCTCGGCCTGCGCTCCGGCGCCGAGATCATCCCATATTGCCAGGGCGGTTACCGCGCCGCGCACGCGCTCGTCGCGCTGCGCCTCGCGGGCTATCCCAAGGTGCGCAACTACTGGGGCTCATGGGCGGAATGGGGCAATCGTGACGACGTGCCGATCGAGCATCCGGTGCGCAAGGGCAGCGGCTAGGGATAGAACGATGGCGTCGTCGCGGATTTTGCTGATCACCGGATTCGCGCCGTTTCGCGGCGAGCGTATCAATCCTTCATGGGAGATCGCGCGGAGCCTCGACGGCGATGAAATCGCTGCGCTCAAAGTTAAATCGGTAAAGGTCCCGGTCGGATGCGCCGCCGCCGTGCGCCGGCTCAACGCCGCGATCGTTCGCTATCGACCGCGCGCGATCCTGGGGCTGGGCCAGGCGGGAGGCAGACCCGCAATTTCGGTCGAAAAAGTCGCGATCAATCTGGCCGATGAGAACGCCGGCCAGAGCGACAGCTTTGGTGCGAGCGCGAAACCCGTCGTTGCAGGCGCGCCCGAAGCCTACTTCGCGCGGATTCCAATTCCCGCCGTGATGCGTGAGATGCGCCGGCGCGAAATTCCAGCGCAGGTCTCTCTCAGCGCGGGCGCGTACGCCTGCAATGCCCTGATGTACGCGAGCCTGCATCTGACGCGGCGCCGCCAAAACCTGCCTGTTGGATTCATCCATCTGCCCTACGACTCGCGCCAGAGCGCGCGCCATCCGAACGCGCCGAGCATGGCGACGGGCGTGATGGAAATCGCGATCCGCGCGATCGCCGCGATCATAGCGCGCGCCGCTTGAGCCTCCTTCAACCGCGAATTGCCGACGCGAACGCTTCCAGCTCCGACGCGATATCCGGGCCCGCCGGTTGGTAGGCGATCTCGGTCGCACCCGCCCCTTCGAGCGCCGCGGCGCGCTCGCGCCATCCGGCACGCGTCAGCGCGATCCCCTGCTTGACCATCATCGCGCCGCTTATGAACGGCCGGTCGCGCTGATTGATCGCGATCAGATGCTGATCGTGCAGCTCCAGATGACGCTGATGGCTCGGCACGTCCTCATACGCCGCCGCCCATTCCTGCCCGCGGTCGACGAGCTGGAGCATCTTGTTCTCGAGCGCGAAATGAAACAGCACTGAGGCCGCGTGGCCCGCCGCTGCGAGCACTCGCGCCGATCCCGGATCCTCGCCTTCACGAAGCACGGTGCCGAAGGTCAGCGCGATACTCCACTTGAAGCCGGGAATCGGGTTTGGCGCGCCAAAGACGCCGTCTCCGAGTTCCCGCGCCACCGCAATTCCTTTGGGACCGGCGGCGCCGATCACTATTGGCACCTCGATCGGACGCGACGCGCCGTAACCCCGCGGATGCAGCATCCGGATCGTCGCGCCTTCCCACTGCGCATCGTCGCCGCGCAACAACGCGCGCAGCACCTTCACATACTCGCGCACGTCGGACCACTTCATCGGCCTTTTGCCCATCGTCAGGCGTCCGGTGAAGCCCGACCCGATCGCGACTGCCACGCGGCGCGCGCCCGCGATCGATACGAGCGTCGCAATCGCCGCCGCGTTGACCATCGGATGCCGCAGGCTTGGAACCAGCACTCCCGGTCCCAGACCGATCCTGCTGGTGCGCTCGGCCGCGCGGCAGAGTTGCACCCACACGTCGGGATAGAGCGCGGGCGAATCATAGAACCAGGCGCGCGCGTAGCCCAGCTCTTCCGCGATCCGCGCGTGCTCGTGACTTTCAGAAGAAGTTGCGAACGCGCATGAGAGTTCGAGTGCCATTGGCTAATCCTTTTCCGTTCGGATTTCTAATTACTTGATTGCGACCGCGTTGGGTGGCGTTGCGATTCCGCCTTCCAGATTCATGGGCACCGACACGACCATGAACTCGTAGCGACTATCGGCGGCGCAGTCGGCCGCAAGATCGTCGAGCACAAATTGCTCGCCCAGCGGCAGTCCCAGCATCGAGAGCGCGCGATAGTGCAGCGCGCCCTCATCTTTGAAATCCCATGGCCACTGCTCGACCGCGGGACAGTCTGTCCCGATCGCGGCAACGCGGCTATCCCATAGCCATCCAACCATCTCGCTGGTCGCTTCGATTCCGCACGACTTGAGCGCCTCGAGCGGCGCCATCGCCTTCTTCGCCGCGGCCGACGCGCCAACGTATGCGCCCAGCCATCCCGTCCGCACCAGCAGGATCGATCCCGGCTTGAGCGTGGATTTCTGCGCAGCCAGCGCGTCCTGCAAATCCTTCAGCTTGTAGGTCGCCGAGGTCAGCGGGTCGAGCGGGCGGCCTTTGTCCTGGGTGAATTTGCGCACGTCGATCAGCACGCCGCGCCCGACGACGCGATTTGCCCATTTGTGGATACTCAGTTTGCCGTCGGGTCCGTCCTTCACTTCTTCGTCTTTGACCCCGTTGTAGAATACGCGATGCCGCACGTGACCGACGTGCGCCAGCCCGTCCCATTGGCTGCCTTCCTGCGTGTTGTAGTTGTCGAGCGAGTCGTCATGGCCCAGCAGCCCGTACTGCTCGAAGCTCAGGATCGTGTGCTTGGCGGGCAGCCGATTGAACAGCGGAGGCTTGGCGTAGTTGATCGGCGTATCGAGCCGGAACACGCGCCCCTTCTGTACCAGGCGCGCCGCCTCGACGACGCCCTCCGGCGTCAGGAAGTTGAGGCATCCGAATTCGTCATCGTCGCCGAACACCCCCCAGGAGGATTCGGCGGGCGCACCTTTCTTTACCGGTAGATCTTTGAATCGCGGAATTTTGTTAAAATCAATTGACCCCATAATGCACTCTCCTGTCTCGAATTTTTTCAATCGGTCTTTCGGTAGCGGCCGCCGTTGTCGCCCAGGATAAAGCTGGTTGCGCGGCCTTGCGCATCCAGCTCGAACCGCAGCGGCTCGCCCGCGGGCCGCCCGAGACTCACGATAAATGTCTGCGGCGCCGCGGTCGCAACCAGAGGAGCCGGAGGAGCCGGCGGGGGCAAAAACGGATCCGTCGGAGTTGCGAGCATCAACACGCCGCCGCGAAACTCGATATGCAGGATACCGCCGAAATTATCCATCCCGACATACCTGCCGATTAGCAGCTTGAATTTTTCCGGCGTCGCGATCGGCGGCGCCGCGCGAAATTCGCTCTTCGCCGCCGCCACCAGCAGCTCGAGCGCTTCGAATGCGATCGAGTTCGCCGCGATATTGCCTTGCTTGTTGCTGAGCGCGATCACCCCGAGCTTGTACTGCTTGTTGAAGGCGAGCATCGAAAGGAATCCCGGCACCGAGCCGCCGTGATGCAAGTAGATATTCTCGCCGATTCGCGTCGCCATCCACGTGAGCGCGTAACCGACTTTCCAGTCGCGCTCGACAAAGGTCACGCGATGCATCCCGGAGATCGATTTTCCCTTGAGCACCTGCGCGCCGCCGCGCTGGTCTGCTTTGGTGCGGAATTGCAGCGATACCCATTTGGCGAGATCGCCGACGCAGGTGCGCAGTCCCGCCGCTGCTTCATATCCGCGCGTCGGAGGATCGGGCGCCGCGGCAGGCACGTCCTGGTATCGTTCGGGCATGTATCCGGTCGCCACGCGTTCGCGATGCGCCTCGAGCTCGAAGCCGCTCGAGGTCATCCCCAGCGGCGCGAGAATATTTTCCCTCACGTAATCGCGATAAGGACGACCCGCCACGCGTTCGACCACCTCGCCTAATAGCGCGAACGCAAGGTTGCAGTATTTAAATGCCGAGTCGGGCTCGATCACGATCTCGCACCGCGCGAGCATCGCGAGAGTCTCCTGCATCGAGGGAAATTCGAGATTGCTCCAGTGCCCATCGGGCGATTCTCCGACCAGGCCCGCGCGATGCGTCAGCAGGCGGCGCAGTGTCACCTCTTCGTTCGCGCCAAAGCGGTTCGGAACCGCTTTGAACTCCGGGATATGGCGCACGATCGGATCGTCGAGGCGAAGTTTGCCTTCATCGCGCAGTTGCACGATCGCGGTCGCGGTGAAGGTCTTGGTAATCGACGCCACGCCGCAAATCGTATCGGCATCCATCGCGCGCGCTGCCGCGAGATCGGCGAATCCGAACCCGCCCTGCCACGCGAGGCTCTGATCGCGCACGATCCCGAGCGCGATTCCCGGCACGCCCTGCTCCGCCATGATCTGGCGCACCCGCGCTTCGAGCCGCGGCATCACGGACGCGACCATCGGATCGGATGCTGCAGTATCAGCCATGGGTGCTTCCTTCTTTTTATATGCCCAGTCCAGAGTGGGGTTCCTCGCTCCGTTCGGAATGACCGGCGAGACTCCTGTCCTACTATTCAGTAGGGCCGCCGTCCCGGCGGTCTTTTCCCTAATTCCCCACCGCTCGCCGGTTTCCATTCGTAGAGCACGTCGGGCGTGCGCTCTTGGTTGCGCTCTCCGTCGGTAAACTCGATCGCGCGAAAGCCGCGCGCTTCGTAAAATCTACGCGCCGGCGCATTCGCCTGGAACGTCCATAGGCGCAGCCGCGCCGGCCGCTCGCGTATCGCGAGCGCCAGCAGCCCGTCGCCGACACCGCGCCGCTGCGATCCCGGCGCGATATATAGCTGCTCGAGCATGTCGCCCTCGAGCGCCATCATTCCAATGATTTTTCCCGCCGTTCCATCTTCCGCGACCCAGACTTCGAGTTTCGGTACGAGATAGGACGCGATCCATCCGCGGATCTCGTTGTCGCTATGAATAGTCGGGAAATACCGCGCGGCGTCGCGTCGCGACTCTATATAGACCTCCGCAATCGCAGCCGCGTCGGCAGCGCGAGCGCGGCGGATTACGAATCGCGCGGACGGCATAGCATCGTTTCGCCCCACGAACGCTCCGATGTCAAGCGCGCGGGATCTCATGGTGTCATTCCCGCGCCCTTCGGCGGGCTCAGGGCAGGCGCCGGCTGTCGCGCCAGAAATCCCGGATCTGCGGCGGCGCAGCGATCTGTCCGATGCGACTGATCTTGCGCGCGACCGTCTTGCTCGGTGATAATGTCAAGCTTTGCGTGACTAAAGGAGCGATCGTGTCAAATTCACATTACTTGGCGAGATCGCTCGCCTTCCTGGCCCCGATTCTGTTGCTCACTTTCCTCCTTGGCCTTACGTCGTGTGGCAATTCGGTTTTTTCGGCTGATAATTCCTCCACCGCGTCGCCGACCGCGACCTCAACCGGATCCGGCGGCAGCTTCGCCTATGTAACCAACGTCGGCAGCGGCTTCATTACCGAATTCAAGCGCAACGTCACGACCGGGGTGCTCAAGTACAACACCCGAATCGCGGCGGGCAGCACCAGCAGCAAGGGCGGACCGCTCGGGATCGCGATCACTTCAAACAACAGCTTTCTGTATGCGGGCAATTCCGACGACGGAAATATCTATCAGTTCACCGTCGGCTCCGACGGCACGCTCACTCCGATGACGCCGCCCTCGGTAGCAAACGGGGCCAGCAGCTTCCCGGTTCAGGTGCTTACGCTGTCCTCCGACAACGTGCCGACCTGGCTGTTCGTCGCCAACAATGGGGAAGGAACGATCAGCGCATATCCAATTTCGGCGGCCGGTCCACTCGGCACGGTGGTGACCTCGAGCGCGCCTGCGATGAGCGGGCCGTTCGGACTCGCGATCAACTCGACCGGGACGATCCTCTATGTATCCGACAACGCCAGAGGCACTATCTACGCGCTGGGATTCAATTCGACAACCGGTGTGTTGAGCAACATCGCCGGGTCGCCAGTCAACAGCCAGGGAACCTTCGCCGGGTCGCCGGCATTCCTCGCGATCAATCCCTCTGGCAGCAGCCTGGTGGTAGGCGATACCAATCCAGCGGTCGCGACCATTTCACTGTTCCAAATCCCCGCAATCGGCGGCGTGCCTACCGGTTATTCGCCTGCTGTTCCTACTAATAACGCCGCGATCGGCGTCGTATGGGATGGATCGCTGGTCGCGCTGTCTGCGAATCAAAACACCAACGCGACCGCCGCGGGCTCGATCACTTCCTACATTCTTGCCGGCGGCTCGACGCTGAGCCCTTCAGTCGCCGTTCCATCGGTCAACGGACCGACCAATATCGTCGTCGATCCGCAGGGCGCATTCGCCTACTCGACCGACAAGGGCGACGGCACGATCAACCAATATCCCCTGGGCGTGATCTGTCAGTCCGGCGGCTCCGAGCAAACCATCTGCCCGGCGTCCAACGTGGTAGCCTCGGACCCGAAGATCTCGAATCCGTCACCGTTTGGAATCGTCCTGACGAACTGATCGAATCTCGATTACTTACATCCGCAGGCAGGCTTCGGCGGCGAGCTCGAATAGCTGCGCGCGCACCGTCTGGCGCATCCATGCGCGAGCGTTCCACTTGCCGCCCAGATCGTCGCCACCGTAAAGAATCTGCCCCAGCATCACGCGCCGGAATTTCGCCACTGCAAAAAACGCCGCCGCTTCCATCTCGACCGTCAAGCATCCCTCGCGTTTGCGCGCGAGCATCCGCGCCCGCGTCTCGCGATAAACCGCGTCTGTGGTCCAGGTCTTTGCGACGATATACTCGACGCCACGCGCGCGCAGCGTCGCCTCGATCGCGCGCATCGCCCGCGGATGCGGTCCCACCGCGCGCCCCGCCGGCAGGTAGTGGTACGAGGTTCCTTCGTCGCGAATTGCCGCGGCCGGCACGATGATATGCCCGACCGCGATCGCCGAATCGAGCACGCCCGCGCCTCCGCATGCGATAAACTTCCGGCATCCGAGCGCGATCAGCCGCTCGAGCATCGCCGCCGCCATCGGCGCGCCGATCCGCGGATGCGCCACGATCAGGCGCTGGCGGCCGAATTCAATTTCGTAGATCGGCTGACGCCCGCCCTCGCTCTGCTCGGCGCTGACCTCGCGCCCGCGCTCGCGCGTGTGCACATCGATTATCTCGTGGAAGAAGCACAATACGCAATGCTCGGGCACTTCGATCGATTTGGTAATGTAGCGCGGCTCGATGATCGCGGTGCGTGCCGGATCATGCTCGAGGATCGGAAAGCGCCGCCGCACCAGCGGCTTGATCGCCGCGCGAGTCTGTGGTCGCGATGATTTCGCATGTCGAGCCATTCCCATCAAGTAAGCCGAAGCCGCCTCCACGAATCAACCGCCGGGTTGACGCGCCCGTCTCCGCCAGTGGATGCCGACGGCGCGTCGGCCGACGCGAAGCGTCAAGGCGGATGACTCTCAGAGCTGCACCTTCACCCACGCGTCACGATGCTTGCGATAAGAGAGCAAGCATCGCGCCGTGTCGCCCTCTCCCGAAGCGAGAGGGTATCCGGGACCGCGGCCTCTGAAGTGGCACCGGTCTTTAGCCGGTGATTCTTCCGATCGGTAGCCGCTATCCGCGCGCTGCGGCCACTCCCGCCATCACTCGCTCGGCGACCCCCGCGCGCTCCTGGCCGCGGCGGCGCAGATCGGCGAACGCATCGTCCACGAACGCGCGCATCAGGGCGACATCCGGCATCAGCCGCGGCTCCGACATCATTCCGAAATACAAGCTCTGATTGTAACTCAATATCGCGACGCCGTAGCCGAGCGTCATTCCGAGCGGCACCAGCGGAATCATGTCGAGACATCGATGCCCCAGCAGGTACAGCGGCACCTGCACCCCCGGCACATTGGTCGCGATAAAATTGATCATCGACGCCGGCAGCGCGAATCCGCCCGGCGTCGGCTTCCATCCGCTGACTTTCGCAATCGCTGCCGCCGCGTCCATCGCGCCGGTCGCCATTCGTGAGCCGATTGCGACGATCGTCGGCGGAACTCCTTCCGCCAGACGCATGAATGACTCGAGCGATTGCGCGCTGCCCGACTCCTTGATCCGCTCGGTCTCTGCCGCGATCAGATGCAGCCGCTCGACCACGTCCATCGGCGCGGCCGGCGCGGTCGGAAACATCATCGAGACGCGATTGCCCAGCGCGCTGCGCTCCTCGCGATGGCGCACGTTGACGGGGCATCCGATGCACAACTCTTCGCCCTGTCCTTTGTAGCCATGATGATCGAGGTAGCGCGCGGCGCCCTCCGTCAGGATCGTCAGGACGACATCGTTGACCGAGCCGCCGAAGGCCTGCCGAATCGCGCGAAAATCGGCGAACGATTGGCGCGTCCACGCGATCTCGCGCCGCTGCGTCGCCACTCCGGAGTTCCACGGCGTCTGCGCGATTCGCCGCGTCGCCAGCTCGGTCATCGAGCGCGCCGCCGACGCGAGCGCTTGCGCGTTTTTCGCCGCGGAACCGGGATCGCTCATCATCTCGCGCGCTGTTGCCTGCGCACCCTCGATCGTCGCGAGCAACTGCGCGCGCGCGCCTTCGATAAATCGCGCGGTGCCCGAAGACGGCGGATTTGGCACCCACGGTGTCTCCGGCGGAGGAACCGGCTCCGGGTCGGGCCGGAAATCGTACATCACTTTCAACAGCTCGACCCCCGAGACTCCATCGACCAGGCAATGATGCACTCGCCACACGATTGCGGTGCGCCCGCCTTCCACACCCTGGTAAACCTGCATGTCCCACAGCGGACGCTCGCGGTTTAGCGGCGTTTCGTAGCCGCGCATGATGATGCTGAGCGCGCCCGCCTCGCTGGTGCCGGGAGGCAACTGGTGGTTCGAAACGTGATTGCCGACGCTGAATTCCGGATCGTCTTCCATCATCGCGTGCGCGAGATTGAACGGCACCGGCGCAAGCCGCTGCCGATAGCGCGGGATCAGATGAATCCGGCTTTCGACATGGCGCAGGATATCCTCGAAATCGATCCGCCCTTCGAGCATCCCGATCGATCCGATATGCAGCGGTCCGCTCTGGGATTCGGCGTAGATGAAGGTCGCGTCTTGAGTGGACAGGCGGTAGCTCTGGGTACCGCCGCCGAGGATCTCGGAAGCCATCGCCATTCCTCCCGATGCCGCGTAGAAATCGCGCGGCAGGTTCGGCTCAACCTTGGCAGGCCTCCGCCGCGATCTGCAAACCGAATCACGCGCCGCGCGATACTTGCCGCGCGCATCGCGATGTTGCGAAGATGATTCAATTGCGCGGAGGATTTACGATGGCTCAAAAGCCCAAGGGCGAAAGCAAATTTCCGATGCATCTGAAACTGCGCGACGGCCGCGACGCCGCCATCCGCATCATGCAGCCCTCCGACAGGGACGCGATTCTCAAGTTCGCAACCAAGCTGCCCGGCGACGACCTGCTGTTCCTGCGCACCGACATCACCGACAAGGCGGTCATCGGCCAATGGATTGACAACCTCAAGAACGGCAGCACCATCACGATTCTGGCGGAGATTGACGGCGACCTGGCCGCCTACGCGAGCGTCCACGTCGAGCCCGCACGATGGACCCGCAGGATCGGCGAGCTGCGCGTCAACGCGTCGTCAAAGTATCGCGGACTGGGACTCGGCCGCCGTCTCACCGCCGAGATCTTCGATGTCGCGAGCGGCCTCGGTCTCAAGAAGCTGACCGCGCAGATGACGCCCGATCAAACCGCCGCCCGTACCGCCTTCGAGCATCTGGGCTTTCAGGTGGAAGCGGTGCTGACGGACTGGGTAGAGGATCGCAAAGGCCATCCGCGCGATCTCCTGATAATGACCCACGACGTAACCGGTTTCTCCGACCGTATCGTCGCGTAATTTCTGATCCCTCGTCCTTTAAGGTCGAGGGAAAAGACCTGCAAGGTCGGAGGGACCAGATCCGTGCTAGTGGAGCGCGGGCAGCGGGCGCCAGGAAAAACTGACCTGACCGCCGGCGACGTAACAGTCCAGATCGTAATGCTCGAGGCCCGCGGCTTCGCGTGCGATACGAAAGTTCTCGATCGCGCGATGCATCGCATTCGAGCTCGGGGCGCTCGGCCCGCGCTCGATCCGGTCAGCCTTCACCGCAGCGCCCAGATCGACCGCCAGGCAGAGGGGCCCGCAATGCTGCTCGAGCGCGCCGGTTCCAAACGCCGTACATCGCAGGCACAGCACCACCGGAG
>JBARDN010000164.1:0-11284 GCA_049795175.1 Binataceae bacterium (SeqCode) | reverse complement strand
CGGCAATACGCAGCGGCACCGCGTGCGAGGTGTCGCCCTCGGCGAGCCACTTGTAGCCGTCGCGCAGCCCGAGAACATTGAGGCCGCAGTTGATCGCCTCGATCGTGGCGGCGGCGATCACGCCATTAATTCCGGGAGCGGGTCCGCCGCCCACCAGAATCGCGAGCGTGCTGTGCTTTTCGGTGCCGGTTTCCATGATGAGAATGTCGTCCAAGGGAAAGTTTAGCACGCGCGAGCAATTCGCGCATCCACGGGCGTTTAATGCAAGGGCTCGCGGCCCAGCACTCCGAATGAGGTTCGGAAGCGGACATTTGCGCAATTACCTATCAGACCGAAACCTGACTATGAACTGACTTATTATATTGTATAGATACGAAAGCTGTTGAGTACAGGAATGCACGACCGGCTACCCATTAGATCTGAATTCGTGCAGTACTTTCCAACTGCGCGCGGAACAGAGCGCCGGACTCCAGCCGGCCAGCCTCGGGCTTTCAAACGACACGACGCCGTCTTGGGCACTGAGCCTTCAAGAACGGACATTTGTCGGAGTTTGTGGACGCTTCGGGCGATTGTGCCGCGGATAACATTTCAACATCAAAAAAAATTAAGAGATTCTAACGCTCTCTGCACTATTGTGGATCATTGGGGCAGAGTGTTTTGAGTAAAACCTGGGATTCAAAATCTGGTAGCATATTCGATAGCCGCGGCAATCGTCGGTTACGCTGCGAGTGGAATCTCCTGGAGCCAGGTCTCGGACGCGGGAAGCCATGCCACGCTTTGGATTCTTGTCGTTTCCAGCGTTGGCGGATTTCTATGCTGGTTTGTCGGCGAGATAGTATTGCGAGGCCTTCGCCTATTACAATCAGAAACTTGATGGCCTGTCATTGCCTTTGGACCAATTCGATGTGTCGCTGACTCCCGGGAAACCCGCGGTGTTGTTGAACACGCAGATTCAGCCGAAGCCCTTCGCTGGTCTTTGCAGGAGCTGACCCGGCCCGGGCTACGTGGCCGCGATAGCAGCCGAAGGCGGCCGCTGGTCTCTATCTTGTTGGCAGGCCGACGGCTGGCGCTAGCGTCATTTATATTTGCGTACGGTCATTGCTAAATTTCGCATACATCGCTATTTACCCGAAGATGAAATCCGAATTGCAGGTCACCGGTCAGTCAGCGGACTTTTGGATGGATGAACAGCCGTGAGTATTCGTCCGAATCTGAATATTGGTCTTCTGTTTCCCTTCCGGAATCCACCGAGGTGGCGTAAGCCGTTTACTGAGTTCTACGCGAACCAACTCGCGCAGACACGACTGGCCGAAGATCTCGGATATGACGAGATCTGGTTGACTGAACATCATTTCGCGGAGGATGGTTACTCGCCAGCCATACTGCCGATCGCGTCCGCAATCGCCGCCATCACCAAGCGTATCCGTATCGGGACCTACCTGGTGCTGCTGCCGCTGCACAACGCAGTGCGCGTCGCCGAAGATGCGGCCACGATTGATATCATTTCAAACGGCCGCTTTGATCTGGGCGTCGGCCAGGGGTATGCGCCCGGAGAATTCGCCGCGTACGGAGTCAACCGAAAAACGCGTGCCGCCCGCCTTGAAGAGGGTATCGAGGTGATTCGCGGCGCGTGGACCAAGGAAGATTTTTCGTTCGCGGGGCGGCATTATAATGTAAAAAATGTCCGGTTGATGCCGCGCCCTGTGCAGTCGCCGCACCCACCGCTGTGGATCGGCGCGGGCGCGCCGAAAGCGATTGAACGCGCGGGACGGATGGGATGCCATTTCATGGGCCTCGCGAATCCGGCCGCGCAAGAGAATTATGACGCCGCGCTCCGGCAGGCCGGCCGCAATCCAAAAGACTTCTTCGCTGCGCAACTCCACTTCGCTTACATCGGGCGCACCACCGACGAGGCTTGGGCGCATTCGCAGGACCATCTTCATTACATGATTTCGTGGTACAACCGATGGCTCGCTGAGGCGAATGACTATCTTGGCGCGGGGCAGCCTTCATTGCCGGAGCCGTCGAAGCTTCGGGATTCATCGCTCGGATTCCCGATGCTGGTAGGTAGTCCCGACGACGTGGCATCAAAGCTCAACGCGTCGCTCGGGAAGGTGAGGACGACGCACGTCGTGCTCGGGATGCATCTGCCGGGACTGCCGCCGGAGCGCAGTCGAAGCTCGATGGAACTATTCGCGCGTGAGGTCGCGCCCCAATTGAAGCCTCCAGCAGCCGAATAGTACTCAGATTGCGGTATAAGCTCTGTCGATTACGAGTTCCGCGCCGTGTGAGTGTGGTGACAGACAGCCGCCACCGACGGTTTGCTCTGTACGCAGCGGATGTTCCAGCACAGACATGGACCTTCTCTATTAGTCATTCATTTTTCTCCAGGCTCTGTTTAGCGTTTCGCGTGATTTCCGGCGATCGCGCTCGCTTCGAAATCCAAACCGACTACTGGATTTTGTACCTGACCGCCGCAGGCGCGCGCCAACAGAGGTCCAACCTCTTCGGCGAAATACTGCATCTGATCTTCAATTTCTTTGCCCTGGAAGCCGCCTTTCTCGAACCACGCATTGAACGCAAAATCCTCGTAGCCGCAGCTTTCTTTGACACGCATGATCTGCGCGGTCACTTCCGCCGGGGTGCCGAACAGCGCGACCTCTTTCTTGAGCAGTAATTCGGGTGGAACTTTCCTGGCAGGGTCGAGCTTCTCTTCATCGGCGTCCGCGAGCACCGAAGCAAATCCGAACGGGCCATAATAATCCCACTGCACTTCGAGCGCTTCCTTGTAGCGTTTCAGTTCGCGTTCACGATCCTGTCCGGGAAGCACCAGATGAATATAGCGGCCGGTCAGAACGCCGCGACGCTTTTCGGCGTCCCATCCGTACTTGAGCCGTCCGCGCCCGAGCCGATCCGGCCATCCTGCTTTTTCCGCTTCGCGATAGAAGATTTCGACGTTCTTCTTGAGCCGCGAGTTTGGCTCAACGATGAAGTATCCGTTGAGCCCGCGCTCCGCGGCCCATTTAATTGATCGCTCCGTTGTCAGAGGTTCCCACATCTGCGGATGCGGCAGCTGTATCGGTTGCGGAAACACCTGCAGCTCCTTGAGGACGGTCGCACTTTGCATCACTGGATTTGCGCCGCCGTACGGATCGGGCGCGCCGATGCTCAGGACCTCTTCGAGTTTGCGGCCGGCCTTACCGGATTCGAAGTATGCGATCGTCTGCTTATGGTTCCATCGCGTGAACACCGGCGGAATCGTGAAGAACTGTCCTTGATGGAAGAACGAGGGCTGCGTCCATGCCTTGACGATGATCTCGTAGGCTTCCTGGTAGTACGCGCGATTACGTTCCTGGTCCTGGATCGTAGCAAATGGCCATCCGAAAACCTCGGCCTCACGCGGCTGGTAGCCGCGCCCGATTCCGAACTCGAGCCGCCCATTGCTGATCACGTCGAGCATCGCGGCTTGCTCGGCAATTCGAATCGGATGCCACCACGTAACGATGTTCGCGGCCTGGCCAAGCCGAATCTGCCGCGTGCGCGTCGCTATCGCGGTCTCCGCGAGGATCGGGTTCGGGCTGAACTCCGCGCCTTCGGGCTGAAAATGATGCTCGGTCATGAAGAAGTAGTTGAAGCCGAGCTTGTCGGCGAGGATTCCCTGGCGCACCTGGCCGATGAGTCCGCGCTGGCTGGACTCGTGAACCTCTGCGAGGTTGCCGTCGTTGATCGCGACTCCCGACGGAGTTCGCACCACCGGAAGATCGGATGCACCATTGTGGAAGACACCTATTTCGATCATATGACCTCCATTCCCGATACTTGTCTTTAGTGGTGTGCGGACGCGTGCACGCTGCTGCGATGTTCGAGCAGCATATCGACATCGAACTTGAACATCTTCGCCGCGTTGAGCCCGAGAATTTTCGCGCGCACGTGGTCGCTTAGACTGCCCATCTCGCGCTCGATTGCTTCGGCCGAATGTGGCCAGGTTCCTTCGGCGTGTGGATAGTCATTGGCCCACATGAAATTGTCGACCAGGTTCCATTTCTCCGCGAGCTCGAGCCCGGCGCGATCTTCCTGAAATGTTGCCGCGCCGTTGCTGCGGAAATATTCGCTCGGCAACCGCTTGAGCTTTGGATACGCCCATAGATGATGCTTGCGATATGCCTCGTCCATCGCATCCAGCGCCCACGGTACCCATCCGATGCCGCTTTCCACCGCGGCGAATTTAATCTTCGGAAATCGCTCGATGACCCCCGAACCACACAGACTCGCTACCGGTTCGATAGTCGGCGACAGCGAATGCGACACGTAATTGATCACCGCGCCTCCTTCTTTGCGCGCCACGCGCGGATCTCGTCCGGTCGAGACGTGGAACGTGATCGGGAGATCGCAGTCCTCGATCGCCGCCCACATCGAATCGTAGATAGTCA
This sequence comes from Binataceae bacterium (SeqCode), assembly GCA_049795175.1. Taxonomy (GTDB): domain Bacteria; phylum Desulfobacterota; class Binatia; order Binatales; family Binataceae; genus JBARDN01. The sequence continues at coordinate 6,854 of JBARDN010000164.1, read as the reverse complement.
GATTGTAATTCGGGTCGCGCGAGTCATGTCCTCCGAACACCGGCTTGCACGGGAGCGTCAGGAACCGGAATCCGATTTTCGCGACCCGCTTGATTTCTTCGATCGCGAGCCGGACATCTGAGGTCATGATCGCGGCGGCCGGCGACATGAAGTCGTTGTACCTGCCGTACATCTCCCACGCAAAATCGTTCCACACGCGGCATTGCGCCATCCCGAATGCGGCATCCTTGGTGGCGAACATCATCAACCCCTTATTCGGGAAAATGATCTCCGCATCGATACCGTCGCGCATCTGATCCTGAATCCGCTCTTTCGGATCTGCGCCAACGCTGCCGCGCAGGCGATCCTCGCTGCCTTCGCGCGGCACGTCGCCGATCATGCGTGCCCGCACCCGCGATTTGCCCACACCTTCGGCGATGAACCACTTCTCGCCGTTCGCATCGACCTCCACGTGTGGCAAGCGGTCGCGATACTTCGCGTCGATACGATCGCGCCACAGATTGCCCGGTTCGTTGCCGTGACAATCCGCCGAGATCATCAGGTACTTGTCCGGGTCTCCGGGTCTCGCGCTGCGCGTCCATCCCTCGTGGCCGGGAGTCTCGATGCGATAGCGATTCTTCTCGTCTATCTGGTGTTGGGACTGCTCCATGATGACCTCAATTGCCCCCAGTAGTGCCGTTCTTTTCAGACATAGTTCCAACGCCGCGCTGCAGCAATCGAATGAGCAAATTGCCGATCTCGTCTACACTCGACGAACCGTCGCGCCGATACCATTCCGCCGCCCAGTTGGTGGCGCCGATGATCAGCATTCGCAGGGCATGACGATCCACCTCGGGATCGATCTCCCGGGCTTCGATCGCGGCGGCGATCAACCCGTCGAAGAATTTTCCGTATGCGCGAAACTTCCGGTTGACCCTTCCCCACATCTCTTCGGGAGGTTGGCCGATCGAACGCGAAACGGCGCGCGCATAGTCGCTTTCCACCAGCTGAAACTTCAGGTGAGCGCGAAGCGCCGCGGCCAGCCGATCAAGTGCCGTGCTCTCGGGCGGCATCGCGTCGATCACCGTACGCGCGCGAGCAAATGACAGGCGCACGCCCTCGTGAAGGACCTCTTCGATCAATTCCTCGCGCGATTCAAAGTGGTAATAGAGGCTTCCGGGTTGCGTGCCCGCCGCTTCGGCAATCTCGGACAATTGTGTGGCGACATATCCACGTCGTGCGAGCACCCTGGCCGCCGCGTCGAGAATCTGCTTTCTTTTGAGTTCGCCCCGCGTACTCAGTTGCTGGTGTTTCGCCGGCGCATAAACGCGCAGTGATCTTGCCGCCATCTTTCTTTCTCTTTCGGATATCACCGCCCTGTTGAATGCGTAATACAAAAAAAGACCAGACGCCCCCCGCTAACGCATCGCGAAGCCGCCCAAAACGGTAAGCATCTGGTCGCTAACCGGTTCGCGCGGATGCGAGACGCGCGCCTTCGCCGGCGAATGCGAACACTATCGCCTGTCCAATGTGCGAAGCGCCGTCCGTGACTATTATCGCTTTGCCTTTGAGACCGAGATCCATTGCGCATCAATCTTGGGATTGCGCGAGCAAATGATTAATTGACTGATGATAGAAGGACAGTGCCGGCTCGATCTTGCCGTAGATCACTTCCTTCACCGCACCCGATGCCAGCGCGGCATGGATGTTCGCCATCATCGGAAAGTCTTCCGTCTCGGTGACCTGCAGGAGCATGTCCAGGTTTTTCTTCCAATGTTGCTTCGCGGAATCAGTCGCAGGCGGGTTTGGCGCATAGAGACTCGTGGAAACCAGGCAACGATCGACGGCCAGCGGAGTGACTCGCCACAGCTCAATGTGGTCGAGCTGGTGAGTGAGTATAGCGTTAGGGAGCAGGAAATATTCGACCGTAGTATGGGGTAGTATCAGTCTTTTCTGCGGATCCGCTTTCGCTATTTCTTTGTCGATACTTCTGCGGAAGTTCACGGTCCGCTGGTGAAGTCCGTAGGTGTTCCAGATTGAGTGCCGGTCATCATAATAGGGAGCGATGCTGCGGCGATGCAGCGCTGGAATGTGGTAGTTTTCAGTGAAGGTATCGATAACCAGTTTCCAGTTGAAATTCCATTCCTTGATCCGCGTTTCGAAGTGACTATATTTGGCGAGATCATATTCGGCGATCTCGGTCTCCATCCCCTCGAGCAGATCGTCAATCGAAATCGGCGTGTTCCCGGCCGGTTGCACATAGATGAGGCCGTACTTCTCGGCAACGGGGATTTGCGGCAGGTTGCAATCGGACTGCGCGATATCGTCAAAGCCCCAATCCTGCGGACGGCCGAGCGAACTTCCGTCAAGCTTGTAGCTCCAGGCGTGATACGGACAGACCATCGCGCGAAGCCCAGTGCCACTGCCCGACAGAACCAGAGCGCCGCGATGACGGCACGCGTTGAGAAAGGCGCGCAAGCTGCCGTCGAGTTGCCGCACGACCGCGATCGGCATGCCGCCGAGCCGCCCAGTCAGATACGATCCCGGCTCTTTGCACTCGCAGCCGAGTCCAATAGGAACTGGCCGCTGGCGAAACAGCACCTTCATTTCGCGCTCGAAACGCTCGGGATCGACGTAGGCGCTCGCAGGGTTGCGCATGCTCGCCTTCGCGACGTCGGTCCATTCGCCGTCCCTGAATCCAATGTACTGTTCGATAAGTGCCCGCTGCCGCTCTGGACGCATTCGCGCTCGATGCCTCGCAAAATAATTCCAATTCTAACTCTGATTAGAGTTAAGCGTCAAGCGATGCTGTTGGTGGTATCAGCGTTGTTTTTCCGGATAGGAAGATGAACGAACGGACCCTTGATGCGCGTCCGCAAATTCTCAGTCAGGGGAAAATCGTCCGCGTACCGACGTCGCATTCATCAGACTAACTAGTTGTTCCAGAACGGCTGGTTCGAGAAAAATCTCGTGCCCGAGATTCTTAAGCACTACAACTTGTACATCGCCGCCGCGCGACTTGAGCGCATCCGCGAAGTCAAAGGTTAGCCGCGGCGGAGCGACAGGATCGGCGCTGCCCACGACCATCCGCACAATCGTATCCTTGGGGATCCGCGCAACCTGAGCCTGCGGCGAAACGGCGTTGACAGGAATCAGCCACAACAGATTCCACTGCAGCTTCATCATGCTCCAGCGGAATGCCGGCACATCGCACGGACATGATACGAGCAGCGCGCCGCGCGCCAGATGCGGATAGAGCGCGAGAATATCCGCGGCGATCGCCGAACCGCCGGAATGCCCCACCAGAGTGAGATCGGCGGCGTGATAGCGATCGACTAGTGCCTTCGCCGCACTCGCCACGCTACCGATATCCTGCGGCGTGTAATTGTCGGCCAGCGCCCATCCGCGCCGCCCCTGGCTTTCGTCACCCTTGCCGTCCTTATAGCCGGGCCGCAGCAAACCCACGACGACGACATCGCCAATCGCCGCCGCCGCGTGGCCCGCCAACACGTATTGATAAGAAGGATTCGCGCCGGGCGCATCGCCATGAAGCACAACTATCAGATGCGGATGCGAGGAAAGTTTCGCGCTCGTAAAAGCCCGTCCCGCAAGCGTCCATGGACCTCCCTGCACCCGGACCGCCGCGCCCGCGGCCGAAACGCCACCGGTATGAACGACAACGCTAAAAATCACCGCCCCAAGAACGGCAACGATCTTACGCTTCATTCTCAAAACTGGTCTCGGAGGCTCGGTCGCACGATAGAGTCGAAGGCGACGCTGATGGCGGCGCGCAGCTATTTCAGTGCGGAAAACGAGGTCGGCATCAGGATGCTATTCGTGATCGACGCGATGATCGGGCCGCCGTCAGCGTCGCTGTCGCCGCGCGCCTCGATCCATTCCGGATCGGCAGCGAAGGCGGCGAACTTTTTCTCGCGATCGGCCAACGACTCCTATTGCAGCATGTACACCAGATCGGAACTCGACTCACCGATCGCTACCGTCCAGAATCCGAGCTGGTTGATGCCGTGCTTCTCGAACAACCGGCAAGTGATGCTGTCGAAGCGTTTAAGGATTGCGGGCAAGCGTCCTGGGACGCAGTGATATACACGCAGCTCATAAAGCATCTGACTATTCCTCTAGAAAGTGATTGAATCGGAAATTCGTGAGTCTTGCACGCGCTGATTTGTAACCCGTATCGATCGCATCCTCAAGTCGCTGCCGGCATTGCGCGAGAGCGTTCCGTTACTAACCGTTCAAATTCCAGCTCTGTATATTATCTACAGTCAGGCCTTTCAAAGGCTACATTGTCTTTCGGAAGGTCGCTCCTTGTGGTCAAGGTAATGGTCAGCCTCTGGCGCGGGTCGCGGCGGTTAAAGAACGCTCTAGAAGAACGGACCGAAAGTCATTTGCTGGCTATTCACGAGGATGCCGGGTAATTGCATTCCGTGGTATTGGCGATCCGCTCTTGCGCATTTGTTTCGAGCTGAACTTGGAGATCTGTCCGCCTATTAAGTTGGAAACCCATAGAGTGTTTCCGCCGTCGAAAGCCAAACCCCACGGATTGTCGAACGCCGAGCTGCTCAGCGTGACCGCGGGGACAGGCATACCTGAGGCCTTCGATTGCTTCTTCGCGAACATCACTACGGTCGCATTGCCAAGGTTGGCGACCCAGAGATTGCCTCTATGATCGAAAACCAGCTGACCGGGAAGGTCCAGACTTCCGCTGTTGGCAGATTCTTGACACCCCTCGGTACAAGTTCGACGCCATGCGACCATAGTTCTCCGAAAGATCGACGCAGTAAGCCGGGTTTTATTGGTGGGCGGTGCAGGTTTCGAACCTGCGACCCTCGGCTTGTAAGACGGCTTCGCCGTATCGGTGGAATAAGGAAAATGCCGGTCTTTGCTATGCTTCCTGCTCATCTGACCTCATCTGACAGCACTGAAAATTGACCTTCAACCGGCACCAAAACCGGCACCAACTTGTCGGCGCAAAACCTGTCAGTCTGTGAGAGATCGGGCTTTCCCGGCAGTCTTTCGAGATCGGAATCGCTTGCAAGCGTGCCGGACCAAATGGCCGCCGCATTCAGCTCTTGATGTGATCGTGGTGTTCGTGATTTGGATCGGACAACGCATGCAGAAACTCGTCCTACCCCACAACGTCTCCAACGTCCTGGGCCGGGGCGCTGCGCTCGCCTGCCAGGCAGAGCGGGCCGACATGATCCTAATCGCATGGCGACACTTCTTCGAGCTCCTGCGTGTGTTCCCAGTTGTCGCCGAAGTCATAGGAATATTCGAGACGATCACCGGGAGAGAGGTTCAAGTCTCGGAGTCGAACAGTCCGATCATGGAAGACCTCGCGTTCGTCGTAATCAGGATCGGGAACACCGTACGCGCGGCCGACAATCCGAAACTCATCCAGGTGGCCGTCCTGCCAGTTCATAACGGCCTGAATGACGCGGTGGAGGCGCGCCAACGTGAAATCCGTGGGTACCAGGATGCGTCGCCATACCAGTGGCCGCACGCCTTCGAGGTAAATGCGGAACTGAAATAATTGCGTACAAGGTATATCTATCCGCGCCGCCGCGTGACTTTACAGCCGCGAGATCCGGGTTGCATTGAGCCGTAGCCATTTGAGTCTCGGTAATTCGCATGCTTCGCTGACAGCTTGCGTCGTGCATAAGCAATACCTTAGGCACTTACGCCGCGCGGACTGTACGCGCTTGGATATCGACTCGCAATTTGCGGCGGACAACCTTCAGAATTGCTGCCAGATTGTCCATCGTCGGATTGCCCTGCTTCGACAGCATACGATGCAGGCTCTTGGCAGGCTTCTCAGTCTTTGCGGCCAACTCCTCGAACCCAACGGTCGCGTTCACGAGGTCCCGCAAAACGAGACGGGCCGTGTTCGGCTCGCCATTGAGGAATAGAGTAGCCGCTTCGTTAAGCAGCTCTTTGGCGAAAGCCGGATCACGCTTCACGCGTTCTACGACAGTCTGTTTGAAATTTCTCGTTAGTGCCATTTCAATTACTTCTTGCTTTTCGCCTTCGTGGCTGCCTTGCGCGACTTGTACTCTGACCACAAGGCGTTAGCGCGCTCGATATCGGCTTGTTGTCTTTTCTTCGTCCCTCCGCCAAGCAGAACGATCAGCGCCTCGTCATCTTTTGCCAGATAGATTCGGTAACCTGGTCCCCAGTCGATCCGATATTCTCCGATTGGGCCAATCCACTTGACGTTCGAGATATTGCCCATCTGGAGCCGGTAGGTCGCTGTCGCGATTTTTGCAGCAGCCTGAGCATGGAGCCCATCGAACCATGCCCTGTAAGGATTTGAGTTGTCTTCCCGAACATATTCGACAACCGTCAACGCCATCATTTATCCTATGGTAACGGATACGTTACCATCAATCCTCGGCGATGAAAAGCCTAACCGCGACTCGCACGCCGCGAGACCTCCCGCCAAGGTGTTTGGTGCCACGGATGGCGAGGCGGTCGGCCTTTGCGCGGGTAGGCCCGTGCGAAAATCTTGGCGAGTTCAAGCTGCTCTCGCTTGAGTGATGGGTAGCCTTCCAAGATCTCCTCTTCGGACGTGCTCTGTTCGAGCATGCTCGCGACTTCATAGACACCAATTCTGGTCCCGCGAATGCACGGCTCGCCGCCCCTGATCTCAGCATCTTCGACGACGATCTTTCGAGCGCGTTCTAGTCGCGTCAGTCTTGAGCGAACCTCCTCGAGAACTCGCTTGAGATCGAGCGAGAGGCCGCCTCCGAAGAGGGGAAATTCCCGCTTAGCTGGCCCGCGCTTTCGGCAGTACATGACGATCGCGTCGTGAAGCTTGTCCTTACCCTCGCTCGTGAGTTGGACCAACCGCGTATCCA
>JBARDN010000163.1:0-57203 GCA_049795175.1 Binataceae bacterium (SeqCode) | reverse complement strand
TGCTGGCGCGTGGGCGCGCCGGGCAAGCCTATCGCCGCCTGAAAATCCTGGATCGTCGGATAGCGCTGCGCCGCGCGGACCGCCAGTGCCGTCATCAGCGCGTCTTCCGCCGCCGGCGGGATATCGGCGCCCAGAGCACTCGGTAATTGGATGGTGTCCTGCGCGAGCCGCTCGATTGCCTGCGGCGGCAACGTACCAGTGATCAGATGGTACATCGTCGCGCCGACCGCATAGACGTCGGTCCACGGACCCTGGTTGCCGGTGCTGCGATATTGCTCCTCGGGCGCGTAGCCCTCTTTGAGAATTACCGAAAGCCGTTGACTGCGATCCTGCAGTGCCTGGCGCGCGGCGCCGAAATCGAGCAGCTTCACCTGTCCGTTATTGGTGATGTAGATATTGTCCGGGCTGACGTCGCGATGGAGAACGTTATGGCGATGCAGCTCGCGCAGCGCGTCCATCACCGGGGTCAGGATCGCAAGCGCTTCGTTGAACGGCAGCCGTCCGCCCTTCTCCGCGAGATGCTCCTTCAGCGTGCGCCCTTCGAGATACTCCATCACCAGGTAGGCGGTTCCGTTGGCCGGGAAAAAGTTGATGACCGAAATGATTCCGGGATGCTCCTCGAACTGAGCGACGGTGCGGCCCTCGTCGAGAAAGCGCTCGAGTCCGTATTTGAAATCCTGCAGGGATTGTCCGGTATGCGGCGTCACCTGGCTGGTTTCCCCGGTGCGGCTGGCAAGACCGCTTGGCATGTATTCCTTGATCGCGACGCGGCGCGCCAGCCGCGTATCCCACGCGAGGTAGGTGATTGCGAATCCTCCGGCGCCAAGCGCGCGGCCGATCAGATATTGATCGTTGAGCGTCGTGCGAAGCGCCAGCGAGAACGCAATCTGCGGCGGCTTTTTCTCGTCAAAGCCGCACGCAGGACAAACCGCATTGTCGCCGCGAATTCCCATGCATCCCATGCATCGCCGCGCCATCTGCTGCTCCATCGTCGATAGCTCCCTAGATGCGGCGCATCACCTTCACGCACAGCACGGTCACGTTGTCCTGATGCGGCAGATCGCGCGCGAGCGCCGCCTCGGCCATCGCGTCGCAGGCGCTCTGCGCGTCTGGGGCTGAGTTGGCCGTCGCGCATATTTCATCCGGTTCGAGCGCGCGGTAGAGGCCGTCACTGCACAGGATCACGGCGTCGCCGGCATCGATTGCGACCGGGGCCGCGCTCTGATCGATCTCACGCAATCCTCCGATACCAACGTAACTGGTCAGCGCGTCGCGCGCCGACGCCTCGCGCGCGGCCTCCGGCGCAAGCGAACCCTGCTCGACCAACTGGTCCAGCCGCGCGCCCAAGGTATGAGGCCGCGCGAGCGAATTGACCGCGCCGCCCTGGCATAGATAAAGCGCGCTGTCTCCGACCGAGATCCATTCGAGCCCACGCGCGCAGAGCGCGGCCGCGACCAGGGTGGTCCCGACCTCGTGCTCGAGCTTGAGCGCGGCGGCGAATTCAAACACCGCACGGTCGGCCGCCTCGATCGCGCGCGCGAGTGCGCGCGAGATTTCCTCATCGGGGGTTTTCGCCCTGTAGGTATCGAGAAAACTGCGCACCGCGATCCGGCTCGCTTCGGCGCCGTGTTCGAGCCCGCCCATCCCATCCGCGACGACCGCCAGCAATCCTCCATGCGCCAGGAAGGCGGCATCCGCCGGATCCGAGAAGCCGAACGAATCCTGCTGGTCGCCGCGCTTACCCTGCGCCTGCGCGTTGCCGGGCGCGAAGGACAGGCCGTCAATCCCAGCGGAATTTTTCATCGCACAGCGGCCAGAACATCAGCTTGGTTTTCCCGAGCTCGAGCACGTCGCGGGCCTTGAGTGCACTCGGCGTATTCACGAGTTGATCATTCAGGTACAGCAGTCCCGAGGCTTCGCCCGGCAGGAGCCAGAACTGCGCCTTCTTGGGATCGAAGGCGACTGCGGCGTGCTTTTCGCGCGAGACCGACTCGTCACCGACGATCGCGATATCCATCGCGGGGCTGCGGCCGATGAAATTCTTCTCGGCGTGAATCCTGTAGTCGCGGCCGCGGTCCGGTCCTGCCACGCACACCAGCCATCCCACGACGGGACTGATGCCGGTCGCCGCCTCACGATAAACCGCGCGAGTCGCTCCGGGCTCCGCGCTCGGCGCCGGCCGCGCTGCCGCGGCAGGCGGAGTTTGCGGCACACGGCGAGTCTTCCCTTCGGCGGGGTCGATGTTCACGCCGCAATACGGGCACGAACTGTTCTTGCTCGCGTCGTAGAAGTGGCCATGGCTGCATCGCGTCATCACGTCCGTCATCGTTCACCTGTTCTAGTTCACCCGTTATCGTACAAACTGTTGGCAAAATCCGCAGGACCGATATTAACCTGGAAAGTAACCGAAGGCGCGCCGCTGAGCGACAAGCTTTGGGAGGTACCGGACGCGCTGTCAATCGTCAGCCTAACCCCGCATTTGGGATCAATCCGCTCGGCGCCGATGGTGATCGTATATTCGCCCGGCTTGAACGCCAGCAACAGCAGATCGACCACGCGCCCTGACTGATCGCGTTGACCCGGATAGGAGCTGATGCTGTTCGCACCCAATGCGCTTGTGATTTTCTGGACGTGCATGTCGGCACAGGCTAATCCCTGATCGGTACCGCTACTCACCTCGACCAGCGCGAACGGCGGAATCTGGCCGCCGGTGGCTTTGTGGGATTCAATTTTCGCCCGCAACGATGCATTGGCAGCCTCGAGTTGCGCTGAATCTGCCGTCCCGTCGGACGCATGCGCCTTGTAGTAGTACGGAAACAGCGCCAGCGTCAGGAAGCAGAACGCGCCCAGCGCGCCGGTCAGCAGGTCGAGCACCGACATGTTGAAGATACTCACCTCGCGATTGCGCGGCTTCATTGATCTTTACCCACCGCGTTGCCGGCGAACTGAGTAATCATTTCGGGTTTCCACTGGTTCTCGCCTCATCCCGGAATCGGGCTGCCCAGGACGAGCTGATCCGGATTCACCGTATAGCTCCAAGGCGCCATGGTTTGCGCTCCGCCAGTAAGCACGCCGCTTTGCTGCGGCGATGCGTTTTTCCCCATCGGCGTAATGTATAGCTTGCATCCCGGCTGCGCGTTCGAAACCTCGAACGTCAATTGATAAGTTCCCGGCTCGAACATAAAAAGCATCGCCGCCGAATAGTAGCCCTGCCGCACCTGCGAGGTAGGAAGTACCTTGATCGAGGTCAGCGCTCCAGGCGCCTGATCTTTCTTCACCCTGATCTGCGCACAGGAACTTCCCGCTCCGGAAGTGAATACCGAGACCAGCGTGAATGGCGCGAGCCCGGTTCCGGTCTTGATATTTGCCAACTCTGCTTCGAGTTGTTTATGTTCCGCCGCAAGCTGCTCCTGCTTGTCCTTGCCCGGATTAGCCGGCGCCGCGGCGGCGTGCTGCGCCTTGAAGTAGTACGGAAACAGCGCCAGCGTCAGAAAGCAGAATGCCCCGAGCGCGCCGGTCAGCAGGTCGAGCACCGACATGTTGAAGATGTTGACCTCGCGGTTGCGTGGCTTCACTTCGCTCCTGCGTAGAGCCGGTTGATGAGATTGCGCAGCGTGTAGGAGCCAGCGAGATTCAGCGCGGTCTCTTCGCGTTGCTGTTGCAGATAGAGCACGAACACCACGATCGCGCTTTCCATCAGCGCCACCATCGTGCAGTTAAACCCGAGCGACAGCGAATGCGCGATCGCATAGATCGAGAGATCGCCGCTCTTCGGAACCAGCGCCAGTGATCCGCCAAGCGCGATCACGGTGCCGATGAACCCGACGGTCGGAATCAGCCACGCGATATATCGGATAAGTCCGTAACGCAGATCGACGCGATGCTCGATCAGCTCGAGGCTGCTGTTCATCACCGAAACGACCTGGTCGATCGAGCGCCCCGATTGAAATTGCAGGATCGATAAATCGATCAGCGAAGGCAGAAAGCCGTTCTCCTGATCGAATAGATGCGCGACGCGGCGTCTTATCGGCGCGAGATCGGCCGGCTGCAGGACCGTCTCCTGATCCTCCGGCAACAGATGCATCCACGCGAAACGAATCTCCCGATACGAAACCCGCCAGCGCACGAACAACTCGCCCAGCGCGATGAAAAACAGGACGTGCTCGAGATTCTGGATCGTGAATGGATATGGAAAATGCGAGAACTGGCTGTGATCGATCAGGATTTCAGCACCGTAACTATTCTTCGGAAAAATTGCGGTGAGCAAAAGGATGAACACGAAGCTCGCGCCGATCGACAAGAACATTACGGTGCGGCGGTCGGGCAGCTCCCAGAGCTGGTCGATGAAACTCCGCGCCGCGGCTCCGCTCGCGGAGCCGCCGGCGCGCGGCGCCTGTACCGGAGGCTGCTTTGGCCTGGCCTGGTCGGCCTGCTGAATCTGGCTCATGTCGGATAGCCCCTCGCGATCGATTCGCGGCGATTTCTCATTCGCCGCACGCGGGGCATCGCGCTCCGCGCGTTTTGATTGCACCGCAATCGCATCGGATAAGAACCGCCGCGGCCGGCTGCGGTGCCGCGGCGCGCGCTCCGGCAGCGACCGGCGCCGCGGCCTCCTTCAGCAGATCGATCAAGTCACGCGCCGCGATAGTGACCTCGCCGAATTTCAGCAGGTCACTCAGAAACGCCGTCTGCTCGTCTTTGACCGGAAACTCGCGCCCCTGCCGAATCAGAACCGTGCCGTTCTGGCTGCCCAGGTCCTTGACCCGAAGGCGATCGTTTTCGAGCAGCTGCACTTCCGCGTGAGTACGGCTAACCGAATCGTCCGCGATCGGGACGTCAGCGTCGGTTGCGCGTCCGACCGTAAATCGTCGTCCTGCTGTCATCGCTCCATCCCTTCTGGCGACACTTCCCCAAGACATCGCTGATGGTGCAAGCAGTCCTATCGCAGAGCGAGGTAATTATTCAAATCAGCAATTAGCAGGTCAAGAGAGCTCACGCTTGACCGCACAAGCTCTGCCACAGGGAAGCTGTGCCGCCAAACAGTCCACAAGAATAGCGAGACGGCGGACCCGCCGCCGGAAGTGAAACCACCGTCGGGCGGCCACGCGAGGAATTGCCGGCGCGATTCCTCAAAATACTGCGGTGCCGTTGCAGCGATCGGAGCCTCCGCCGGCGCGGAAGGTCGCGCTGTGCTGATCGTAAAATAGCCGCCCGAAATAGCAGAACTCCTCGGCCTGAGCAGGTCCTTTGTAGAGAATCCGAACATGCACCTGCATCTTCGATTTCCCTGACACCACCGCCTGGTACAGGTCCGGAGGCAGATAGTTGTAGAAGTAATGCTCGACGCCGGGCGAAAGAATTCCGGTGTCCATCGTGGTCATGTCGCCGTCCGTGCTCTTGACCAGTTTGCCGTCAACCAGGCTGTGCACGCTGACGAAGGCGTTGAGCGCTGGAATTCTGCCGAAGTTCTTGAATGCGACTGCGACCCGCGGCGTTGGAGACGCCGGATCCTCGAAGTTGACTGACTCGACTCCCATGAACGGGCGATCCGATACCGCGAACACCATCCGCGTCACTTGCGCCGTGCGCCACGCCGCGTATGCGCTGAACCCGGTCGCGAGCACCATCAGGATCGCCATGAAATCGGCCAGCCTGATCGCCCGCCTGGCGCCGATCAGTTGCGAGCGCTCGATCCGCTCGAGCTTGCGCTCGCGATCAAGTTCGCGCTCGAGCTCGGCGCGCCCGCCCGACTCAGTCCCCGCACTTTTCTCGTGCTCGTGCTCCCCCATCGCGCCCTCCCCTGCACTTGCCCCGTTTGCCCCGCAAAGTTCTATCCTAAGGCGCGGCAAACCACAGCACTGACAACGGAGGCAACTCGATCGAGATCGAAAATGGGAACTGATGCCACGGATGCGCCTGCGCCTGGACGCCGCCCAAGTTGCCGACGTTGCCGCCGCCATAGATCGCAGCGTCGGTGTTGAGGATCTCGCGATACCATCCCATCGCGAGCACGCCTACGCGGAAGCGCGAGCGATGCACCGGCGAGAAGTTACACACGCATACCACTTTGGCGCCGGTTTTGGGCGCGATGCGGATGAAGGCGATCACGTTGTCGGCGGCGTTGTCGGCGTCGATCCAGCGAAAACCCCCGGGCTCGCAGTCAGCCTCCCACATCGCCGGATACTCGCGATACACGCGGTTAAGATCGCGGATCAGCGCGCGCAACCCGCGATGCTGCGGGTATTCGAGCAGGTGCCATTCCAGACTCGAGTCGTGATCCCATTCCGACCACTGCCCGAACTCGTTGCCCATGAACAGATGCTTCTTGCCCGGCCGCGCCCACATGTAGCCGTATAGCGCGCGCAGATTCGCAAAGCGCTCGGCCGCGCCGCCGGGCATCTTGTCGAGCATCGAACGTTTGCCGTGAACCACCTCGTCATGCGACAGCGGCAACACGAAATTTTCGCTCCACGCGTAGAGCATTCCAAAACTTAAATTGCGATGGTGCCATTTGCGGTAGATCGGATCGAGCGAGAAATAGGCCAGCGTGTCGTGCATCCATCCCATGTCCCATTTGAATCCGAATCCGAGTCCGCCCATGAAGACCGGACGGCTGACCCCGCTCCATGCGGTCGATTCCTCGGCGATCATCATGATTCCGGGATTTAGCGCGTAGGCTTGCTCGTTGAGCGCACGCAGAAACGCGATCGCGTCCAGGTTCTCGCGTCCGCCGTGGACATTCGGAATCCAGTCACCAGCGTGCCGCCCGTAGTCGAGGTAGATCATCGAGGCGACCGCGTCCACCCGCAATCCATCGGCGTGAAACTCGCCCAGCCAATAGAGCGCGCTCGAAATCAGGAAGCTCTTCACCTCGTTGCGGCCGTAATTGAAAATGTAGGTGCCCCAGTCCGGATGATTCCCCAGGCGCGGATCCTGATGCTCATACAGCGCGGTGCCGTCGAAGCGGCCGAGGCTGAATTCGTCCTTGGGAAAATGCGCCGGCACCCAATCCAAGATCACGCCGATTCCGCGCCGATGCATCTCATCGATCAGGAAGCGCAAGTCGTCGGGCGAGCCGAATCGCGCGGTGGGCGCGAAATATCCACTCACCTGGTAGCCCCACGATCCGGTGAACGGATGCTCCATCACCGGCATTAGCTCGACGTGCGTGAAACCCATCTCCACGACGTAATCGCCGAGCTGCTGCGCCAACTCCCGGTAGCTGAGCCATCGATTGCCCTCTTCCGGAACCCGCCGCCACGAACCCAGATGCACCTCGTAAACCGACACCGGAGATTTGCTGGCGTCGCCACGCGCGCGCGATTCGAGCCACTGGGTGTCGCGAAACTTGTAGCTCGATTGATAAACGATCGCTGCGGTTTCCGGCGGCAACTCCATTCGCAGCGCATAGGGATCGCTCTTCAGCAAGAGCGATCCGTCGCGGGTGCGAATTTCATACTTGTAGATCGCTCCCGGCTCGAGTCCCGGGATGAACAGCTCCCAGATTCCCGAACTGCCGAGCACGCGCATCATGTGCACGCGCCCATCCCAGCGGTTGAAGCCACCGACGACACTGACGCTGCGCGCGGTGGGCGCCCATACCGCGAAGCTCACTCCCGCGATTCCACCCCACTCGATCGCGTGCGCGCCCAGCTTTTCCCACGCGCGATGATGCTTCTGCTCGCCCCACAGATACATGTCGAGCTCGCCGAGCGTCGGCAGGAATGAATACGGGTCGCGCTCCGCGACGACAATACCGTCGGGATAGTGAACCTCGAGCCGGTAGGGAAAGACTTCGGTGCGATCCTTTACGATCGCCTCGAAGAGTCCGCTACGTTCACGCTCGATCATCTCGCATCGCACCGATCCGTCCATCAGCAGAAACATCTTCGATGCGCCCGGACGAAACGCACGCACGATCACGTGGTCGCCGTCCGGATGCGCGCCGAGAATCGAATGGGGATCCGGATGCTCCAGCGCGAGCAGCCGCTCGACGTCGGTCCGCGGCGCCGCCGCCTTGGGTTTGGTTTCGAGTTTTGGGATGCTCATGTTTGCGAAGTCCAGCCTTGATTCTAGATGATGCCGCGAACCTTTTCTTCCCTCTTTTCGGTCATTCCCGCGAGTGGCTGCCGCGCGAGGAATCCCGGATTCGGTCCCTCGCCGATTCCATTACCCTCCATCGGCGCCTGCAAGCTATTTTGATCGAACATATCGTCAGGAGAATTGCACCCATGCCGTCATCGCCCAACCAACCCACGCCGCCGCGCCGCCCGATGGATGCCAACCGTCTCGATCCGCTGATGGGCCAACTCGAGGTGCTCGAGCCCGGCCTTGCGATGTTCCACGGCTTCGCCAACGTTGCCTTCGCATACGGACGGGGCGAGATGCTCGCGGCCGACACCAGCTCACGCGCGATGGGCGCGCTCGCGATCGCGGCGATCCGCAAAGTCACCGACCAGCCCATCACCGTGATTGTCTATACCCACGGCCACGGCGACCACGCCTTCGGCACTACGGCGTTCATCACCGACGCGCTCAATCGTGGCTATCAGCGGCCGAAAATCTGGGCACACGAGGATTTGCGCGGCCGCTTCAAACGCTACACGCGGACCGCAGGATGGCAGGGACACATCAACCGGTTGCAATTCGGCGTGACCTCGCAAGCGGTCGCGGGAATCTTCGACGAAAAATCCTATCACTACCCGGACCTGACGTTCCGCGGGATGCAGTTGCTCGAACTCGCCGGAGAAGCCGTCGAACTGCATCACGCGCTTGGCGAGACCGACGACGCGACGTGGGTATGGCTCCCGCAGCGGCGCGCCGCTCTGGTCGGCGACCTGATCGTGTCGTCGCTGCCGAACACCGGCAATCCCAACAAGGTGCAGCGCTACACGCTCGAATGGGCCGAGGCGCTCGAGAAAATCGCCGCGCGCAAACCCAGGTATGTCCTGCCCGGCCACGGCCCGGCGTATCGCGGCGAGGCCGAGTGCGAAGAGCTGTTGCTCGACACCGCCCGTGCTTTGCGTTTAATCCACGACGAGGTGGTCGCGCGGCTCAACTCGGGACAGTGGCCGATTGACATTATCGAAGCCGGAATCGAACTCCCGCCCGATCTCGCCGGCAAGCGGTATCTCGCGCCCGTCTATGGATGCACGCCCTTTGTCGTGCGCGACGTAATCCGGCGCTATGCAGGATGGTGGTCCGGCGAACCCTCGCAGATGTTCCCCGCCACGCGCAAAGACCGCGCCGACGACATCATCGCGCTATGCAGCCGCGCCAAAATTATCGAGCGCGCCCGCAACCTCCGCGCCGAAGGCCATCTCCAACGCGCCCTAGCTCTAGCCGAACTGGCCGTCAATGCGAAACCTGACGATACGGAGGCGGTTGCCCTCAACGCAGAGATTCTGGAAGCGCTGGCCGCCTCGGAGCGCTCCTTCATAGCCCGCAACTTCTACACCGGCGCCGCCCGAGCCTTACGCGAACGCCTTGGCTGATTGACTGATTCCTCTTCCATTGTCTGAAACAATGGGGGAGGAAAAGACCACGCGCGAGCTTGCGCGAGGCGCTGGCTTCCTGATTGTTTACACATCGCGCGCGGTGCGACCTATGGGCCGTATTCTTCTTCTCGACGACCAGCCTGACATGCTCGAAAACTGCCGGCGGATTCTTGCCCGCGCCGGCCACGAGTGTTTTGTCTCGAGCGATCCGGCCGAAGCGATCGCGCTTTTGGAAAGCGCACTTCCCGATCTCGTGATCACCGACCTGCGGATGCCCTCGATCGACGGACTTGAAATTATGCGCCGCGCGCAAGCCCTCGACCCCGCCCGCCCGGTCATCATGCTCACTGCGTTTGCGACCATCGAGTCGGCTGTAGCCGCGGTCAAGGCGGGCGCGTTCGATTACCTGGCCAAGCCGTTCACGATGGATCAGCTACGGCTGGCCGCCGAGCGCGCGCTGGCGCAGCGCAACCTGATGATCGAAAACCGCAATCTGCGCGCGCAGCTAAGCGGCGTCTTCGGCTTTGAAAATATCGTCGGCTCGAGCCTCGCGATCCAGCGCGTGATCGATTTCGTGCGTAAGGCCGCGCGCAGCGAAGCCAATATCCTCGTGCTGGGCGAATCGGGGACTGGCAAGGAGCTGGTTGCGCGCGCGATTCACGCCAACAGTCCGCGCGCTGCGGGCGCATTCGTGCCGGTCGATTGCGCGGCGCTGCCCGAAAACCTGCTCGAGTCGGAGCTCTTTGGCCACGAACGCGGCGCGTTTACCGGCGCGATCGCCTCCAAGCAGGGTCTGCTCGAAACTGCTGGCGGTGGCACGGTATTTCTCGACGAGATCGGCGAGCTGCCGATCGGCTTGCAGGCCAAGCTCTTGCGCGCCATCCAGGAGCGCGAAATTCGCCGCGTCGGAGGCACCCAGCAGGTGCGAATCGACGTGCGGATTCTCTCGGCAACCAATCGCGATCTGCGCGCGCTGGTCGCAGCCGGACAGTTCCGCGACGATCTGTTCTACCGAATCGACGTGATCGATGTCATTTTGCCCCCGCTGCGCGAGCGTCAATCCGATATAGCGTTGCTCGCTCAGCGCTTTCTCGAAAGATTCCGCGGCACTGGCGATACCGCGCCGCGCGGCTTCGAGCCCGACGCGATGGCCGCGCTCGAGGCCTATCGATGGCCCGGCAATGTCCGCGAGTTGCAAAACGTCATCGAACGCGCCTGCGCGCTGACCGAGGGTCCGTCGCTTTCCCTCCGCGATCTTCCGGAGAAGATCCGCTCGCCCGAATCGGCAGCGCAGCCGGATCAGACCGCTGCTGCCGACAGCACCGGCGCAGAGCTGAGCTTCAAGCAGGCTAAAGCAAGATGGGTCGAAGAGCTCGAGGACAAGTATCTACGGGAAATCCTGAACCGCTTTCGTGGCAACGTCTCGCAGGCGGCCCGCGCCGCGCAGATGGACCGCACCACGTTCCACCGCCTTTTGAACAAGCATCGCATCCGCTGACAGCATTCTCTCTCGCGGCTCGCGCGAATCAGTCGGCGAATTCGGAAAAAGCGCCCGGCGTTTCAGGCGCGCAGCGCGGCGCGGACCATGGCGTCCAGTTCGGCTAGTTCGACGGGCTTTTGCAGGCAGACGTTGGCGCCCGCTCTTTGCGCCGCATCGGTCATGCGGGCGGCGCTATGCCCCGTGATCGCGATTATTGGAGTCGATGGCGAGGTCTCGTGCGCGTGGCGGATGACCTCGATTCCGCTGGCCGCCGGCAGATTCAGATCGGTTACGATCAGGTCCGGGTGCTCCCGGTCGAATAGCGCCATCGCCTGCTCGCCGTTGAACGCGGGCAGACAGCAATATCCCGACCGCGCGAGCATCCGCGCGTACGAGTCCACCAAATCGGCCTCATCGTCGACGATCAGAATCGTGGACGCCATCGTCAACTCACCACGGAAAAAAAATCGCAGCAAGTAGCGTTCCGCCTCTTGAACTCCTGATTTGGTATAGAGATTATTCGTGCGCCCGAAAAAGAAGCGGCACCGATGCCACACTTCTGACGCGCGCAGCGCACACTTGTGTGTCTTTTTATCTTACCGACGCCGCTGCGACGCCCAAATGAGGCCCGGCGTCGTCATCCATGCCCGGCAGCCGGATAACGAAGCTCGTCCCCTTCCCGACCTCCGAGTGCGCTTCGATCATGCCGCCGTGGTCGATTATCACGCGATGGCTCAGCCACAATCCCAGTCCCGTGCCCTGCGCTTTGGTGGTGTAGAACGGCTCGAACAGCCGCTTGATAACTTCCGGTGGCGCGCCCGCGCCGTTGTCGCTGACAACGATACGAATCCATCCGGGCTTTGAGGAATCCGCGCCGGTCTCGATTTTTATCCGATCGGCGGCGGCGTCGCGCGCGTTCATCAGCAGGTTGATCATCACCTGCTCGAGACCGGTCTGCTCGCCCATCACGCGCGGGATCGTACGGTCCAGCGCAAGCTCGACTCGCGCGGCGCCAATCTGGGAATCGCCGAAGACCAGCGTCACGATCTCCTCGATCGATCCGTTGATATCCACTGCGACACGTGTTGGTGGGTGCTGGCGCGCGAGCGCCAGCAGATTACGCGAGACCCTGCCCGCGTGTTCGACATTGCGCTGCAAGACGCGTAGGTCGTCCCGCGTTTGGGGCTCAAGCCCGTGCGGCTGCGACAGCATCAGCTCGATTCGCGACGAGATAACGGCGAGCGGATTGTTCAGCTCGTGCGCGATCGCGCCCGCCACCGCCCCCAGCGCGCCCAGGGTTTCATTGCGTCGCGCCTCGCGCTCCATCACCCGCCGCGCAGTGATATCGGAGACGAAGGCGACCACCCGATCGACGTTTTCGAATACTATATGGCTGAGGCTGATTTCGGCGGCGAACTCGGTGCCGTCCTTGCGCGCGCCTATAATCTCCATTCCGGCGCCCATCCGGCGCGAGCGCGGCGCGGCGAAAAATCCCGTGCGATGACCCTCGTGGCGATCGCGCAGGCGCATCGGTACCAGCAGCTCTACCGACTGGCCAACGACCTCCGCTTCTGCGGCGTAGCCGAACATCTCGAGCGCGCGCGGGTTCATCTGGCGGATCGAGCCATCGGCGTCCAGTTGGACAATCCCCTCAACCGCCGACTCGAAGAACGCGCGCGCCCGCGACGCGGTTTCGCGTTCGGCCCGCACCGATTCGTGCAGTCGGCGCGCGTAGCGGCTCGCGACCAGATAGAGCGCGAGCCCGGTGACGCAGGTGAAAACGAAACGATTGAGCCCGATCGAATGCGGCGGAAGCCATCCGAGAATCAGGTTGGCTACGCCGATCCACAGGATCCCGGCCGCGAAATAGATCAGGGCGATCCTGAGCGGAGAGCCCAGCAGACCTTTCGGCGTCGGGTTAGCCGGCGGATTGAGATCGTTCAGCACACGCAACAGATAACGGCTCTTGGATTCGCCTGAATCTCGTTCCCCCCGACAGACAAGATTCCGGACCGCCAACTCTAACTCTCGGGCACGCCAGTGGGTAGTCCAGCGGCGGACGCCGCCGAGACGGCGTTCCTGTTGGCAAAACGCTGCTCACAGTGTGACTGCGGTACCAGCGGCCTCTTCACATACCATGTCTCGGTCAGCGGTTGCGCGCGGAAATTGGCTCCCTCGCGCAAGATCGTTCGGGCACCGGCGGCGCATGCTCGCCTGCTGTGTCATCTGCCTCGCGCGCCACTACTGCGACTCCGTTGACCTCGAACCCTTCGGCGCGAATCGCCGCCATCGACAGCGCCAGCGTGACGCGGCCGCCGTCGCGCCGCATCCGGAGCGCTTCAAACGGCGCGACTTTCTCACCGCGCATCACGCGCGCATACAGGCGCCGGGTCTCGGTGCGAAGACTGGCAGGCAAGAGCTTGTCCGAATCCTCGCCGACGATCTCTTCGGCGTTGTAGCCGTAAATTCGTTCCGCTCCGGAATTCCATGCGGTGATTTTGCCCCCGGCGTCGATTCCGTAAATCCCTTCGTCGATCGCGCTGACCACCGACGCGATCAGTTCGTAGTGATCCTCGCGGCGCTTGGTTTCCAACGCGGTGCGAATCACCGCCACCAGGTTCTCGAATCCGTCGGGCTTAAGCATGTAATAGAAGAGGCCATACTTGAATGCCTCGGCAACCACTTCCTCGCCACCGTTTCCGGTCAGGAAAATTACCTTGCATCGCGGCCATCGCTTGCGCACCCGCTGCAATACCGACAGCCCATCGCCCCATCCAAGCCAATAGTCGGTGATCACTACATCGATATTCTCGCGTCGCAACGCGTCGTTGAATTCGAATGCTTCACCCGCGATCAGGATTTGCTCACCGGGGAACGCGTGCTGAATCCTCCGCTGCATCACCATCCGATCGGTAACACTGTCTTCGACCAACAATAGATCCATCGGTTCCTCTAGAGGTTAGTTGTCGAGATTACTTGGTTGCGGACGTTTACGGCATCAAAAGAAAGTGACACGCCACCGTATCGAGAACGGAGAGAGCAAACGATGTGCCCATGACCGCGAGAGCATCGCGTCTGAAGCATCCGCACGTTCGGGAAAGAGCGTGACC
Organism: Binataceae bacterium (SeqCode); assembly: GCA_049795175.1. Taxonomy (GTDB): domain Bacteria; phylum Desulfobacterota; class Binatia; order Binatales; family Binataceae; genus JBARDN01. Next base: position 43,116 of record JBARDN010000163.1, on the reverse strand, counting down.
GAGATGGCCAACAATAGACCGTCGCCACAATAACGTCGCCGGCGTGCGCCGATGACACATGCACGTAATCTCGTCCCTAATTGGGACACTTTTTTTCAAAATTGGACACATTCGCATGTGCCACAACTTCCTCGCGCCGACAGGCGCCCCGTTCCTCCGTTCACCGGTCTCGGGCGGAATTATGGAACTGGATGAATCAAAGAAACCTGTGATGCGCGAAGTTGCGGCATTCGCTTATCGGATGCAGTGAGGCAGGGTGAGCCACGCACCTTGGCAGCGATGAATTGTGGCGCACCAAAGCCACAGGGTGTGGAGTTTTTCCCCGCTTTCTCAGCGAAAACTCGCCCATATGCTCAAAAATAAGATTGGCACAGAGCGTGCTGGTCCGAAATAGCTTTGCAGTTACATTGAGCCCGCGCTTGCGACTTAAATGCCGCTTCGGGGGTTCCTGCGGTCTTTGAGCGCCTATCGAGGGCATTCAGACTGGGAGGACGACAGCCGATGGATGTTCAGATCGAAAAGCGCGAACCGTTTCCGGCGCAGTCCCGGGACCCGCTGCGCGCGGAGTGCGACCGACCCGACCCGTGGCTGAATGTCGGCTTCGCACCCGACTTTCTGGTCCCATCCCAATTTTATGATCTGACTCGCAGGCGCAGCGGTCTCGACGGGGAAACGCGGCTGGTTTATGCGGTACTCGAGGATGCGGTGCGGTGCTACGTCAAACATGCCCGCGCTACTCACGGGATTCGGCGCGCACTGTTCGCCGAAGTCCAAGGATGGTTCCATGCGCATGCGATGGCGCCCGGACCATTCTCGTTCGCCTACGTCTGCGACGTGCTGGGCGTGGACCCCGATTTTCTGCGCTCTCAGCTGGCCTCGCTCAGGCCCGACGATTTGCCGACCAAGCAGATGCGCTCGGTAGGACGGCGCCACGTCGTCCGCTCCGGGCGGCGCAGCTCCGGACGTGGCCGAGCACGCAGACGCCATGCGGCAGCCGCCGAATAGCCGTCACTTTTCGCGCGAACGGTTTCATCCTGGCTGAAGCTGCTAGCGGTACCGCCGCGCGTGTTGCGTAGCGCGTAATCGAAAAAAAAATCTCGGACCCCGGCGTGGTTTTGGCCTATGCTCGTCATAGGCGAAAGGTTGCTAAAGGAGTCCGATAGTCATGCGAAAACTGTACGGCGGGCTGCCACTTTTGTTGCTCCTGGGCACGCTCACATTGATCCCGGCCTGTGCGTCGCAGCAGGCCGAAAACACCACTAACGCGGTCACCAACACCACTGCCGACACGACGAGCTCGCTGTTCAGCGGAATCGAATCGGTCATCTTGTTCCCATTCCGGCTGCTCGGAGATCTTTTCTCATAGGCCGAATTATCGGCAGTCTAGATCCATACGCGAAAGGCCTTCGCGACACGGTTGATCCGAAGAGCATGGCGTCGGCCGATTTCGTTTGAGCGCATCGCATCGATATTGCTAAATCAAACTGACCGGACCGGGCGACGCCGTCCTTCGCGCTGCGCATTTCGGGCCGGGACGGGAGAAATAAGGTGATCGAATCGACCGAGACCCAGCATGCCGTGGCGGGTACGACGCTCACGATGATTCGTGGCGGCTCGGGCAAGCCGCTTCTGATTTTTCACGACGAGCTTGGCTACCCGGGCTGGACCGCATGGAACGAAAGCCTGGCGCATGACCGTACCCTGCTCATTCCGCTCCAGCCGGGATACGGCAGGACGCCGCGCCTGGACTGGATTCGCAATTATCGCGATCTCGGCGGCTTCTACGCGCAGGTGCTGCGCGAGATGCGGCTGGATCCGATCGATGTCATCGGATTTTCAGCCGGCGGATTTATCGCGGCCGAAATGGCGGCGGCCGACCCGAAAATCTTCTCGCGGATGATCCTGGTCGCGCCGATGGGCATCAAGCCGGGCGCGGGCGAAATCCTCGACTTCTTTGCGATGACTATCCGACGCCATCTGCGCGCGACCGTTGCCGATCCGGCAGAGACGCCCGAGTTCACGAAAATCTACGGCGGTGAAATGACCCCCCAACAGTTCGAGCTGTTCGAGGACGCCCGTTCCGAAAGCGCGCGGATCGGATGGGAGCCATACATGCACAATCCCAGCCTGCCGGAGCTGCTGCGCGGCGTGAAAATTCCTACGATGCTCATTCGCGGGACTCGCGACAGCGTGGTGCCGGCGGGATGCATCGACGGCTACCGCGCCGCGATCGCGGGCGCGCAGGTTGCGCCGGTCGAGGGCGCGGGGCATCGGCCGGAAATCGAAAACTCGGTCGAGTTCGAACGTATAGTCACCCAATTCCTGGCCGCCTAATCATTCGCAATTGGAGCTGCGACAATGAAGATTGGATATTTCACCGAACGTCCGGCCAGGTGGGTTCCCGAAGAGGCGATTCTGAAAAACGAGGCGTATTTCGCGGTCTCGAACAAGTATTTCGATCGCGAGCAAGCGGCGACCGACTACAATTACTATCTCGATGAGAACTGCTACGCCGAGGAACTCGGCTATGACATAGTTGCCTTGAATGAACATCACGGCAACCCGTTTTGCATGGGCAGCGTGATGAACGTCGAGGCAGCGATCCTCGCGCGAATCACCAAGCGCGTGAAGATTTGCCTCATCGGCAATCCGCTCCCGGTGATCAAGCATCCGCTCAGGATGGCCGAAGAGCTGGCCGAAATCGATCTGATATCGCGCGGCCGGATGATCACCGGATGGGTTCGCGGCGCGGGCTCGGAGCAATTTTTCAACAATGCTAATCCTGCGTACAATCGTGAGCTATTCAACGAGGCGCACGACTTTATCGTGCAGGCATGGACCCGTCCGGGTCCGTGGCGCTACGAGGGCAAGCATTTTCATTATCGCCACGTAAATCCGTGGGCGCTGCCGTATCAGAAGCCGCATCCTCCGTTCTGGATTCCCGGCGTGATCAGCCCGGAGACCGCGAAATGGTGCGCCGAGCATCGCTATCCGTACATCGGCCTCGGCACCGCGCTCGGACCAACCGCCGACCTGTGGGACTTCTACGCCGACGAGGCGCGCAAGCAGGGCTATCAGGCCGGTCCTGAGAATTTCGGCTACGTGATTCCGACCTTCGTCGCCGAAACCGACGAGCGCGCACAAGACCTTGGCCGCGGCTTCGTCTTCGGCGGCGGACAGAACGCCTTCTCGCGCACCGAGCACACCCTTCCGCCCGGTTATAATTCCAAGGAAGCCACCCGCCGCCTGGCCAAGCAGCCGCAAGGAAGCTGGCTCGGAGTTAGCGGCGACAAGCTGCGCGGCCATAGCGAGGAAGCCGCGCCGGTCGACTATGACGAAGTGCGCCGCAAGCTCGCAGCCGGACTCCAGAAGGCGCAGAAATCGCTGACGATAGTAATCGGCAGCCCGAAGACGGTGATTCCGAAGTTCAAAACGATCCTGAACGTGCTGCGCCCCGGCGCCCTGATTATTTTCAGCGTGCAAGGTCCGGTAAACAACCAGGATCGCCAAACCAGCATGCGTCTAATCGCGCAAGAGGTCGTGCCCGCGCTGCGTGAATACGCCCGCGAGATAGATCTACCAGACGCCTTCGAGCGAGTTCCCGGCTCAATAAAGCTCCAATCCGGCACCAGCCGAACCCCCGTGTCGGACAGAGGCCCGCTGAAAGAGTTGGGCATTCTGTAAGCTCTCGACGCATCGCGGGAGTCTGCCCTAACCTGACGCAGGATCGATCACGCGTATATCGTTGCACCGCGTGACAAACCTTGAATCCTGACGGCGGACCTAATAGGCGTTAATGTTGCTATGAGCGACATCGAATCATTCCGAAAAGAGACTCGCGCGTGGCTCGAATCCAACTGCCCGCCCGAGATGCGCAAACCTCTGCAATCCGAAGACGACACCTGCTGGGGCGGCCGCAGATGGAAATTCAAGTCCGACGCACAGAAGCAGTGGCTCGAGCGGATGGCCTCGAAAGGATGGACCGTTCCCGAATGGCCGCGCGAGTACGGCGGCGGCGGACTCTCACGCGACGAAACCAAAGTCCTGCGCCAGGAGATGCGGGCGCTCGGATGCCGCTCTCCGCTTGACAGCTTCGGCATCTGGATGCTCGGGCCGGCGCTGCTCAAGTACGGTTCCGAAGAACAAAAGCGTGAGCATCTGCCGAAAATCGCGCGCGGCGAAATCCGATGGTGCCAGGGCTACTCTGAGCCCGGCTCCGGTTCCGACCTCGCCTCGCTGCAAACGCGCGCCGAGGACAAAGGCGACCACTACGTCATCAACGGCTCAAAAATCTGGACCTCATACGCCGACAAGGCCGACTGGATCTTCTGCCTGGTTCGCACCGATCCGGCAGTGCCCAAGCACGAAGGAATCAGCTTCATCCTGTTCGACATGGAGAGCGCTGGCGTCTCGACCAAACCGATCACGCTAATTTCCGGCGCGTCGCCATTTTGCCAGACCTTCTTCGACGATGTTCTGGTGCCGAAGGCGAACCTTATCGGCAAGCTCAACAAGGGATGGGAGATCGCGAAGTACCTGCTGACCCACGAGCGCGACATGATCGGCGGGATGGGCCAGACCTCCGAAAATCGCTCGCTCGGCCAGATCGCGGGCGAGAGTGTCGGCGTGGAAAATGGGATGCTCGCCGACCCCGTCCTGCGCAGCCAGATCGCGGCGTTTGAGGTTGACGCGTGGGCGTTTCGCCTCACGATGGAGCGCGTCGGCGACCTCGCGAAGGCCGGACAGGCGCATCCTGCCGTGTCGTCGCTGCTCAAATACTACGGCACCGAGCTCAACAAGCGGCGCCTCGAGCTGGTGATGTCGGCGGGCGGCGCGAACGCTCTCGAATGGGAGGGCGAACGCTCGCACAACGGCGCGACCGCGCGCGCATGGCTGCGCTCGAAAGCAAACTCGATCGAAGGCGGCACCAGCGAGGTCCAGCTAAACATCATCGCCAAGCGCATCCTCGGACTACCGGACGCGTAGCCAGGAAGATGGCTTCCTCCCTGAAGCTTCGCGCAAGGAAAATAACTTCTCCCTAACCCTCTCCTTGGGCCAAGGAAAAGGAATCTACACCAATTGCGATCGGAATTGCCGAAATGTCACTAGTCCTCAACGACGAACAAACGATGCTGCGCGACAACACGCGCGGCTTTCTTTCGAAAAACGCGCCCGTCGCTCACCTGCGCCAGCTCCGCGACACTCACGACCAGACCGGATTCTCGCGCGAGCTGTGGAAAGAAATGGTCGCGATGGGCCTGTCGGGAATCCTGGTGCCTACCGATTACGGCGGGCTGGGACTCGGCAATGTGGAAGCCGGAATTGTGATGGAGGAACTCGGGCGCAATCTCACTCCTTCGCCGTTTCTCTCGACCGCCGTCGTCGCCACCAGCGCGATTACGCACGCGGGAAGCGAAAAGCAAAAGCGCGACTACCTGCCGCGAATCGTCAGCGGCGATTTGATCGCTACGCTCGCCGTCGACGAGACCGCAAAGCATCGTCCGGAAAAAGTCGCGCTCAAGGCGACCCGCTCCGGAAACAACTTCATCCTCGACGGCGAAAAGATCTTCGTTCTGGACGGCCACGTCGCCGACCTGCTGATCGTCGCGGCGCGCACCGCCGGAGCCTCGGGCGATCGCAAGGGAATCACGCTGTTCCTGGTCGGCGCGAAAGCCAAGGGCGTCACCGCCGAGCGCACTCCGACCGTCGATAGTCACAATGCCGCGCGCGTGCGCTTCGACAAAGTGAGCGTCGGCGCCGACGCGGTACTCGGCGAGGTCGACGCCGGATGGAAACCGCTCGAGGGCGCGCTCAACGCGGGCCGCGCCGCAGTCGCGGCAGAGCTTGCGGGTCTCGCCGATCAAGCGTTCGCGATCACCATAAGTTATCTCAAAGAGCGCAAACAATTCGGCAAAGTGATCGGACAATTCCAGGCACTGCAGCATCGCGCCGCCGTGCTCTACTGCGATCTCGAACTCACCCACGCGGCGGTCTTGAAGGCGCTGCAAACCCTCGACGAATCATTCGACACCGCCGGCGCGATCGTCTCGGTCGCCAAGGCCAAGGCCGGCGCCACCGCGACGCTCGCGGTGCAGGAAGGCGTGCAGATGCACGGCGGAATCGGAATGACCGACGAATTCGACATCGGATTGTTCATGAAGCGGGCGCGCGTCGGACAGGAACTTTTCGGCGACGCGAATTTCCACGCCGATCGGCTGGCCCGCATGAACCGCTACTAATGAGCGCGGGATTTCAGTCCCGCGGCTTTCTGGACAGCGCCGAACTCTACGACGCGATCTATCATTTCAAGAACTACGCGCGCGAATGCGAGCATCTGCGCGGCGTGATCGACGCCGACAATCCGGGCGCGCTCACGCTCCTTGACGTCGCATGCGGGACGGGAGCGCACTCGCAGCATCTCAAAAATCATTACGCGGTTGACGGGATCGATCAAAACGAAGATTACCTGCGCGCCGCGCGGATGAAGAATCCCGACGGCCATTATTCGCGCGCCGACATGACCGGCTTCGATCTCGGCCGCACCTACGACGCCGTCACCTGCCTGTTCAGCGCGATCGGTTACGTCGGCACGACCGAGCGACTGAACCGCGCCATCGCCGCGATGGCACGGCACGTCCGCCCGGGCGGCGTCCTGATAATCGAGCCATGGCTCACTCCCGAGGCATGGAAACCGGGCGGACAATTCATCCATACGGGACAACTGCCCGACGGTCTCGTGTGCAGGATGAGTCACAGCGGCCAGGAGGGAAATCTGTCGGTGCTGCAACTGCACTATCTGCGCGGCAGCGTGCGCGGAATCGAGCATTTCAACGAACGGATGGAGCTCGCGCTGTTCACGCGCGAGGAGATGACCGCCGCATTCGAGGCGGCCGCGATGCAAGTTACCTATGAGCCCGAAGGCCTGATGGGTCGCGGGTTATATCTCGCCCGCCATCGCACTTGATCTGTCTATACCGCGACCGATTGCTCGGGTATCGCGAATTGCTCTTGCTCGCGCTCGAGCGGACGCACCCACAGCATCGTGATCGCGCACATCAGCAGCATCACCATAAACGCCGTGATCGCTATGGCGTAGCTGCCGGTCACGTCGAAAATTCTTCCGGTGATGATCGGGCTCGCGAATGCGCCAAAGGTGTAAAACACTCCGGTGATTCCCAGCATTGAACCGAGCCGTTTCACCCCGAGCGACTCGATCATCACCAGCGGCATCTGCACCGCGAACGCTCCCGCCGCGAATCCTCCCGCGACGATATTGAGTCCGAGCGCCAGCACGTGCGACGCGCCCAAAAGCCCGAGCATTCCAGTCGCCGCACCCGCAAAAGTGATGATGATCGCGACGCGCGCGCCGGCGCGGTCGGCGAGCGGGCCGCCGAGCAGCGTGCCCGCGGTCGTTCCGATCAAATAAAGGCTGACCGCGGTTGCGGCGAGGGTGGGCGTATAACCGATCCCGGTCAGGTACGCGATAAAATGCGCGCCCATCCCCGTGGTTAGTCCCGCGAGGGCCTGCACGACGCAAATCAGCCAAAACGAGCGTGTGCGGCGCGCCTGCGCGAGCTCGAGTCCGGGCAGAACCATAGGCGGCGCGGCGACGCGCGCGTGCGATTCCGCATCGCCCCGCCCGCGCGCGGTATTACGGGCGTCGGCGGATTTGGTGGTCTGGATGAAAATCAGGATCGACGGAACCACGACCAGCAGAATCGGAAGCGCCAGCACCAGGTATCCGAAACGCCATCCCCGCGCTTGAATCGCGTAACTGGCGACCATCGTCATCGCGGCGCCGCCGAGGGTCGCGCCGGAAAATGCGATCCCCATCGCGAGCCCGCGCCGCGCCTGGAACCATCCCGCGATAATCAGCGTGATAGGGATCGAGGTGGAAGCGCCAACGCAGATTCCGAAGAGCCCGTTGATTGCAAGAAACTCAGAGAAGGTGGTCGCGCGGCTAAGGCCGAGCCACAACAAGCCCGTGATCGTGGCGCCCACGATCATCATTTTTTTTGGATTCACGCGGTCGGCGATCATTCCGATGAGCGGCCCTGCCGCGCCGCCGGTGATCCATCCGATCGAAACCGCGACCGAGAGCTTCGCGCGGGTCCATCCGAAGGTCTTGAGCACTGGGACGAAAAACACCGCGCCGCAATTGATTCCGCCCCAGATGAAAAACATCGTGACGAAAATCGCGCCAACGATGATCCATCCCTGCCGTTCCCGAATCGTCATGCGGCTCTCCGCGCAAGCCTTCGCCCGCGCGCAGAGGATAGTAGCACGCGTCGCACAAAGCACCACCCGGCTGAAAAAACGGCTGTGCTCAGAGCATCGCTTCGATCAGGCTTGGGCCCGGTTCCGTGAGCGCGCGTTCGAGATTCTTCACCAAGTCATCGGCGCTCTCGACTCGCACACCCGGCACTCCGAGCCCGCGCGCGAGATCGGTCCATCGGATTTCCGGCGGATGCAGCTCGGTCAGACTGCGCGCCTGCCGTCCCGGTTCCGTATTGCCCGCGCGCGCCGCTTCAATCTGCAAAATCCGATAGGCGCGATTCGAGCAAACGATGGTCGTGACGTTCAATTGCTCGCGCGCCTGCGTCCACAGCGCCTGGACGGTGTACATTCCGCTGCCGTCGGCTTGCAGAGCGATCACGCGCCGATCGGGACACGCGACCGCCGCGCCGGTCGCGGTCGGAAACCCCTGACCTATCGCGCCTCCGGTGAGCGACAGGCACGAATGCCTCCGCGCGCCGGCAGCCATCGCGGCGTATGGACCGCCCGAGGTCGCGCCTTCATCGACAACGATCGCGTCCTCGGGCTGAAGCGCGGCGAGCGCCGCCCCGAGGCTCGCGGGATCGAGTTTTCCGCTCGGTATGGCGGGACGTTTTGCCGCGGGCACCGGAACATCGGCTGGCGTGCCGAGCGCGCGCGCGAGTTCATCGAGCGCACCCGCAATGTCTTCCTCGGGCCGCGCGAGTGTTTCGAGCGCGCAGCCTTCAGGCACGAGCCGGCTCGGGATCCCTTGATAGCCGAAAAACGCGACCGGATCCTTCGCGCCGGCCAGCACGATAAATTCGTTCCCGGTCAGCGCTTTTATCGCCTGCTCGGGAAAATACGGCAGACGCTCCGGCGATGGGATTCCTCCACCGCGTTCGATTCGGGCGGCAAAAGTTTCAGTCATCAACTTGCACCCGCTAGCAGCGGAAACGCGCGCCGCTGCACGCAACCCCTTCTCGGACAGCGCTACGCCGCCAAGCAATATCGTCAGCGGGCGCTTGCGCCGCAGAAATTCCGCGACGCGCTCGATCGTCTGCCCTGCAACCGCAGCGCGCTGCACGGGAACCCGCGGCGCCGCCGCGCTCTCGGCCGGATCCCACTGGCAATCTGAAGGGACAATCAACGTCGCGACCTGCCCCGGTGGCTTGAGCGACGCCGCGATCGCGTCGGCCATGTCGCCGCCGAGCGCGAGCGCCGACTTGCTCGAGCGCACCCATCCGGACATCGGCGAGGCGAGCGATACGATATCGCTTGCGAGCGGAGCGTCGGCGAACGCGTGCCAGGTGGCGTGATCTCCGACCACGTTCACCAGCGGAGTATTCGCGCGCCGCGCATTATGCAGATTGGCCAGTCCATTGGCGAGGCCTGGGCCGAGATGCAACAGCGTCATCGCGGGTTTGCCGCTCATCCGCGCGTATCCGTCGGCCGCGCCGGTGCATACCCCCTCGAACAGCGCCAGCACCGCGCGCATTCCGGGCGCGGAATCGAGCGCGGCAACCAGCGGCATCTCTGTGGTTCCGGGATTGGCGAAGCATACGCCGACGCCGGCGGCAACCGCGGTGCGAATCAGGCTTTCCGCGCCGTTCATCAATCCTCGCTCCTGCGCGAGTCCGAGCCCAGCGCTACGCGCCTTACGTCCGCGGTATCGCTGCCGAGAAACCCCACTTGATGCGCAGGCGCGGGGGCCTCGACCACGCGATTTGCGAGCCGTCCAATTCCGGCGATTTCGACTTCGACCAGGTCACCTACGTTCATCGGGCGCGAGTTTTTCGGGGTGCCTGAAAGAATCACGTCGCCCGGAAGCAGAGTGATATATCGGCTCAGGTCGGCGAGTATGTAGTCAATTGGAAATAGCATTTCCGACACAGCGCCGTCCTGTACCATCTTACCATTGATATAAGTATGTACCGACGATTTGCGTATATCGACGCCACTGACTATTCCGGGTCCAATTGGACAGAATCCGTCCTGTCCCTTCACGCGCAGCATCGAGCCGGCGTCGGTGCCGCGAAAGTCCTGGCATCCGACATCGTTGGCCGGCGCGAAACCCGCAATAAAATCCCACGCGTCGGCGCGGCCGACGTTGCGCATCGGCTTGCCGATAATTACCGCGACCTCGCCTTCGTAATTGAGATACTTGGCCCCGACCGGACGGCTGAGCGCGCCGCGATGCGAGTTCAGCGCGGTGACTGGCTTCTGGAAGTAGGTTGGCGTTTCGATCGCCGGCGCGCGGAATTCCACCCGGCGCGATTCGTAGTTCAGATGGATACACAGAATCTTGCTCGGCTCGCAGGGCGGAAGATAAGTCGCCTCCGCGTCGGCGATCGTACGGCCGTCGCCAAGAATCAGGCGGTCATGCTCGGGTCGCACCCATTTTGGCTGTCCCTCGTGCAACACGCGGCGCCATTCCTGGCGCGGCCCATCGAGTACGCTCATCGTGTTTTCTCCTGTGCTCCTTTGCGTTCGTTCGTCATCCCGGTGAGCTGCATTTCGATCATCTGCCGCAGCGAAGGCCGTTGTCCACCCGGCGATGACGCGCCGCCACCCAGCCATATGACCATAAATGAGAAGTAGAGCGCGAACAGGTTAAAGCCAGGCAGCGCGGAATCGGCGCTCGCCGCGATTTCGCCACGGCGTTGCGCTCGTTCAACCAACTCCTTCATTTTCGTAGAGTAGCTCGCCATCACAGCGTCGACTCCGTGACGGCCGTCGCGTACGAAAGCGAGCTCGCGGCCGAAGATCCTGGAAAGCTCGAGCTCGCGCTGATTGCGCGCGAGCATCGCGTTGAGCACTGCATCGCCTGAGCAAGAAATCCGGATTTGAGCACGGTCGCGAAAGCGCGATCGATCGTCCGTCCGATATCTTCCTGGAACACCATTACCGCAGGGAGCTGAGCATCCCGAAGTTCGATCATGCGAATCGCCTCGGCTTTTCAAACTGAGCTGACGTCAAAAATCTCCGGTCACTTTCGTTTTCGGCTTCCGCTGATAACCTCGTCCATAGCCGCGTGCCCGATCGTACCAAATTGTGCGATCGGAGCATCTTGTAAGCGGAGCCTGTGCGCGCCAAAGCGTCAGCAAAACGTGCGGCTCAATCCGGATTAGGGAGCGGAAAGCACGGCACCGTTTTTACGAGGACATATTCGTACTGCCGATCGTTCCAATTGAAGCTGCCGGTTGGCGCGCCGAAGAAGGTGGTGAGCGACGCGCGATGGTCCTGCTGCGACCACGATTCGTTCTTCTCCGGTGCATACGCCATATAGACACTCGCCGCGGGCGGAACTTCGGGCGCGAGCGGAGGATTGAATTTCATCTGGAGGAAATTCACCGCCGGACGCCATCCGTCGGAGCCGGTCTCGTCATCGACGATCGGCTTCCATTGCACCTGTTCCAGCCCCGCGTCGGGACGCAACTCGCGATACTCGGGCGCACCGGCGGCGCTCATGCGCAACTCGATAACCCCCGGAGGTTGGTGCTTTAGCTGGCCGCAGGTGCCGGTAGCGTCGTCGTCGAGCGCGTTCGGATCGTCGGGCTTCGGCGCTTCGGCAACCCGCATGATACTGGCGGTACTCTGAATCATTCCGGACGCGGTGGTCTCGGCGCCTTCAATCATAAGCGGGTACATCTGGGCCGCGGCCAGAAAACATCCGGACACCGATAGCGTGGCGGCAGCAGCCGCGAGAAATATCGCGACGCGCGAGAGAAAATGCGCGGCGCGGGCAAGTTCCTCCACCATAGCCCGTCCACCCGGCTCGGAGCATAGCACGGCGCCGAGGCTCAGGCTTCGTGGCCGGCAGGAGGCGGCAAGCTATTTGACAGCAGTGAAAGTGGGCCGTAGGATTCGCGGCAGAGCGGGCGTAATTCAGTGGTAGAATGCCAGCTTCCCAAGCTGGACGTCGCCGGTTCGACCCCGGTCGCCCGCTCCGTCTGAAATCTCTAATCGAATCGGGCGGTTGCGGCGCGGTCCCGTGCGGTCATATGGGGTCGTTTCTGGCGCGGACCGGCCAATTTCAGCCCTAATTCAGCCCTCGACGCGGCGTAGAGCAGTGGCTGCTCGCCTGGTTCATATCCAGGAGGTCGCGGGTTCGAATCCCGCCGCCGCTACTTTCGGAGTTAACCTTGGCCGCGCGGCGGCGTTCTCTTCCCCGCGTTCGCGTCGAGCTGTCCCCTCATTTCGACCCGAAAACGCCGCGCGGTCTTTTCAACTTTTTCGAAGCGCTCGAACTCGAAGCGATATTCGTGCGCGTGCGCCGCTATGGAATGGACGGCGCGAGCGTCTGGTTTTTGTTCGGAATAAACCCTGAAAGGTTCGTGGAGCCTTCAGCGGCTGATGCCGGCGCCTGCGCCGGAGAACTCGAAGGCGGAGAAAGTACAAGTGGGGCTAGGAACCCAGCCGCGCGGAGAGGCCGCAGCACAGGCGATGAAGCGACGGAAGTAAGGGGCGCCGCATGGCGTTCAGCGCGCATCGGATAGCGCGTCCGGCCGGTCGTCGGCTGGGGCAGTAGTAGCGGCCGCAAGGCAGCGGCGTGAAACCATGTGAAGGGCAGCGCGGAGCCACCGCGCAAAGTCACGGGCGCGAGGTACGTGCTTCTAGTCCGCGACCAGCGGACACGCTCTCACGACTCGCAGCAGAACTCGACGGCGACCAATTCGCCGGGCCGTGGATCAAGAGTCTCTCTAGCCGAAGGCCTGCCCGCTTGCGATAGTTGCGTTCGGAATCAGAACGCACGAGCGGCAAGCGCCTCGCGCGGATCGGCGATAACGGGAATAGTTGCGCGCTTACGAAGCGAGCGCGCACCCTAATTTGGATTGGGAAGCACTAGTCGAGATCCCACCAGTGAACCAACGCGAGTACCGTTGAGATGCTGTCGGCTGAGTTACCCGACGCGGATTTATTTCCCGCCCTCGCAATACAACGGTAGCGATTCGCTGGTTTAGTGGGGCCAGCGTCCAAAATCTCGATAGTTACATCCTGCACTCCACCGTTCTTTGAATTTCGATAGGCTCGAAAGGTTCGTACCTCATGAGCCTCAAAGACGTTGATCTGCTCTTGCTTAAGTAACTCGGATAGAACCGTCTCACTTTCGTAGCTCACTATAATAATCTCCAAAGTAGGTTTCCTATTTTCGAGGTCCGCGAAAGCTGGCGAGCATCCCGTGAACAGCCGCAGCTGTCTCACCGCGAACCACCGTGCCCGACAGCGCACCTGATGAAGCGATTGGCGGAAGATAAGCGGCTTGGTACCAGCGAACAGTGTTGCTCGCGACGATATAGGTGCCGACCAGCCAAGCACCAACAAAGTGATCGCTGAAGAGCAAGGCGCCAAAAGCTAGTGGCCAGATCAGGATGGTTGTCCAAGCGAATCTTACCAGCACCCACGCGATCGCGCGGAGCCCACGCGGAATCGCAGCGTCTTTCGAGGCAGTATCGAGGATAGTCCGAACAACGTGCCCAAAGCCGACGATAAACAGCGCGCAGAAGGCGATCGGAATCCCCAGCAGCAGTCTGTAATCACCGGTCTTGATTGCGGCAGCTCCCGAGGCGATCGCTGCAAGCACGTAACCCCACGATAGAATCGATTTCTTCATCGCGGCAGAAACCTTCCTAGACCATCACGCGCTCCGGAACGCGCTTGCGCCTGTCCGCCCGCCGCGTAGCGTTCGTATTCGCGACGGTAAGCATCGTATTTTTCTGATTCCGGCATGAAGGTGCCGTCCAAATAGCGCCACGCACCCCGTGCGCGGGCTAGTCCGCCTGCACGACCGCGCGGAGATGGTGAGCGCATCGCTTGCGCGAATTTCTCGACCGCAGCACCGATGACCGGCGCAACCTGCGCCGCTCCGACGATCTGCGCGGCGAGAAATCGAAGCTGGCGCTCGCCTTCGAGTCGCGCGCGAAGTTCCGCTTGCTCGCGCTCAAGACGCTGGATGCGATCCATGATGTCGCTGGTCAGAGCGTCCGATGATGGTTCGGTGTGGCGACGGCGTAGGAACATCAACGCTGGATTTTACACCCGTAGTGAACGCGCGGATATCAGCGCAATTCCGGGTTTTCCACACGCTGGCACGCGAGCGCTTCTTTGGCGCTCGTTGCTGGGCGGTCGCTGGACGCGAGAGCAGACCTTGAGCGCACGCGCACAAGACAGCACCGAATGGCAAGAAACGGGAAGAGAGGTATAAGAAAAGCAAGCGCGCGGTGCTGGAGGTATTGACACCGCCAGTCACCGCGCTATCGATGGCCAGCGAATTCACAGAGATCATTGAACGCGAGGACGAGTGGTTAGCGTGTGTCGTGATGCCGCGGTGCAAGCTCCAAGGCCTGACGGATGGAGCGTTGATATGCCTGGAATGCCGCGGCGTCGGGCCGCGGGACGGACCGCTTTGAGCAACTTATCGGAGATTAGCAGGTTCACTGATTTTTGCTTGGGCTGGTATTCGCGAATGGAAACAGTTCAAGGTTTTCGGCACTGATGTACTTCGATAAATCCCGATCGAGGAGTGCCTCCGCATCCTTACGTCTTTGAGTGCGGACAATCTCTTGTTCATATCGTCCAGAGCTCCCTCTGGTATCGAGCGCAAATGCCTCGAATATCAATAATGCATTTCCAGCAGTTCCAGCACTATTATTCTTCGTCCCGACGGGTGCGATCGCCGGTGTCCGGGTTTAGAAATAGTCGTTTCGTGCGACGCCGGCCGCTGAAGTCGAACATGTTCGAGAGCGGGCCGGCGATTGCGTCGTAGGAGCCTCCGCCGATTCTGCCGAGCGACCAGTTGTCCTCGATAAAACGCAGGATCGAGGTTTGGTCGGTGATCGTGTGGTCAACGAAGTTAGACCGCGCGTAAGGCGAGATGATCAGCAGCGGCAATCGCGGCCCGTAACCGCATCGCACCTCCGCGTTGCCGAGCGCAGGGTTGCCCGACCCGCAAATGCCGGCGCCGCTCAGCGCGTCGATCGACGACGCCGAGCCGTTGAAGATCGGGCTCATCTGGTGATCATAATCACCGTCGCTGTCGTCGAAGGCGACTATAATCGCCATGTTCTTCCACTGCCGCAGTTTCTCGAATGCGTTGATCGTCTGAACCAGGAACGCCTGCTCGTCCAGCGGATCCGAAATTCCTCCTGCATGTCCAGTCTGATAGCGCTCCGACTTGACGTAGCTCATCGCCGGCAGATTGTCGGCCTGCGCGGCGGCGAGAAGATCGTCGAGGTCATATTCGTGATTGGCCGGACCGGAATGGCCGATCTCGGAGACGTCGGCGGGCCGCGTATGCGCGAGGTTGCTGGTTTGAGGATAGTACTGAAACGGTGTGTATTGGCCGTTGTAATCGAGAATCGTCATGCCGCTGATTGGATTGACATGGCTGCGTTTGCATCCGGTGGTACCGTTGGGATTGACCAGCTGCAGATTGAAACCACCCTCGAAAGAGCCCCAACTGATTCCTCTTGCGTTCAGCAGATCACCCACGTTGGTGCCTGACATTTGAACTGTTTGGGCGGCGGTGGCGAAGCAGACATCGCCGGTCGGCTGCGCATTGGCGATGAGCGTGCCATCGAGGACGAGTTGCGGATTGGGCGGAGTGGGTATCGCTCCATTGGCCTGCCCCGAAACCAGGTTGATGTGTCCCGGCAGGGTGCTGCCGAAAGTTGTGTTGTAGGAATTATCGCTCATCGCAAAACGCTGCGCGTAATTCCACAATGCGGTTACCGTGTTGCCGTCGAAATAGCCCATCACGAAGGCGCTCCCATGGCCGTAATCCGGGCATCCGGCGGGAACCGGAGTAATTGCTACGAACCTGTCCATCAGGCCCATGTCGAACTGTTGCTGCTCGGCCATGTAGCCGTTGGCGGCGTCGCAGGTAAAGGCTTGCGAGCGATCGTAACGGAACGGATTGACGCCATTGGGATTGGCGGTCAGCAACGCCGGGGTCAGTCCGTTTACCGACGGAGTGTCAGGAGCCGCAACGAACTGCGGCTCACCGGGAGGATTGGCCGCATTGGGATAGGTTCCGAAGTAATGATCGAAGCTCTCGTTTTCCTGGAAGATAATCACCAGATGCTTGATCGGCGTGGTGGTCGGAAAGCCTTCGGCCTCGTCGGCGGCGGCGCGGGTTGGCAATAGGCTCGCGGCCATCGCGATCACCAGCGCGATGGCACCGAGCGCCCTCGGAATCGATCGATACATTTTTTGCGGGCCCCCCTGCGTCTGGCATTGAACGCGGTCACGAACTCTTATCAGAACATCATATTGGGACAAAAGTGGGCAGCGGTTGTGCTGTGTCCGCGATCGGCTGCGCCATCGTTTCTTTCGGCACGAACTCGGGGTAGTAGTCTCCGACGATGCGTTGGTCGATGAGAAGGTATGCGACTGGACCGGCGATGGCGGCGATGGCGCTCGCGATGGGCTTGTTGATGCGCTGCCATCCGGTGGCCGTCGCGGATTCCGCGCCGCCCGCGGTCGCGAGGGTGACTAACTCGCTGCTCAATCCGCCGGTCAGCGATGGTTATCGGCTGCAGGTCGCGATTGCGCTGCGCGTGATCAACATCTCCGGCATCGACGAGGTGACGCAACGCTTCAACGTGGTCGGCTACCTGCTCGCGCGGTGGAAAGATTCACGCCTTGCGTTCACACCGCGCGCGCCGTGGGAGAAATTCCGTACCTATTCGCCCGGCCAGCTCTGGTGTCCGCATTTCGATTTCATCAACGGCGTCGTGCCGCACTCGGCTTACGACGTCACGATTCGCGTATTCCCGGATGGCACCGTCAAGTACTCCGAGCGCTCCAGCGCGGAGTTGTCGAACACGTTCCACTTGCGCACGTTTCCTTTCGATCGGCAGACGCTGGAGATCCTGATCCATCCGAACGTCGCTGAGGATGCTACGGTCGAGCTCACGACCCAGCGCGGCGCCGAGGGGATAAGCGCCGAGCCACGCGTGTATCAGTCACTGGCGCAGTGGGCGATAACCGGGACCCATGCGGAGGTCGAACAAGTTCCGGGATTGAGCGGCGAGCCGATAAGCGAGGTGCGCTTCACGGTGCAGATTGCGCGCCGGTTCAACTTCTACATCTGGAAGGTCTTCCTGCCGCTCTTGCTGATGGTGATGCTGTCGTGGACGGTCTTCTGGATCGATCCGACCGAATTGAGCAGCCAGGTGCAAATCTCCGTCACCACGATTCTGACCGTGATCGCGTTTGCATTTGCAATCCAGGCGAACCTGCCCAAGGTTCCGTACCTGACCTTCATCGATGTCTTCTTTCTTATCTGCTACCTGTTCGTGTTCGCGACCGCGATCGAGATTACCGCGGTACACTTTGCGGGCCGCTCGGCCGGGAAGACCGCGCGGGCGCGAAAGATCAACAGCGCCAGCAGAATAGTGCTGCCGGCGGCTTTCGTCGTAGTCAACCTGATAATGGCGCTGAGCTATTTCAGATAGCTCGCATTGCTGTCACCGCGTCGCGAAGATCTATGCGAGGTTGGCAGCGCGCGAGAACGGGCGCGTCGCGACGCGCCCCTACGAATTGAATGCGATGGCCATAGATATTTGATATTCAGCTTTATAGATAACGCGATCAAAGCGAAACATCGGGACTGATTCTATAACGGCGAACATCTCCGGAGGGAATTAAACCATGGCTAATGAACTCGAAAACAAAGGCAAGGAAATCCGCACCCGTTTGTGGGGCGAGCAAGGGTTCAAGAGGGGGGACGAATTCCTGAAAAAATTCGACGAGGGCTTCGCGAAGTTTCTCAACGAGCAGCTTTTCGGCGAAATTTGGAACCGTCCGGGACTACCCACCAAGGCGCGGTCGATGATCACGGTCGCCGTGCTGATGGCTCTCGGACGCGGGGAGGAGCTACGGCTTCACATGCGCGGCGCGCTGCACCTGGGCATCACGCCGGAAGAGCTCAAGGAAATTATCGTGCATGTTTCGCAATACAGCGGCGTTCCGACCGCGATCGAGGGGATCCGCGCCTTCACCGAGGTGACGACTCCCGCCAAGTAGAGGTCTAAAGACTGCGGGTATGGTCCGCGCGCGCCCGTCGATCTTGGAATCAGGGCATCTTGGGCATCGAGGGCATACTACTCGCGCCCGGGATTTTCGAGGTCAGGCCGCCGGTCGCGTTGCTCACGGCGCACGAGGCAAGGATGTCGGTGGCATGCGCCGCGACATAGCTTTGCAGCATCGTGGTCGCGCTCGACAGTGGAAGACTCGTGCTGCCTGCGAAGGTCGTCGCCGCGGTGGACATCACGGCTGGGCTGCTCAACACGGAAGGATCGGCGCTGGCGGCATTCGGCACCTGGCTCCCGACGGCCGAGCATAGCGCACTGTTCGCTGCCGACTGCTGGCTACCGGTCAGTGACGAGGCGGCCTGCTGGGCAGATTGCGCCATCGAGCTGCCGCTGTCCTGCGCAAACGAACCAGCAGGATAGGCGATCAGAAACCCGAACATCGCGACGACAGCTACCAAGAGAGCCGATTCCCGCGATTTGCGGGACAAGGACCATTGAGACATAGATAGTTGAGAAGACATCTAATGTTCCTCCGCGTCTGTATTACAGGTAGAATAGTAAATTCAGGTTCTCATCGCACCCGGCGGAGTGCAACCGCGGAGATATTGCGCGAAGATTCATCACTGCGATCTGTGGGACTCGATTCGTTTCTGATATCGGCTAGCGCGTCCGCGCTGCCCGACCGCAAGTTCCAGAGCCTGACGGATGTAGCGTTGGTACGGGATGCCGCGGCGGCGCGGACGGCCTTGAGCAATTCATCGGAGATTCGCAACTTCACTGACTTCTGCTTGCGCATGTATTCAAACGGATATGGCTCAAGATTCCCCGCGCTGATGTACTTCGACAAATCCGAATCGAGTAGTTCCTCTGCATCCTTATCGCTTCCACAAATGTCAATACATTTGTGGGCCCACGAACGGAGTTTTTCGGCACAGTTCGGGGTTGCCGCGGTTACCCGACCAATTCGCACGCAGCGCGAAAGCTTGCCTTGAAAGGTACCCGCTCAATTCGCTCGGACGACGGTTGTCGGCTTCACGAACTTCAGCGTCATTCGGTCGCTCTCGCCGATCGCTAGATACTTGTCGCGATCGGTTTGCCCCTGGCGTAGCGTCGGCGGCAGATTCCAGACCGGATGATTTCTGTCATCCTTGGGATTCGCATTGATCTCCGACGTGTCCATCAGCCTGAAGCCGGCCTGCTCCGCCAATTTGACCACCACATCCTGACGCATGTATCCATTCACGGCTTTCGGATCCTGCGGCTGCGCCGGATCGGCGCGATGGTCGGTTACTCCCAGGATTCCTCCCGGTTTCAGCGCGCGGTAGAAAGCCTTGAAATAGTCCTCCGTGTTGCCGTGCGCGAACCAATCGTGAACGTTGCGAAAGGTCAGAACCATATCGGCCGAGCCCGCCGGCGCGATTGTGGTTTCGGCGGGAGGCTTAAGCGTCGTTACGATGACGTGGCTATACAGCGCGGGATCGGACTTGAGCTTGTCATCGAATGCCTTCGCGCCGCGTCCGCCTCCGATGGCCTCGTAAAGCTTGCCGTGATCCTTGAGAAACGGCGCCAAGATCTCGGTGTACCATCCCTGCCCCGGCGAGATCTCGACGACGGTCATGCCGGGCTTGATCCCGAAAAAAGTCAGCGTCTCGAGCGGATGGCGATATTTGTCGCGCGCCCTGTTTTCCGCGGAGCGTTGCGGTCCGTCGATCGCGGCCTTGAGACCGGGAATTGCAGCCGCATCATTCGCGGCTGCGGTCGCCGACATTACCGGCGAGAACGCGACCATCGAAAGGGTAAGCAGGGCAAACAGCGGGAATTTGATTCGATGCTTCACTCGCATTGACCTCTTGTGGTTGTGGCGAAATGCTATCGCATGCATGATGCTTTCTGCTCTCGAAGCGCTGATTCTATTCCGCGCCCGCGTTGCGGGCGAGGGTGAGGGCTTTATTGCATCGACTCGGAAAAATCGGCAAATGGCTGCAGAACGAGGCCGCAGAGGCGCGCTCCATATTCCTCTTCTTTCTGTTCGGATTCCTGTTCCAGCTTTTGATCATCAAGCTCGTGCTTGCGGAATTCTCGATCCCGATGTTTGCGATTTCCAAGGCCTTACTCGGCGCCATTCTGGCCGCGAAGGCGGTGCTGATACTCGACACGACTTCTCTCGCGCAAAAGCTCGAGCGGTATCCCCGAGCGATCGCCGTCGCAGTCAAAACGATTCTTTACGGAACCGGCACGCTAATGCTCGGGTACCTCGAACGACTTATCGAGGCGCTATTTCATACCGGCTCGTTCGACGGGGCAATCAGAAGCGTCACGCAGCAGACGAATTTGGATCGGTTCTTCGCCTGGATACTGGGGATCAGTCTCGTGTTCGCACTCTATTTCGTATGGTCGGAGATCGGCGAGCAGATGGGCCAAGGCGCTCTCTGGGCGCTGTTTTTTGGGCCTCCTCCCGGCCGGAGTATGTAATTCAGCTCGCGCTCGAGGATTGCAGCTGGATGTAGTTCTCGATTCCGATCTGGTTGATCAGATCGAACTGGACCTCCAGGAAATCGATGCTCTTCTCTTCTTCGTGCATGATTTCCGTCAGCAGGTCCCGCGTAACGTAGTCTTTTACCAATTCGCAGTGCGCGACCGCGGCGCGAAAATCGCCAATCGCTTTCATCTCGAGCTTGAGATCGCACTCGAGCGCTTCCTTGACGTTCTCGCCGATCAGCAGCCGATCCAGATCCTGCAGATTCGGCAGCCCCTCGAGAAACAGGATACGCTCGATAATCTGGTCGGCATGCTTCATCTCGGTGATCGATTCGTCACGCTCGTACTTGCCGAGCTTCGTCACGCCCCAATGCTCGAGCTGCCTGGCGTGCAGAAAATATTGGTTGATCGCAGTCAACTCGTTGCGCAGAACTGTATTGAGAAACTGAAGTACCTGAGGATCACCCTTCACGAATCTTCCCCTACAAGATGCGGCGATGAATTGTTCTATTGTAGGAGCAAACGAACGCGAGGGCTACCGGGATTAACGACCTGCGGCGGAGCTTTCCTGCCCACAGTTATTATGGCCGCAACTTTCCTGGCGAGCTTCGATCGAGTTGGACTGTGCATCGAGAATCTCACGAACGACCGGCACACATTTGCCGCACTTGAGCGTGACTCCCAGCGTGCGATAAAACGCTGCCACCGAGCATCCGGGGACGGTGTCCTGTGAGCGTGCCTGGCGGTCAGTGATAGCGTTGCAAATGCATAGGTACATCGGTGGTGGACCTCTTGATTATGAGAATGATTATCAATTCCCGGCCTCTACTGCAAGCGCTCCGCCTTGTCGAACCGAATTGCACCCATATTTGCTCGCTTTTTTCACCTACTGTATCGCATAATTGATCGAGTCCGCCGCGCCGCTCTCTCCAAAGCGGCCGGACGCAAGCGAGAGCATGAACGACGAGCCCGGCGGTTTAGGAGCACAGGTGTCTTCCAGATTGTTGGCGATTGTGGGAGCCGTCACTCCTGCGGGGCGTCTAATGAGCGCAACGCGATGGATGCTCGACTCCGCGCGTGCCGAGCATCGGGAGCTCGAAGCCGAGCTGCTCAATCTCGCCGATCTGAAGATCGCATTCGCCGACGGCCGGCCACCGGAACAATACCACGACGACACCGCGCGGATTGTCGAAAGCGTGCGGTCAGCCGCCGGCGTGGTGTTCGCCAGCCCGGTTTACCGCGGCTCGTTCACCGGAGCGCTGAAAAATCTGCTCGATCACCTTCCGCTCGAATCGCTCGCCGCAAAGCCGGTCGGAATCATCGCGATGGGCGCGACGCAGAATCATTTTCTCGGCGTCGATTGGCACCTGCGCGATATCCTCGCGTGGTTTGGCGCGATCGTGGTGCCGACCAGCGTCTATCTCGTATCCTCGGATTTTATCGAAGGCGAGTTGTCCGAGAGCGCCAAACGGGATCTGAAAGATCTTGCCGATGCCGTGATCAAGCTGCGGGAAATCGCGCCGGCCGCCGGCAAATTCCTGGGACCTCGGCCGCTTGCCGGCCGCCGAGGCTGAAGTTGACGCCCGTCACTGCCGCCGCAAAGCGGTCTCCAGAATTCCACTTTTCTATCGCCGATTGACTAACCGCCGCCGCACTCCGCGGGTCATGGTTGTTACCGTCTGCTGATCGCGATTGATGAGCTGACGGTGACGAAGCAATCCACCGAAGCGCCCACTGACGGCTAGAACGTTCTGGCGCCGGGGTCGTTCCCGGACTCTTCGGAAAGCGGAAGACTGAGAATGAATGACGTGCCTTTGGGCGCGCGGTTCGCCGCGTGGATCTGTCCGCCAATTCGCGTCACGACATCGCGCGCCATCGAGAGACCCAACCCGGTTCCGAAGGCCTTGGTGGTGAAGAACGGCTCGAAAATCCTCTCGAGAACATCCGGAGCTATACCGGTGCCTTCATCCGAGATAGTGAGCTCGACCGCCGTGTGCGCGTTTCTTGCCTCGATTAGAATGCTGCCGCCGTCGGCCATCGCGTCGCGTGCGTTGATAAGAAGGTTCGCGATCACATGCTTGAGCTGATTGGGCGGAGCCGCGATCGGGCGCAGCGTTTCCGGAATTCGGCGGTCAATTTTGATCGAGCCGCCTCTGGCGGTTGGAGTCTTCTCGATCAGAAGGGTCACCATATCGATCGAATCGCGAATCAATCTCTGCAAATCCACACGTTCGATTTTCTCTTGCTGATCGGAATTTACAAACTCGCGCAGTGCCCTTACCCGGTCGGAGGCGGCACTGATTGAACGCTTCAATGCGTCAACTTCCGGCTTCAACTCGTTGCTGACTTTGCTTTCTATCAGATGCAACCGCAGAACCGCCGCATTCAGACTGTTGTTCAAGTCATGCGCGAGTCCGGTCGCCATCTCGCCGATCGAGCGCAAACGCTCGTTGCGGAACAGCTCGTCCCGCAATTGAAACATTCCCAGCAGAGCAATTATCTGCTGCGTAGATTCCAGACCAATCCCAGCGACGTGAGGCAAACCCTCGAGGTCCAGCGGAAACCTGAGAACCGTGAGAAACTTGCCGTCCTCGACCTGGTCGGTGGTAACCAGGGTCTCTCCCGAGGATAGAACTTGCTGGTCCTTGCGCCAGTAAACCTGGCCGGGGCCGGGAAAGAGCTCCTCGTCCCGGGAACCGATCCATCGGTCGTGCTCGATATTGAGATCCGAGACCAGAGTCTGATTCACGAATATGTATCGCCCCTGGGCATCTTTAATCCAAACCCGCGCCGGTAAATTCGCGAGAAGCCGCGAGAACAGAATTTGTTCATTGCCGGATGATGCTGTGGTCGAGTTAGGCACTGTCGTGATGAGCCTACTAGGCGTTGCCAGTAATGTACAGCAAGACGCGGCCGGGTCTGGAATCCGCGCGAACGCTCTCGAATCGGGCAGGAATTTCTGCGATATAAAAGGTTCGGGTTAGGAGCGAACTACGTATGAGCGCACGGCATGTGGTTGTAATCGGAGCTGGTATCGGCGGAATGTGCGCCACACGAGTGCTGTCCGATCTTTTCGAGCGGGTTACGATCGTCGAACGCGATGAGCTTGCCGACGCGCCGATTCATCGCAAAGGCGTCCCCCAGAGCCGCCATCCCCACGGCCTCCTTGACCGTGGTCGCCGCGAGCTAAACGTCTTGTTCCCCGGCCTCGACGACGCCCTGCACGCGCGCGGCGGACTCGACCTCGATGCCGGGCTCGACCTCGCCACGCTGCAGCCCGAGGGTTGGGCCCAGAGGCGGCGCACCGGCCATCAAATGCTGTTTGCGAGCCGTCTGCTGATCGAGGCGGTGATTCGCGACCGCGTGAAGGCGATCAAGAATGTTCATTTTCTCGAAGGAACCGAGGTCACGCGCCTGACTCTGGCGGCTGACGACCCGCGGCGCGTTGGGTTCCATCCTGAGTCACCTCCGCCACTTTACGTCAACGGAATCGAGACCCGCACGGTCAGCGATGGCTCCGTCGGCCATCTCGATGCGGACCTGATCGTCGATTGCAGCGGACGCAGCTCGCGCGCGCCCGTGTGGCTCGAGCAGTTGGGCTTTGCGCCCGCGGAGCGTGAGGTCGTCGATGCTGAAGCAGGCTACAGCACCTGCTGGTATCAGGCGCCTCCGGCCGGCGAGCGTCCGACGAGTTGGTGGTGGAAGGGGATTTTTCTCAATCCGTCGGCGCATCCGACCGCACCCGAGGATTATTATTTCGCGCTCACGCTGCCGATCGAGGGCGACCGTTTTCTGCTGACGCTGGCGTCCTGGGGCGGCCGTGAGCTTCCGGCCGATCATGAATCGTTCGCGGCGCTATGCGCGAAGCTGCGTTCGCCGATCGTGGCCGAGGCGCTGGCGATCTCGAAACCAATCTCCGCGATCTTCCATCGCCGCGGCATGCAGAACATCTGGAACCACTACGAGCGCTGGAGCGGTCCCGCCGGCTTCGTCTGCATTGCCGACGCAGCCTGCGCGTTCAATCCGGTGTACGCCCAGGGGATGACGAGCGCGGCGGTCTGCTCGCAGATCCTCGGCAAAGCGGTTAGCGAGATGGATCCCGCCGACCCCAAATTTCCGCAGCGGTTCTTCAAGCTGCAAGCTGAGTTCGTCAGGCAGCCGTGGTCGCTGTCGGTCGCGCGCGATCGCCAGGCGCTGGAACGCGACGGTGGTGGCGCGAAATCCGAAGGCGAGATCAGCACTGAAATGTGGGAACGCATCATGCGCGAGGGCGCCGGCGTTCCGGTAATCGCAGAAGCGATCTTCGATGTAATAAATCTGAACCGGCCGCCCGAGTCGTTAGTCAATGATCCGGAGTTCGTCGCCGCGGTGAGCGAGGTCATGGCGCGGCCGCCGCGCCCCGCCACTCCGGACCAGGACATCGCACCCTATCCGCCAGCAACCGTCGCCAATTGAGGAGTCCCGTATGAACACCATTCGACCCAACCGCATGCACTCGGGAATTTTTCTCGCGCCGTTTCATCCGACCGACGAGGATCCGACCCTCGCGCTGCGGCGCGATATCGATCTGATCGCGCATCTCGATCGAATCGGTTTCGACGAAGCCTGGATCGGCGAACATCACTCCGCCGGCTACGAAATTATCGCGTCGCCAGAACTGATGATCGCCGCCGCGGCCGAACGCACCGAGCGCATCCGTATCGGCACTGGCGTAATCTCGCTGCCGTATCATCACCCCCTGATGGTCGCGAACCGGATCATCCAGCTTGATCATATGACTCGCGGCCGCGCGATGTTCGGAGTCGGCCCCGGCCTGTTGCCGTCGGACGCCGAGATGCTCGGCGTGCCGGTGCCCAAGCAGCGCGATCGGATGGCCGAGTCGCTTGACGTGATCATGCGCCTGCTCGCAGGCGAGGTAATCACGGAGAAAACCGAATGGTACACGCTCAAGGAGGCGCGTTGCCAGTTGCTGCCCTATTCGCGCCCGCGGCCCGAATTCGCTGTCGCAAGCACCTTTACCCCGTCGGGCGGGAAGCTCGCCGGACGTTACGGAATCGGGATGCTGTGCGTGGCCGCTTCGCAGGCGGGTGCGTATGACGTGCTCGGAACCAACTGGCAGATCGCGTGCGACATCGCGCGCGAGCAGGGCCGCGAGATGGATCGCGCGCTCCTGCGCCTGGTCGTCCCGATGCATATCGCCGAGACTCGCGAGCAGGCGATGCGCGAGGTCAAGTTTGGGCTGACCAAGTGGGTCGATTACTTCAGCCGGATCAACCCCACCGCCAGCGGCGACGATCTGGGCGCGGCCGATCCGGCCGAGGGCATGGTCGCATCAGGACGCGCGGTGATCGGGACGCCCGATGACGCGATCGCGATGGTCGAAAAGCTCGAGAAGCAGTCAGGCGGGTTCGGCTGCCTGCTGATGCTCGCGCATAACTGGGCGAACTTCGACCAGACCAAGAACTCATACGAACTATTCGCGCGCCACGTGTTGCCACGCTTCAACGGCTCCAACCTGGGACGCACCGCGTCGCTCCAATGGTACACCGACAATAATCGCGAGCTTATCGGCAAGGCGATGAACGCGGCGGCCGAAACGGTGCAGAAGTTCATGGCGGAACAAGCCGCCAAGAAGAGCCACTAATCGCGGCCCGGAAGTTTTCGAAAAAGTTTCGAGGAATCCGCGAGGAATTCGCAATGTCATCTACTTCAGCGTGGCCCAAGGGCCGCATCGTACCGATCGCTGCGCGCGGGAATCAGCCCTCGATCAATCTGGCCGTGCATGAAACCGGAACCGGACCGGCCGTGGTCTTCTGCCATGGCTTTCCGGAGCTGGCCTACTCGTGGCGGCATCAGCTTCCCGCGGTTGCAGCAGCAGGGTTTCGCGCGATCGCACCCGATCAGCGCGGCTATGGAGACTCGAGCGCGCCCGCGGCAATCACCGACTACGGACTCACCGAGCTGACGGGCGACCTGGTCGGCCTGCTCGATGCGCTGAAGATCGAGCGCGCGGTATTCGTGGGACACGACTGGGGCGGCTTTGTAGCGTGGGCGATGCCTGTGCTGCACCCGGA
Source organism: Binataceae bacterium (SeqCode) (assembly GCA_049795175.1). Taxonomy (GTDB): domain Bacteria; phylum Desulfobacterota; class Binatia; order Binatales; family Binataceae; genus JBARDN01. The sequence goes on along the minus strand of JBARDN010000163.1, from coordinate 16,274 downwards.
ACGCACCGCCGGCGTGATCGGAGTCTGCACGCCGTACATGGCGATACCGCCGACCTCGGTCATGCGCACGATGGTCGGTGGTAAAGACGAACGCCACTATATTCTATGGTTCCAGGAGCCGGGCCGCGCCGAGAACGTGATGGACAGCAAGGCGCGGCTGATTTTCGATCGCCTGATGAGAGCGCCGGTCAGTCCTGAGGAAAGTATGAAGCGCTTCACGGCGTCCGGCGAGTTCGACATGAATCCATTTCGGCGGATCGAAGAACTCGCGCCCGACAACGCGCTGATCGTCACGCCGGAAGAGCTTGAGGTGTACGCCGCAGCGTTTGAAAAGACCGGCTTTCGCGGCGGTATCAACTGGTACCGCAATATCGATCGCAATGCGCGCGAACTGCCCGCGATCGGCACCGCCAAGCTGTCGCTTCCGACGCTGATGATCACGGCTGCATGGGACGCCGCGCTGCCGCCGCGTCTGGCCGAAGGGATGCCCGCCCTGTGCTCGGATCTGGAGACGAACCAAATTGATCGCGCCGGGCATTGGGTGCAGCAGGAATTCCCGGATGAAGTTAACCGGGCGATCACCGGATGGCTTGGCCGACACATGCCTAAACAGCCGTAAATGCAGTGCAATTAGCGCCCCTTGCGAGTCACGTGCAAATGTCCCTAACTTGACGCTATGGCGATTCCTGAGCGGTCGATTGGGAGATTGCTCACGCTCCTGCCGACTCTATATGCCTCCCAGAGTTTAGAGGAATTTCCGCGGCACGCGGTAACTTGGATCCGCGATCTGATCGACGCGGACAGTGTGGGGTTCAACGTGGTCAATCTCGCGCGGCAACAGATCGCGCTCGAGATGGATCCCGCCATAACTGAATTCAGCTCTGGTGATCTTGAGGCGAGCGTGGGCGCCGCGCTGGAAGAGCATCCACTGATCGCGCATTTCGCGCGGACCCGCGAATCGCGCGCGCTCCGGCTGTCTGATTTTGTTACTCGCACGCAACTGCATCGGCGGCGCTTCTACCAGGAAACGCTGCGGCCACTCCGAATCGAGTATCTGATCGCCGCGCCTTTTCTCGACCCCAATACCGGCGAGCATATCGCCATTTCCCTGGCCCGCGAATCCGCGGATTTTAACGACCAAGACCGCGAGGTGCTCGACCTGTTGCTGCCGCACTTTGCGCAGGCGTATCGCAACGCGCAAGTGATAAGCCGCGCGCACCTACCGTTCGTGCGGAGCTCCGCTCCCGGTGAAATGAATCGGTTTCTGACGAAGACCGGGCTGCGCGAACAACCTCGGCATCTGGAGGATCGGTTGGGGCTGAGTCAGAGAGAAGCCTCGGTTCTGCTCTGGATCGCGCAAGGCAAGACCAGCGCGGAGACCGCGCAGATTCTCTCGATCAGCAGGCGCACGGTCGACAAGCACCTCGAGCGCGTGTACCAGAAGCTAAGGGTCGAGTCGCGGGTGGCAGCGGCGGCACTGGCGTGGGAAGCGCTGGGCACAACCCAGGATTTTCCTCATTTGCGAATTCAGAATTAGCGGTCTCTACCGCCCTTGGAAATTCGGTTTGCGTTTCTCCATGAAGGCGCGGCGGCCCTCCGCGTAGTCCACGCTCTCGAAACAGGCTGCGACCGCGCTCTCGAGCTCCTCGAGCTTGCGCCGCGCGGGATCCTTGAGCGCCTCCCGCACCGCCATCTTGCTCGCGCGCACAGTCAGCGGCGCGTTCTCTCCGATCGTCCGCGCATAGCTGCGCACGGTTTCTTCGAGCTCGGCGGTGCCAACTACGCGATTCACCAGTCCCATCCTGAGCGCTTCAATAGCGTCGAACTGGCGCGCGGTGAACAGAATCTCGTTGGTGTAGGCCGGACCGACAATATCGACCAGACGCCTCACCCCGTCGAATCCATAGCCCAGGCCCAGGCGCGCCGCCGGAATTCCAAAGCGCGCGTCGTCGGAACAAATCCGCAGATCGCACGACAACGCGACCGCCAGCCCGCCGCCCAGGCAGAAGCCGCGGATCATCGCGATCGATGGCTTCTTGAGTCTCGCGAGCGCCGCCGTTCCCGCTCCGCTGCGCGCGCTGTAGTGCTCGTTGGCCTCGCGGTTGGCCCGTTGATCCTCGAACTGTGAAATATCCGCGCCCGAGACGAACGCCTTGTCGCCCGCGCCAGTCATCACAACCACGCGGACTTCGGGGTCGGCGTCAAACGCGTCGAGCACCTTCGGAATCGCTTCCCACATCTCGCTCGAGACGGCGTTGCGCCGCTCGGGATTGTTGAAGATCATCCATCCGATTGGCGCATCTTTTTTTCCGATCAGCTTTTGCGTTTCCGCGTTCATGGTTTCCATCCGTCAAATCGCGTGCTGGTTGCGAAGCTCGGCAATTGCGGCGTCGTCGTAGCCAAGCTCGTGAAGAATTTCATCGGTATGCTGCCCCGCTTCGGGCGTCGCGGTCTTAAGCGCGCTGTCGGTGCGCGAGAGCGTGAACGGCTGCCCGACCAGCGTGATGCTGCCGAGTTTCGGATGCTCGACACTCTGCGCGATTCCGAGATGCCGCACCTGGGGGTCGGCGAACACCTGGTCGATCGTGTTGATAGGTCCGCATGGCACGCCCGCGTCGTTCAGCACCCTGATCCAATATTCCGAAGGTTTGGTTTTGGTGACCGCCGCGATCTCCGCGTTGAGTTGCGCGCGATTTCTCGAGCGGCTTGCCGGATCGGAGAAGCGCGGGTCGTCAATCCATCGCGAGGATTCCATGATCCGCGCCAGACTCGCAAACATCGGCTGGCCGACCGCCGCGATGTTGATCATTCCGTCGCTGGTCGCGAACACTCCGGTAGGAATTGCGGTCGGATGATCGTTGCCGGCCTGCTGCGGTACGCGCCCGTCCATCAGCCAACGCGTTGCCTGGAAATCCAGAATCGCGATCTGCGCCTGCAACAGCGAAGTCTGTACCCATTGCCCCTGGCCCGAGACCTCGCGTTCGAGCAGCGCGACCAGAATCCCCATCGCGCAGTAGAGCCCTGAGGTCGTGTCGGCGATCGCGATTCCCGCGCGCACGGGACCTTGCCCCGGAAGTCCGGTCAGCGACATCAGTCCGCCCATTCCCTGCGCGATCTGATCGACGCCGGGCCGCGATGCGTACGGTCCGTCCTGGCCGAAACCCGAAATGCTGCCGTACACCAGCCGCGGGTTGATCTTGCACAGGGTCTCGTAGTCGATGCCGAGGCGATGCTTTACGTCGGGGCGGAAATTCTCGACCACGACGTCGGCGCCCTCAACCAGCTTGAACAGGATCGCCCTGCCCGCTTCGGTTTTCAGATTGACGGTTAGACTGCGTTTATTACGATGGAGATTTTGAAAATCCGAGCTGTGGCGCGCCCATCCGAATCCGTCGGCCTCGGGCATTTCGACCTTGATTACCTGGGCGCCCCAGTCGGCGAGTTGGCGAACGCAGGTTGGACCGGAGCGCACCCGCGTCAGATCGATCACCTTGAAACGTTGCAGTGGCAGAGCTTTGGCCATTTTCCACCCGCTGGATTCGCGCGCGATTTCCGCGCCCAGCCCGAATCGTTCCACGAACCGGAGCATTTTTCCATCGGCTCTTCGGCGCGATCCTGCCAGTCGACAGGCTCGAAAAATACTGCCGCGCACCCCTTTGCTACATACCGCATCTCCCGCTAGCCTGCATGGAACGCTACAGGGGTAACAAGTAACTTTCCACGCTAGGCTCGGACAGGAGGAGATGAGAACGATGAAGGCTATGATCAAGACTATGACTCTGCTCGCCGCGATTATGCTGGTGGTTGCGTCGATCGGTTCGCCGGCGTTCGCGGAGAACGCAAACGGCGCCAAATCCGACACCAAGAGCATGACCGTCCGGACGGGGTACCTGACTTGCCACGTCGCGGCGGGATGGGGCTTTATCTTCGGATCGTCGCGCGACATCAAGTGCGCGTACGCGCTGCAGCCCGGATATACCGAGTACTACACCGGATCGATCTCCAAGTTCGGCGCGGATATCGGTTATCTGCAGTCAGCCGTGCTTCTGTGGTCCGTGGCCGCCCCGACCAATAATCTCGGCCAGGGCGCGCTCGCCGGGCATTACGCCGGAGCGACTGCCAGCCTGGCGCTCGGAGTCGGCGCGGGAGCCAACGTGCTGGTCGGAGGATTCAAGAACTCGATCGCGCTTCAGCCGGTCTCGGTCGAAGGACAGAACGGACTCAATGTCGCCGCCGGAGTGGCGGAATTGACCTTGAAGTTCGACAAGGCCAAGAAGGCCAAATCTGACTAGGACTCGAATTTGAATCGGCATCGTACCGAAGGGCCGTCCGCAAAGAGTGGACGGCCCTTCCGGTTTTCACGCGCGCCTTGGCGCGGAAATCCGGCTGCGCTACGCTTGCTGCTGATGTCTCGCGCCGAATCGTCATCGCCAAATCCCGCGCGCAACTGAGTCAATGACCACCGCGACTCGTGCCGCGCCCGTTATCGCACTCCTGAGCGACTTCGGCTATCGCGATCACTATGCCGGTGTGATGAAGGGCGTGATCGCGCGGATCGCGCCGCGCGTCCGGATAATCGACCTCACCCACGGAATCCCGCCGCAAGCGATCGCGGCCGGCGCGCTCGTGCTCGCACAGAGCTGGCGAAATTTCCCCGCTCGCACGATCTTCCTCGCGGTGGTTGATCCCGGAGTCGGGACCGCGCGATTGCCGATCGCGATCGAGACTCGCGCCGGCGCGCGCTTCGTCGGCCCAGACAACGGTCTGCTGTCGCTCGCCGCCGCGGACGCGGGCGTTCGCCGAATCGTGGAGCTCAAGTCGCCGCGCTTTCGCCCGAACGATATCAGCTCGACGTTCCACGGCCGCGATATCTTCGCGCCCGCGGCTGCGTGGCTCGCGCGCGGCACCTCGATTCGCGCACTCGGGCCTGCGTTCGATAAGATCACTGCGCTCGTGCTTCCCGAGCCGTCGATCACAGCGCGGCAAATTCGTGGCGAGGTCGTGTACGTGGACGGTTTCGGCAATCTGATCACGAATATCGGCGCGACGATCCTCGCGCGGCTCGCCGCTTCCTTTCGCACAAAACCGCTTTCGGTTAGGATCAATGGCAGCGCGGCGATTAAAATTTATCGCGCCTATGGAGACGCTCCGGCAGGCAGCTCTCTGGCGACCGTTGGCAGCTTTGACCACCTTGAAATTGCGATCCGCGACGCCAATGCCGCGATACACTATGGTGCCCAAACCGGCGCGAGCGTGGTCGTAACCGCCGGACGCGCCTGAGACATGCGTTAATTATGGAAGATGCTGCCGCATACAGGAACGCGCCCAACGTCCTGACGGAGATCCCGCGCTACGCCGCGGAGCTTGCGCCTTCGCTCGGCCCCGAACCGCGCGGGCTGCGCGCGATGCTGCCCGACGGGATTCCGCCGCTTAACCTCGCGCTGTTTGCGATTACCCTGCTCACCACCACGATGGCCGGCGCATACGTGGCCGGCGCCGATCTTCCGTGGTGGCATCCGATCGCGTTCATTACCGCTCTCGCGGTGGGCCTGTCGTTCTCGCTTCCGCTGATGGCGATTCTGCTCGCACATGAGATGGGCCATTACGTGACCGCGCGGCGTAGTGGCGTAAACACCAGCCTGCCCTACTTTATTCCTGCGCCGCTTCCCTCGGTGTTCTTTATCGGGACGTTCGGCGCGTTCATCCGTCTGCGCCAGATGCCGCAAACCCGCCGGGTGATGTTTGATATCGGCGCTGCCGGTCCGTGGGCGGGCATGATGGTCGCGCTGCCGTGCGTGATAATCGGACTCCATCTTTCCGACATCCAGCCGCTGACGCAGAGCGCGGGCGGTCTCGCGCTCGGCAACTCGCTGCTCTTTTATGGACTCTCGCGATGGATGCTTGGCGTGGACCCGAACCTGGTCAACGTCAACCTGCATCCGATCGCATTCGCCGGATGGCTCGGATTTCTGGTCACGATGCTCAATCTTCTGCCGAGTGGACAATTCGACGGCGGCCACGTGCTTTATGCCCTCACGCCCCGGCATCATCGGAAGGTCTCGACAATCTTCGTCCTCGGATGCGTGCTGATGTTCCTGGTGCCGCTCGCGCTCGGCAGAACTTCCTGGGCCGGATGGCTCCTGTGGGCGGTGATCGCGGTCGTGCTCGGACTGGGACATCCTTCTACCGTCGATCGAAATGCGCCGCTCGGACGAGGCCGCACCTTCGCGGCGTGGCTGACCGTGGCGCTGTTCATACTGACCTTCATGCCCAATCCAATTTCGATTAGCGCGCCTGCTGACAATCCTCCACAACCCGAGCAGCCGCAGAGCTACAGCGTGATGCAGCATGCGCCGGGCGTTGCGATTCATCGCGCGGCAACGATCCGAATTTAAGGAGCGATCCAATTTGCCGGAGCATAGCGAAAAATCCCGCCCCAGTTGGGACCAGTACTTCATGACGATCACGCGCGAAGTTGCGGAACGCTCGACCTGCCTGCGCGCGAAAGTCGGTGCGGTGATCGTGCGCAACCGCAGTATCCTCGCCACCGGCTACAACGGCTCGCCCGCGGGCCTTCCGCATTGCACCGAGGTCGGATGCCTGATCTACGAGTCGCGCAATCCCGACGGCGAAGTCGAGCAGAACTGCTTTCGCACCATCCACGCCGAGATCAACGCGATCACGCAAGCCGCGCGCAACGGCGCCGCGATCCAGGACGCCGATATCTACGTGACCCACACCCCGTGCATCCACTGCCTGAAGGTGCTCATCAACACCGGCATCCGCACGGTATATTACGGCAAGCCGTACAAACTCGAGACCGTCGGCGAGCTCCTGCGCGGCGCGAAAATCAAGCTGGTGCCGATCGAGCCGGAGAAATCCGCGTGACCGCCGACGCGCGATGCGGCATCTGCGCGCTTATCGAGCGCATCCGGACCAACTCCTTCGACGACTTCGTCGCCGAGCTCGCCGAGAGCTACGTGATCCTCGGCGACGCGCAGTTCTATCGCGGATATTGCGTGATGCTCGCCAAGACGCACGCGACCGAGCTCTTCCTGATGCCGTCCGCCGAGGCGCATCGCATCTTCGAGGAGCTGCGTCTGGTTGCGGAAGCGATCGCGTCTGTCACCAAGCCGTGGAAGCTCAACTACGAATGCCTCGGAAACGCCGAGCCTCACGTGCATTGGCATATCTTTCCGCGCTACGAGAGTGACGCGTTGCGCCGCGCGCCGGTATGGATGCGTCCTGAGGCCGAGCGCAAAGTAGCGCTCCCGAAAGCCGAGCGAGCGGCGCTCGTCGCCGCGCTTCGAGAAGCGATTGTCGCCAGATTCCCTGATGCGCGCATCGCTGCGAATTAGCTCTGTCCGAATCGCGATAGTGATCGCGACGCTCGCGCTCCTGGCCGGATGTGCGCATCGCGCCGCGACGTTGCCAGAAAGCGGATCTCCCGCGGCTGTCGTGTATCAGCAGCGATGCGGTCAATGCCATGCACCGTACAATCCGCGTTCGATGACCTCGGCGATGTGGTCGGTACAGGTTGACGCGATGCAGCTCAAGATGCGCCAGTCGGGTATCGCGCCGCTGACTGATGATCAGCGCCAGATGATCCTCGACTATCTGACCCGCAACGCCGGGACTGAATGACCGGTTCGCACGCCCGCTTTTTTGTACCGGCGATTTAGGCTATCGGTTGAGGCGGTGCCGAGATGACCGACGAGACAATCAAGCTCTACTACGATTACAAAAGCCCGTTCACATATCTCGCGATGCAGCCGATGTATGACCTCGAGCAGGCATACCGAATCACGCTGCGCTACGTGCCGCTGGAGGTGAACCTTAAGGGCGCATTCGGCGGCAACCCGGAACAGCGCGACGAGCGCAACTGGCGCAAGGTGCGCTATCTCTACCTCGACGCCCGACGCTACGCGAACTCGCGCGGGCTCGTCATCCGCGGACCGCAAAAGATTTTCGACTCGCGGCTGTCGCTGATGGGCGGGATGTGGGCGGACCGGCACGGCAAGTTCCGCCCCTACTCCGACCGGGTATTCGAGCGCTTCTTCAAACGCGAGCTCGATATCGAAGACGGCTCCGCGCTGGCAAAGGTGATGACGGAAGTCGGCCTCGACGCCGCAGGCTTCACCAAATATATCCTGAGCGACGGGCCGCGCGAATTGCAGGCTGCCGCCGAGGAAGCCGAGCGCGATGGCGTGTTCGGCGTCCCCATGATGATCGCCGCGGGCGAGCCGTTCTGGGGCAACGACCGCGTCGAGTGGCTCGCAAAGAAGCTCGACGCGATGAGCCTGCGGCGCTAAGCGATGAAACCAATACCCGTCGGCACCGTCGGCACGTTCACCCAGATCGTCGCGCCGGAGCATCTGGCGAGCCGAATCGAATCGTCGCTGGCGCCGGTGCTCTCGACGCCCACAATGGTCTCGATGATGGAGATGGCCGCGATGGACGCGATGCGCGGATACCTCGAGCCGGGCGAAAGCTCGGTCGGGATGTCGATCGACGTGCAGCATATGGCAGCCACGCCGCCGGGGCATCGCGTCCGCGCCGAAGCCGAAGTGGTCAAGTGCGAAGGACGCCGGCTCGAATTCAAGGTGCGCGCGTTTGACGAGACCGAACAAATAGGCTCGGGAACACATCGCCGTGCCGCAATCGACGCGGCAAAATTCAGCGAACGGCTCAAGCAGAAACAGAAGCCGTAACTGCGATCGCGCGAGGAGTCCGATGAGCGAGACAGTTTTCTCTCCCGACGAAGTATATGTCGGCCGCGACTACGGTGGCGTAACCTACGACCTCACGCCGAAGGCTATCGCGACGTATATCGCTGGAACCGGCGACGACAATCCGTGGTATCGCGATCGCTCGCCGCTCGGCGGACCGCTGGCGCCCGCGCTGATTCTCCACAGCGCGGTGTACAAGACCGTCAAATGGTACTTGCCCAATATCTACGGCAACCTGCACGCGCGGCAGGAATGGGAAATCTTCGCACCGGTGATGGTCGGCGAACAACTGACTACTCGCTCGCTGATAGTAGGACGCTACCTCAAGCGCGATCGCGAATACCTGGTTAACGAAGTAATCGTCTGTAATGCCGCGGGGCGAATCGTCTCGCGCAGCAGAACGCATCAGAGCTTTCTGCTCCCCGAGCAAACCAAAACCGATTCTTTTGTGGTCGATAAATCGCGCGAGAAGGATTCCAAACGCTCTTTCCATATCGGCGAGAGCGGCGGCGAGCTGATCGAAGTTCCGATGCGCACCATCAACGATGATATGTGCCTCGCGTTCTCCGGCCCGGAACGCAACTATCACAACGATCGGCAAAAGGCGCTCGACCTCGGCTTCCCGGAAATCGTAGTGCAGGGGATGCTCTCGGTCTGCCTGGTCGCGGAGCTGATGACGAAGAGGTTTGGAATGGGCTTCCTATACGGCGGGAAGATGGACCTGCGGCTCGTAAACGTCGTGTGGAGCAACGACACGACGGCACCGCGCGGAAGGATCGTCGGCCGCGCGCCTGAGGGCAAGCGCACCCGCGCTGAAGTCGAAGTGTGGTGCGACAAGTCCGACGGCACCAAGACGATAGTCGGCTCGGCCAGCGCGCTCGAGCTCTGACGCCTTTGCGGTGATCTCCCGGATTCTCCCGCGAGTGGCGCTGGTCCTGGTCCTGTCAGCCGGTCTGTCTTGTTGCGCGGCGCGACGATGCAAAAAGGCGCTGGTCCAATGCCGCACGGACTGCGAACGCCAATACCAGGTCTGCCAAGTCAACGGGAACGAGGAGTACTACTGCCGCAACTTGATTGGAAACTGCCTCGTACAGTGCGACTACACGCGCACTTCCTGCTCTTAATCGCGGCTGCCGCCGGGCGCGGCAATTGACGCCTGGGCATGCACAACCCGGCGTGAGGTCCGCCGTCTGCAATTACGCGGCGGTCAGCGCCTCGATCTCGGCAACCTGCTTGGGAATCGCCGCGGTCATCACCTCGTAGCCGCCCGCCGTGACCAGGACGTCGTCCTCGATGCGGATTCCGACGCCGCGCATCGCCTCAGGCGCGGTGTCATCGTCGGCGTCGATATAGATGCCCGGCTCGACCGTCAACACCATCCCGGGTTCGAGACTGCGCGACTTGCTGCCTACCCGGTACAGGCCGACATCGTGAACGTCCATGCCGAGCCAGTGACTGGTGCGATGCATGTAGTAGCGCCGATATGATCCCGCTTCGATAATTTCCTCGGCGGTTCCCTTGACCAACGCGAGCGAGCGCATCCCATCAACCAGCACGCGCAGTGCGGCGTCGTGCGGGTCGTCGAAGCGTGCGCCGGGCTTAACCTTGTCGATCGCGCGTGCCTGCGCGACGAGCACGATCTCGTAAAGCTCCTTCTGCAGTGCAGTGAAGCGAGCGCCGATCGGAAAGGTGCGCGTCACGTCGGAGGCATAGAAGTCGTACTCGCAACCGGCGTCGATCAGCAGTAGCTCGCCGGTGCGCATCTCGCGGCGATTCTGGATGTGATGCAGGATCGCGGCGTTGGGTCCCGACGCAACGATCGATGGATAGCTCGGCCCGGCCGCCCCGCGCGAGCGGAACGCGTAATCAACCTCGGCCTCGATCTGCCATTCGCGCATCCCGCCGCGCGCCATGCGCATCGCGCGCTCATGCGCTTCGCCGGAGATCTCGATCGCGCGGCGCATCCGCTCGAGCTCGTCGGGCTCTTTATGCAGGCGCGATTCGTGAATAATCTCGCGCGGATCGAAAATCGCGTAGGGACCCGAGCCCAGCCGCGGACGCATCGCGCTCGAATACTGCGAGAGTTTCATCACGCGCGTATCGAGTTCCGGGTTGCGTCCGATCGGATAGTGCAGCCGCTCGGTCTTTTCCAGGTAGCGCGGCAGAACCTTTTCGAGCTCGTCAATGGTGTAGGCCTTGTCCGCGCCGTACTCGATCATCGCACCTTCGACGCCCGCACGTTTGCCGGTCCAGGTCTCGCGGTCCTTATCGCGCGGCCGCACGAACATCACGAATTCGCCGTCAGGATGCCCCGGCGAAAACAGCGCGACCGACTCGGGCTCCTCGAAACGCGTCAGATAGTAGAAATCATTGTCCTGCCGGTAGATGAATTCGACGTCGCCCGATCGAAACGCAGCCGGCGCGCTGGGCAGGATTGCGCTTGCGCCCGCGCCGATCGCATCAAGAAAACGGCGCCGCCGCGCGGAAAAGAGATCCGAATTTGTGTTCGCACTCATCGATTATGATTACGCCACGCCGCGCTCCGCTTGACTAGCCGCTACGGCAGTCCCGCGCCGGGCACTTCGACCCTGGTGATCTCGATCTTGCCGGTCGCGTTGGCGAGGCACGCCGCCGGATCCGACGAAACCGAGGTCAGCACGAACAGCGTCTTGCGATCGGCGCCGCCCAGCATGCAGGCGAACGCGTCGGTCGCAACCTTGATCCGCTCGGTGACCTCGCCGCCTTCGCGCACGCGAATCACTTCCGAGGACATCGGACTTGCGACCCATATCGCGCCCTCGGCATCGAGCGCGATTCCATCGGGGACATTCTTTCCGAGGTCGGCCCACACGCGCTTGTTCGCGAGCGAGCCGTCGGCCGCGATATCGAACGCCGTCAGGCGCCGCCCGAACGATTCGCCGACGACGAGGGTCTTTCCATCGGGGGTGATGACGGTACCGTTGGGAAACATCAGATCGTCGGCGACCACGCGCGGTTTTCCTTCGGGCGTGACCATGATCAAAACGGTGCCGCGTGGCGTCTGGTTTTTGTGCAGATCGTAGCCGAAGTTGCCGACGTACGCGCGCCCCTTTGAATCGACCACCATGTCGTTGCAGTGAAACGGCGCGAGCGCCGAGAGATCCGCGTGGATTTTCAGCGCGCCGCCGCGCTCCATCCGCATGAGCTTACGATCCGTCATCGAGACGACCAGCATCGTGCCGTCGGGGAGCCAGCCGAGCCCCGAGGGATTGTTCGGCACCTCGCAGACGACGCGGCTTTGCCCCTCGAGATCCACCGTCATCACGTGATTGGCGTGCATGTCAGAAAAGAAGAGCTTCCCGTCATGCCAGCGCGGGCCTTCGCCGAATCTCAAGCCGTCGAGCAGAGTCGTAAGCGTGCGCATCGCGTTACCTCTATTGTGCCGCGCTCAGTCGAGCGCGCCCTTTTTGTGCAGCGCCGCGATTTCCTCTTCGCGGTAGCCGAGCGTGGTGAGCACCTGATCGGTATGCTGCCCGAGGCATGGCGCGGGCGCTGTCACCTCGCAGGGCGTCTCGCTCATGCGCCACGGAATTCCGCAGTGGCGGCGGACGCCGACCTCCGGATGCTCGAGCTCGACCCAGAATTTGCGCTCGGCGAGGTGCGGATCCTCGCACAGATATTTGTTGTCGGCGCACGCGCCGGCCGCAACCCCCGCGGCCTGAAGCGTATCGACCACGTACGCCACACGACGCTTGGCGGTCCATTCGGTAATTATCTTTTCGAGCTCGTCCTCGTTCTGTTTGCGCGCGGCGAGGGCCTGGAAGCGCGCGTCCGTCGCCAGCTCCGGTTTGCCGATTGCGCGCGCGAGACGCGCCCATTCGTCGTCGCTGGCGCACACGATCGAAACCCATTGGTCGATCGTCACGTCCATCACCTTTTCCGGCAAGTCCTGGCAGCGAAAGATTCCGTGCGGCGCCATGAACGCGTCGCGATTCCCGTTTCGCACCGGCTCGCGATCGTTCATCGTATATTCGAGAATTCCCTCCGCCAGCACCCCCATCGCGCATTCCCACTGGCTCATGTCGATGTACTGGCCTTCGCCGGTTTTATGGCGATGATACAGCGCGGTGAGAATCGCGAATGCGCCGTGCACGCCTGCGTTCGGATCGGCGTAGCTGAACCCCGCGTGCATCGGAGGAAATCCCCTGTATCCCGTGAGCGACGACAGCCCAGAGAGCGGAACCTGCGCGGGTCCGTACGCGACGTACTCGCGATACGGGCCGGTGTCGCCGTAGCCATTGAGCGAAATCATCACGATATCAGGACGGACTTTTTTCACCTCTTCATAACCGAAGCCCATCTTGTCGATCACGCCGGCGGCGAAATTGTTGATCACCACGTCTGATGCCTTGATCAGCCGCCATGCGATCTCCTTCGCCTCGGGATGCTTGAAATTCAGCGAGAGCGATTTCTTGCCTTGGTTGTACTGATTGAAGTAACCCGATTTGTTGAGCCCGTCGAAGATGCCATCGGGCCACGGCGGCAGCATCCGCGTCACGCAGGGTCGTGTCTTGGTCTCGATTCGGACCACCTCGGCGCCCAGATGCGCGAGCTGCAAGGTGCAGTACGGGCCGGCCCACACCCAGGTGAAGTCGCAGATTTTGATTCCGGAAAGGGGAGGCTTGGCCATTGTCAGATCACACCTTTGTTTTTGAGTTCGCCGATTTGCGCCGCGGAGAGTCCGAGCAGGCTTCCGAAGATTTCTTCGTTATGCTGCCCCAGCGTCGGCGCGGGCGTGCGGATTTCCCACGGCGTGCGCTGAAACTTCAGCGGCGCGCCGGGGTACTTGTGCGTGCCCGCAACCGGCTGCGCGATCTCGACGAAGAATCCGCGTGCGCGCAGATGCTCATTGCTCAGCAGATCGCCCATCGTCGAAACCGGCGCGAACGGCACGCGCTTGGCCTGCGCCTTGCGGTAGAGATCGAGCACCGTCTGCTGGCTGACCCATTCTTCAAGGAACACTTTAAGTGCGTCCCAGTTGAGCGCGCGCTTCAGGCGGTCGCCGAAAATCTCTTCGTTGGCCCATTCCGGGTTGCCCATGATCTCGACGAAGCCGCGCCACTGATGCTCCTCGATGCAGCACAGGTAGATGTACCCGTCCTTGCACTGCATCGTCTCGACCGGCTGCAAGGGCTTTTGCCCGAGGCGGGTCGCGATCATCTTCATGTACGGCCAGTACTCGAAGGTCATCTCGAGGATCGCCGCGATCGATTCCTGCACCGAGACCTCGACATGCTGCCCGCTCTCGCCGCGTGCGCGCGCGAACACCGCGCCCATCGTCGCGGCGGCCGCATGTGCTCCGCCCTGGTAGCCCGCCTGGGTGCCGAAGGTTTTGAGCGGCGGAAGATCGGCATGCTCGGGACCGCCGCCGTTGAGCACGCACACGCCGCCTGCCGCCCACACGGTCAGGTCTTCGGCGCGGAAATTCCGGTACGGTCCAGAGAGCCCAAACGGCACGATCGAGGTCATCACCAGTTTCGGATTGACGCGCCGCATACGGTCCCAGGTAAGCCCGACACGGTCCATCTCGGGCGGCACGACGTTGTGAATCAGCACGTCGGCGCCCGCCGCGAGCTGCTCGAGCAGGCGCATGCCCTCGGGCTTCGCGATATCGAGCGTGATGCCTTTCTTATTCGTGTTGAGATAGAGAAACAGCCCGCTCTTTTCCGGATGCGATTCATCCTTGGGGAACGGTCCGCGCGTGCGCGAGCGATCGCCGACGCCGGGCCGCTCGATCTTGATCACCTCGGCGCCCATGTCCGCCAGCATCTTCGAGCAATACGGGGCCGAGACCAGCTCGCCCACTTCGACAATTCTCAGATCTGATAATGCGCCTGCCATCGGCACTCCATTGGAAAATTTCAGATTCGATCCTGCTCGGGAAAAACCTGCTTGAACGGCTTGACCTCGACCCGCTCGAAGACGCCGCCGGTCAGATAGGGATCGCTGTTGGCGAGCGCGCGCGCATCGGCCTCGCTCGCAAGGTTGATGACGATCAGGCTGCCACTGCCGTCGGTGAATGGTCCGGCGATCACCACCTCGCCGCGGCTGACGAAGGGGCGAAGATTTTCAAGATGCGCCGGCCGCAGCTTCGGACGCAGCGCCGCACCATTGGGCCCGTCATGGCCGATTATCACGAACAGCATTGGCAAACCTCAGGCGGACTCGCTCGCGCGAATCCTTGTCTCCGGGAAATTGTTACTTAGCACGCGCGGGCGCGCCGGAAAAACACCGCGGCGAGCGGACATGCCTCAGGCGCAGGTCCGACGCTTCAGCTGGAAATGTGTAAGACTGAAAGGTCAGCCATAAACAAATCTGGCAAAACCTCCAACTTAGGTGTTACCCATGTCCTCGCACATCCGTTACCTATGTCCCCCGCACGTACACCCGCACGGCAAGGGGAACCATCAGTTCGATGATCATGAGATATCTTGACTCGCTGGCAGAAGGCGGTGCGACGCGCGCGTTAGTTGTGCAGCGCTAACAAACGACGGATGGCTACCAAGCCGTCGGCGATTCAGCCGCGGTCCCGGAATCTCCTCCGACTTAGATGCGGACCGCGATCAGGGATTTGGTGAATCCAAGCACACGCTCGCGCCAGATTTGCGCGCCGGGAAATAGCATGTTCATCTGTGCCGGAGTCAAAAGCGCGATACTTGCATAATCTTCGGGACGTTTACGCGCCTCGCGGTCAATCATCGCACGCAAGGTGAACGGGAAGATGCGCTCGCGTGCACTGCGCGGAAACCAATGGATAAAAGGCGAGATCATGTGCGGTTCAATCGGAAACCAGTAGTCAGGCGTCTGGATATAGTAGCGTCGTCCGACCCGCCTGCATTCCGCGGCGAAACACTGCTGTGCTGCCCAATCGCCAACGTGCTCGATAACTGAGTTGCTGAAGATGAGATCGAAAGCGCCGTCGCGAAATGGGAGCATGCATCCGTCCGCGATCACCCCGCACGCAGAACCCATCGCGGCCGCGCTTAGATTGGTAAATGTTACATCCGGGTGAAACGGCAAATATGCCCAGATGCCAGGCGTTCCGCCCACATCAAGAATCCGCGTGCGTTCGGTGACTCTAAAGGCGTCGACAAAACGCGCCATACGCCGACTGCGGAAGTAGCGAAAGAAAGGAGCATAGAAGCCTTCGGCAGACATTTGAGATCCTCCGAATGCTAAGCTGCAATGTCAAGCTGATATATCTGTCAGTTAACATAGGAGAAGCCATTAGAGAAGCGCCGCGATCGGCCACAAAATCGCTATTTTCCATGCGCCGGCGAATGGGCGAACCGGGGTGGGCATTACCCTGCCGCCCAACAAGTTGCCCGGTTCGACTTGGCGCGATTACTGAGGCGCGGACAGGAGGGGTCCGCCGCGCTGAACAGGCGACCGGAATCGCGTCGTCGCTGCGACGCCTGCGCCACCAGAGCATTGCTTGCTGCAGCGTTGCGGCTGCGCGAGTGGTCGGCGGCGCCGATTTTATGAATCGGCCGAGCGGGCTATTAT
>JBARDN010000162.1:0-1875 GCA_049795175.1 Binataceae bacterium (SeqCode) | reverse complement strand
CCGCAATCGCCTTGGCGCCGAGGGCGCGCAACTCCGCGGCGGTGCGTTCGGCTGCCTCGGTCTGGATATCGGCGATCGCGACCGCGGCACCTTCGCCAGCAAGACGCGTGGCGATCGCGCGGCCGATTCCCTGCGCCGCTCCGGTCACGATTGCGACTTTTCCGGCAAGCCGTTGTGATGCCATCGCGAGCCTCCAGCGCTAGCGCGCGACCCATCCGCCGTCGATTATGAACGGCGCGCCGGTTGCGAAAGTCGCGTCGTCGCTGGCGAGGAACAATGCGGTGCGCGCGATCTCGTCGGGCGATCCGATTCTGCCGAGCAGCGACAGCCGGTTGTTGTCCTGCGAGGTCACGCCGCCTTCTTTCGAGACCCGCTCGACCATCGGCGTGTCGATGACTCCGGGGCAGATGCAGTTGGCGCGGATATTGTAGCGCGCGTACTCGAGCGCGGCGACGCGAGTCAGCGAGATGACGCCGGCTTTGGCCGCACAGTACGCCGCCGCGCCTTTGATCGCTACGATTCCCGCGACCGATGCGGTGTTGATGATCGATCCTCCGCCGCGCTTTATCAGATGCGGCAGCGCGTACTTCATTCCGAGCCACACGCCGCGCAGGTTGATCGCGATCACGCGGTCGAAGCCCTCTTCGCTGAGCTGCGCCATGAAGCCGCCTTCGCCCTCGATACCCGCGTTGTTGTAGTTGATGTCCAGGCCGCCGAAGTGGCGCACGGTTTCGTCGGCCATCGCGCGCGCGTCTTCGGAATTCGAGACGTCGGCGCGCATCGCGAATGCCTGGCCTCCGGCGCTGGAGATCATGGCGGCGGTTTCTTTCGCCGCGCCTTCGTTGACGTCGATCACCGCGACTTTGGCGCCCTCGCGCGCGAACAGCGTCGCCGCGGCGCGGCCCATTCCTGATCCAGCGCCGGTTATCAGCGCAACTTTGCCTGCAAGTCTCATCGTGGTTCTCCCGCGTGTGATTCGATCCGCTATTACGGCGAACCATACCGCATTCTTCAGCACGCGCGTTAGCGCGATTTACAAACCGGCGCCGGGGATGCTACCGGACGATCGAGCGAAGCGAAGGAGTATCGGCGGATGAATTTTGGAATGAACTTTGACGGCAAGATCGGGATCGTTACCGGGGCGGGTTCGGGCATCGGCCGCGCGACCGCGCTCGGATTTGCGGCGCGCGGCGGAACAATCGTGGTCGCCGATATAAATGCCGAAAACGCGATCCACGTTGCCGACGAGATCGCGGCGAAAAACGGGAAGGCGCTCGCGATGACCGTCGATGTCACCAAACCCGCGGACATCGATCGCATGATCGCAGAGACCAAATCGGCTTTCGGGCGAATCGACTTCCTGCACAACAACGCATTCGGCCTTCCGGCCTCCGCGAGCACCAGCACTGAAGCTTCGGGCAGGCTCGCCGACGTGGAAGAGGGCGTGTGGAGCTACATGATCGACGTCGGACTGACGGCGGTGTGGCGCGCGATGAAACGCGTGTTGCCGATAATGCGCGCGCAGGGCTCGGGCGCGATCGTCAACACGGCCTCGATCTCGGGACAGCGCGCCGACTATGGAATCGCGGCGTACAACGCAGCCAAAGCGGGTGTCATCAACCTGACCCGGGTTGGTGCAATCGAGTACGCGCGCGACGGTGTGCGCGTGAACTGCATTTGTCCCGGCGCGATTCAGACGCCGCTATTGCAGCCTGCGCTCGAGATGCCGGGGTTTGCCGATCGCTTCTGTGAGGCAATTCCGATGGGTCGGCTCGGCAGACCCGAGGAGATGGCAAACGTGGTGCTCTTCCTTGCGTCGGATCTGGCGTCGTTCGTGACCGGAGCAGCGGTAGTCGCCGACGGCGGCCAGACCGC
>JBARDN010000161.1:0-9798 GCA_049795175.1 Binataceae bacterium (SeqCode) | reverse complement strand
ATTGCCGACCTATGCGGACGACTTCTTTTTACGCAACCGCGAGCTCGCCTTCCTGTATGACTCACTGATGATCCTGGGTGCGCGGCCGCCTGCCGACGCGATGCAGCGCCTGGGCGCGTTGCGCTATGACCTCGAGCGCGTGAAGGCCAAGCTCACGATGCCGGTTCTGTGCGTGGTCGGCGAAGAAGACGCGCTCATTCCCGCCGCGATGATCGAGAGGCTCGCGACATGGCTCCCCGACGGGCGCTTCGCGAGCGTTCCACACTGCGGCCATTCGGTTTATTTCGAGCAGGCCGCGGTTTTCAACCAACTCGTGCGCGATTTCCTGATCGACATCAAGTACGGAAAATCAGCCGGCGCGTAGAGCGCCGACTCGCTTCGCACCGCTTGGAAATCTGGCGTCGCCAACGCGTCGTGTCATTCCCGCGCGCGTGGCTGCCGCGCGTGAGGAGTCCCGGATGGGAGGAGCGCTGCCTCAGGCGTGGACGCGGAGCATGGGTGCCTTAGGATTCATCGCGCGGCAGCCGGCGCGGGATTGATACGTCGAGATCCGGTTTCACCTCAATTGTCGCACGCGCCTATCAGGCATATACTTTAACTGATGCGCCGGGTTGTCTACGCCGCGATTTGTGTCCTGCTGGCGATGGCGCTGCCATCGTGTATGCAGCCGCCTACCTCGGGCCCAAGGGCCGCCTCGATAGGCTCGACAGGATACGGCGCGGCCACTCCCGCGCAAATGATCTACACGCCGCATCCCGCTCCGGCGCCGCTCAAAAACGCGACCGTCGATCAGACCCAAAGCCAGGCGCTTACCGACTATTTGAAGAATCATCGACTGCCCTTGGTTGGCGCGCAGGTGCTGGCCGCACCCGACGGCGAGCGCCAGGTGATCCTGTTCGGATACGTCGCCAGCGGCTACGGCAAGCAGGACGCCGAGAACAAGGCGCACGCCTACATGAAAGGTACGGTGGTAACCGTCGATAACCGGATCACGATCCAGCCCGAGCTCGCCAGCGCGAACGCTCCCCCCGGTTCCGCCGGGACACCGTCAGGCAATAGCACCTCGTCCGCGCAAAGCGCCTACGATCCCTCGCTTGGCAGCGCGCAGCAATATCAATCCGCCCAGGATCCGTACTCGAGCTATCAGTCCTATCAGTCGCAGAGTTCCAGCCCGAGTATGCTCAGTACGCTTGTTCCGCTGCTCGGAATGTTTGGCGGATCATTCGGCAGCGGAGGCTTTGGCGGCGGATCATTCGGCGGTTTTGGCACCGGCTACGGCTCGTACGGCGGCATGGGGTATCCATCCTATCCTCCCGCTCCGGCGCCGGGCTTCGGACCCGCACCGCCCTACCCGCCTTATCCCTGAGCCTGCGCTCTCATTCGGCGAGCTTGAAACGCTCGCCCAGAAAGACCTGCCGCACCTGATCGCTGGCGACAATCGCGTCGGGCGGTCCTTCAATTAGAATCTTTCCGCCATGAATCACGTACGCGCGATCGATGATCGATAGCGCCGCGTGAACGTTGTGATCCGACATCAGGATGCCGATCCCGCGCTCGCGCAGATACGAGATGATGCGCTGGATCTCGACCACGGTGATCGGATCGATTCCGGCAAACGGCTCGTCCAGGCACAGGAACGACGGGTTGAGGACCAGTGCACGCGTAATCTCGACCTTGCGCCGCTCTCCGCCGGAGAGAATTCCCGCCTTGGCATTGCGCAGCCGTGTGATATCAAGCTCGTCGAGCAGCGATTGCAGGCGGCTCTCGCGCTCTTCCTGCGTAAGCGGCAGGGTCTCGAGCACCGCGAGCAGATTCTGCTCGACGGTCAGCTTGCGAAACACAGAAGGCTCCTGCGGCAGATAACTGATTCCGCGGCGCGCCCGCTGATACAGCGGCAGCCTCGTGATCTCGTCTTCGCCCAGGAGCACGCGGCCGTGGTCGGGCTTGACCAATCCAACCAGCATGTAGAAGGTCGTGGTCTTGCCGGCGCCATTGGGCCCCAGCATCCCGACCACTTCGCCCGGATCGACGTGGACCGCGACATTGTCAACCACGGTGCGCGTGCCGTAGATCTTCGTCAGGCCTTCTCCCCGTAAAATTTCCTTTGCAGGCGAACCCAGCACGCCCGCACGATCGCGTGGCCGGAACTGTTCAACTTTTGCCATCAGGTTTGCGACACGCTATACGCCTGCTGAAAGTATTATAGGCTTTCTTTCAAAGATGAAACGTCACCCTTCGGCGAAACTCCCGCGCGAGTTCTATACACAACCGGTGCTGACCATCGCGCGCGAAGCGATCGGCAAAATTCTGGTGCATCGCAGCGCCGACGGTGAGGCCGCCGGGCGTATCGTCGAGACCGAGGCTTATCGCGGGCCGCTCGACCTCGCCTCGCACAGCTCCAAGGGACTCACCCGGCGCACAACCGCGATGTTCGGGCCGCCGGGCCACGCTTATGTCTATCTGCTGTACGGCGTGAGCTGGGCGATGAACCTGGTGACGGCGCCCGAGGGGACGCCGCACGCGGTGCTGATTCGCGCGATCGAACCGATCCGCGGCCTCGAGCTGATGGCGCGCCGGCGCGGCCGTCCATGCGACTCGCGCGAGTTGACCAACGGACCCGGCAAGCTAACGCACGCGCTCGGAATTAGCCGTGAGCAATACGGATTCGACCTGTGCGGGGACGTGCTCTACCTCGAAGAGGACCAGCGTCCGCGCGGCCGGGTTGGACGCTCGCGCCGGATCAACGTCGCGTATGCGCGTGCGTGGGCGGAGAAGCCGTGGCGTTTCTATGAGCGTGGAAATCGGTACGTGTCGGTGCGCCCGCGCGACTAGGCGCTAATCGCGCCGCGCGATTCGCCACTGCCCGCCGATTGCGAGACCGCGGCAGCAGCCGCCGGACGCTTCCAGCGCGAAAGATCGACCCCGATCAGATCTTCGAGCGCGACGACTTCGGGACGAAAGCGCTCACGCACCCGCTGCTCGACTTCGCGGTCGAGTGCAGGGAACGGTTCGCCGCCGCCGAAGCTGAAATCCCAGAAGCCCAATCGATCGAGCAAATCGATCGTCCGGTAAGCGCGATAGTCCCGCAGGCTGCCAAGCCATCGCTGCGCTTTGCGTGCGCGTTTGCGGTTGCGCGCGGGCCGTTCGATCGCGTTGACCGAGCGTTTCGCGGGTTGGTCTTGCCGCACACGAATCGGCTCAATACCGATGAAAGCGCAAATCCGATCGAGATACGCCTGCGGATTTTCATGCAGCTCGTCATAGAACGTGATCAGCACCGGCTCGCGCCCGAAGCGTTGAAACCAATTGGTCAGATGAAATGCGTATCTGCTGCCTTCGGCAATATTCGGATGCGCCGTCAGCGATTCCTCGAAGCTCACGCGCGTCGTGCCGTAGTAGCGGCGCATCCGGTAGTACGACCACGCACGCTCGACCGGATCGCGCACCGTGCAGATTATCTTGCATCCGGGAATATGCTTCGCGATTCGCTCCGGCGCCCGCGCGTCGGCGAAGTACGGGCAGACCTCACCTGCGACGCTTCCCGGTCCCGCACCGCGGAAATGCCACGCGTACCAATCGATCCCGCGGCCGTACCGGGAGCTGAAAAAAGATGTTTCCTTGGTCCCCTGAGGAAGCACCACCCCCGGAGCCAGTGCGTGATGCAGCCATGTCGTCCCGGTGCGCGCCGGACCAATACCGATAAAATCCGGCAGCCGCCTACCGCGATCGCCGGTTGCCCGATGCGCGCCGTTTTGCCCCATCACTGATGCACCGTCGAACCGATAATCAGGGTCTCGATCCGCGAGATTACAGCTCGTTGAGATCTCCGTTCGACCTTAACATCCTGTAATAAAAATACCAACTCCTCGCGTGCCGGAGCGAATAAATGACGAATTGAAAAAAATGGATCGACTAAGACGCATCGCCGCGCACTTCGTCTGATGGGCGCACATCGCGGAACTGCCGCAGTAGCAGAAAGTCGTAAAGAATCTTGATCGATCCCGCGCAGATGAGCGGCCACCCAAAGACCGAGTAATCGAGCATCAGTCCCGCAGGTAAGGGAGAGAATGCCGATGCGAGGCTGCGTGGCACGTTGGTCACGCCGGCGGCTGCGGCGCGCTCCTCTGGCGGGACTACCGCCATCACATACGATTGCCGCGCGGGCACGTCCATCGAGGAAAGCAGCGCGCGCAGCAGCAGAAAAACAATCGCCAGTCTGAGGCTCGGCATCACGCCAGCGGCGATCAGGAACACGTTGGCCGGCAGATGCGTAAACACCATCGTGTTGATCCGCCCGAAGCGCGCCGCGATCGACGACGACAAAAATTGCGACAACGCGCTGAGCAGTCCGGCGAAGAAAAAAAACGAACCCGCCGCCGCAACCGACATATCGAAGCGCCGAAAGAGCCACAGCGCCAAGAGCGATTGCACCGTGAAGCCGCCGCCGAACGAGTCGAGGCTGAACAGCATCGAAAGCTTGATCACGATCGAGCGCGAGCGGGCCAATGGCTTCGCTGCCGCCGGAAGCGGCGCGGTTTCGATCGCCGCGGTCAGCGACGAATAGATTATCGCCGCGATAACCGCGAGCGCCGAATAGATGAAGAATCCGGAACGCTCGGCACCCGCCAGCGTCCATCCCATCCGCGGCGCGACGGCAGACGGCAGCCCGCTAGCGAGCGCGCCGAAAGCACCCGCAAATGCGCCGCCAACGTTGTAGAGCGAAAACGCCGCAGTCAAATCGGAGGAGACGACCGTTTCGGAGAGCGCGGCCTGCTCGATCGGCAGGAACAAGCTCACGTCGCCGGCCGAGGGATTGAGGGTGCCGATTACCGCAACCGCAAAAATCGCCCAAAAGCCACGCGCGAAACCAAAGCCCAATCCGGTCGCGAACATTAGCGCCGCAGCAGCCAACAGCACCGGCTTTCGGCCGATGCGATGACTCGCCAGGCCGACCCACAGCGTGAGCGCGGCAGAGCCCAGGAGCGTGCCGAACACTATCGCGCCAACCTGCGCGGCGGAGAACTCCAGCGCGAGCAGATAGCTCGGCAGGAGCACGCTCACGAGGCCGTCGCCGAATCCGCGCAGCGCGCGCGTCGCCAGAATCCTGCGCGAGTCCGCGGTCGCGCTTTTCGGAATCCATCGCCCTGACTGTATCGGCATCGGCTCGTCTTGGTCCTCGGGATAAGGCCGAGTTGTCGCACGGCGCCACCTACGGTTCAACGACCATCGCCAACCACCGGCCACCTGACTCTTCTTGCGCGGCGCGCGATCCCGTATTTTGTACTGGGGGAGAGCTGTGACGAGAATAATGTTTGGATGGTGTGCGCGCGCGGGAGTTGTCGTCGCGATGCTGCTGGCGTGCGCGCAGTGTGCGGGCGTTGCGCCTGCCCTGTCCCAGGCGCCGGCGGCTCCATCGATTCCCGGATGCACCGTCGTGCTGCGCGCCGGCGCGCCGATCGATCGCGTGCTATCCGCGGCGGCGCCGGGAACCTCGATATGTCTCGAGGACGGATTCTATACTCCCGTACGCTTCACCCGCTCGGGCGCTCCAGGAGCGTGGATTACGCTTAGGGCCGTAAATCCGGGCAAAGCGCTAATCGTCGCCGTGGGAAAATCCGCGCAGACAGTTAATTTGAACGGCCAGAGCTACATCGAGGTCAGAGACCTGGTGGTTGATGGCGGATCATTCGGAATCGTGTCGTCGGGCTTCGCGCATCATACTCGCGTCATCGGCAATGAAGTTAAGTTCACCGCTGCCAGCGGAATCCAGCTCAACGACGGCGACTACCGGGACATCGAGCACAACCGCGTCCACGATTGCGCCAAAGGATGGAGCGGCAGCGGATCGGGCATATCGATCTATCAACCGAAAGCGTCCGATCACGCAGCGGGTCCGCACAATGTCATCAGCTACAACGTCTCCTACAACAACGCCAATCCGCCGGGCGGCACCGACGGCAACGGAATCATCTTCGACGACGGCAACCACACCCAGTCCGATCATCGCCCGTATGCGGAGACGACCCTGATCGAGGAAAACATCGTCTATGGAAACGGCGGAGCCGGGATCAACGTGTATCAGTCCTCGCACGTGATCGTGCGCAACAACACCGCATACTGGAATCATGCGGTGACGACCAACTCGAGCGGATGGCGCGGCGAGCTGCAAGACGAGTACGGCTCGGGCCTCGTATGGGTCAATAACATCGCGTGGGCAAATCCACGTTTCAACCGGCGCAACTCGGCATATGTTGAAGGCGGAACCGCGATGGTGTGGCGGAACAACCTCGAATTCAACGGCATCAAAGGCGTCAATCCGAAACTCGCGAATCCGCCCGCCGACATGACTCCGATGCCCGGCTCGCCCGCGATCGGCGCGGGCACCAAAGCCTATGGAGTTCCGGAAACCGATTTTTATGGAAAGCCGTGGGCTGGAACGATCGGAATCGGCGCGGTGAAATAGTCACCGCGCCGATTACTCAATCGCAACTACTGACGAACTGACTACAGAAACGCTTCGGCCGCTACCCTGCACGCGTTCGCGTCACCGCCGATGAGCAAAGTGGTCGCCTTGCTCGCTTTCCACGCCGCCGCGCGCTCGATGATCCGCTCGCGAGGCCCGACCAGCGAAAGCTCATCGACCAGCGCGTCCGGCACCGCGGCGACCGCCTCCTGCCGCTTGCCGCCGAGATAGAGGTCCTGGATCTGATGGGCAACGTCGGCCCATCCTTGCCGGCTCACGTGATCGGTGTAGAAATTCTTGCCGCGCGCGCCCATCCCGCCGACGTAGAGCGCGATTCCCGGCTTGAGCGCGTCGCGCGCCGCCTGCACGTCTTTGTTGACGGCGACATTGAGCGACACTGCGACGTCGAAATTCTTCCATCCCTTCGCGCCACCTGCTTTGCGAAATCCGGCCTCGAGATGTGGAACGAAAGTTTCGAGTCCCTTAGCCGTAGTCCACACCGGAATAAAACCGTCGGCGATTTCGGCCGCGGTTTCGACGCCCTTGGGCGAGATGGTCGCGGTGTAGATCGGAATATCGGTGCGGCCGTGCAGGATACTGCGCAGCGGCTTGCCGAATCCGGTCGAGCCAGCGCCCTTGTAGGGCATCTGGTAGTACTCGCCCTGAAATTCGACCGGCTTCTCGCGCGCGAAAATCTGACGCATGATCGCGATATATTCGCGCGTGCGCTTGAGCGGCTTACCGAACGCGACTCCGTGCCATCCTTCGATCACCTGCGGCCCCGAGGGTCCCAGCCCGACGATTATCCGCCCGTTCGATAGCTGATCGACGGTCATCGCCTGCATCGCGCACATCGCGGGCGTCCGCGCCGGCATCTGCATGATCGCGGTGCCGAGCTTGATCTTGGTGGTTTGCGCGGCGATCCACGCAAGCGGCGTGATCGCGTCGCTGCCCCACGCCTCGGCAGTCCACACCGAGTCGTAGCCGAGCGCCTCCGCTTCCTTGATTCTTTCGATATCGATTCGGATCTGCGGACCGAATCCTGCCGCCATCGTGCCGAGTTTCATGCTCGATTTCTCCCTTGCTCTTTATGCGACTTCGAACAGGCCGGCTGCGCCCATGCCGCCGCCGACGCACATCGTGACTACTACGTGTTTGACGCCGCGGCGTTTGCCCTCGATCAGCGCGTGCGCCGTCATCCGCGAGCCGCTCATGCCGTACGGATGCCCGATCGCCACCGCGCCGCCGTTGACGTTGAGCAGCTCATCGGGAATTCCGAGCTTGTCGCGGCAATAGATCACCTGACAAGCGAACGCCTCGTTGAGTTCCCACAGCCCGATATCGTCCACCTTAAGGCCGTTGCGCTCGAGCAGCTTGGGCACCGCGAACACCGGGCCGATGCCCATCTCGTCGGGCTCGCATCCCGCCACCGCCATACCGCGGTAGATTCCGAGCGGCTTGAGGCCGCGTTGCTCCGCGAGCTTGCGCTCCATCAGGACGCAGACCGACACGCCGTCGGAAAGCTGGCTTGCGTTGCCCGCGGTGATAAATCCGCCAGGGCCCTTGACCGGTGGCAACGAGGCCAGGCCGGCCAACGTCGTGCCCGGACGATTACATTCGTCGCGCTCGAGGGTGACTTGCTGGCGTGAGGTCTCGTTGGTCTTCTTGTCCTCGAATTTCTTGGTCACAGTGGTCGCGATAATCTCGTCATTGAACTTGCCGGCCTGCTGAGCGGCAAAGGTGCGTTCCTGGCTATGGAACGAATATTCATCCTGCGCTTCGCGCGAGATCTTGTAGCGTTTCGAGACCACCTCTGCGGTATCGATCATCGACATATAGACCGCGGGTGCGTTCTTCAAAACCAGCGGATCGCCCGAGCGATAATTGTTCATGTGCGAATTTTGCACCAGGCTTATCGACTCGACGCCGCCCGCGACCACGATCTGCATCCCATCGGCCATGATTTGCTTGGCGCCCATCGAGATACTCATGAGCCCGGAAGAGCACTGCCGATCGACGCTTTGACCAGCCACGCTGACCGGAAGCCCGGCCGCGATCAGGCACTGGCGGGCGACGTTGAAGCCCTGGGTGCCCTGCTGCAGCGCGCAGCCCATGATAACGTCGTCGACTTCGCCCGGCTCGACGCGCGCGCGTTTGATCGCCTCGCGGATAATTGGCGCCGCCATCGAGGGCGACTCGATATCATTGAACGCGCCGCGAAACGCCTTGCCGATAGGAGTGCGGGCGGTGGAAACGATTACAGCTTCTCTCATTGAGGGCTCCTGATTTCCCGTGATTCATTTGCCGCAGCAGCGGCATCGCGCGGGACCATCAATCATAATCTCGCCCCCGGCGGCCTTTGGCAACGCCCGCGAGCGCCTTTTGAGCGAGCCGGGTCGCGTGTGCGATTGACCTCGCCGCCGGATTTCTTCTATGCGTTTGATTATTTCCTCTCCTTGTCCAAGGGAGGCTGTCGATAAACGCGAGTTTTGTGTGTCATCCTGAACGGAGGCTGCCGCAGTGAAGGATCTCCGCGAAGCGATTAGTGCGGAAAGTCCTGGCTGGTTGCACTAATCGCTTCGCGGAGATCCTTCGCCTGCGGCTCAGGATGACAGCAACGTAGCGTTCCCGAGAAAATCGACAGCCTCCCAAGGAGAGGGTGAGCGAGAGATCATCCGCTTCGCCGCAACAAAATGATGCGAACCTTTCCGCTAAAGGAGGTCACGATCATGCCCAAGAAGACCACGCAGAAAAACAGCGGAGGAAATTTCGAGCCGTTCAATATCAGCGACCTTCCATGGGAGCAGTTTCTCGGCTCGGACCGGTTCAAGCGGCTCGGCAGATACGGCGGCGCCACGCACGTAGGCACCGGCGTCGACGAACTCGGGCCGGGTCAATATTCAAATCAATTTCACTGCCATCTGATGGAAGAGGAGCACATCTTCATCCTGAAAGGCTCGGCGACTTTGTACCTCGGCAACAGTTCCTACATTCTAAAGGAAGGCGACTATTGCTCTTTCCCAGCCGGCTAGCGCGCGGGCCATCACCTATATAACCACACCAACGCGGATTGCACCTTCCTCACGATCGGCGAAAGCAAGCAGGAAGAAGTCTGCTACTTCCCGAAATCAAGCAAAGTAAGAATCAGATCAACCGGTGACGTTTTGAAGATATCGGAGGGATGAATTTGAAGATGGCGGAAGCGGTTGTACGCGTTATTCGTTGCGTGTCGATATTACGATTCTTGTGCCGCTCCCGCGGTTCCTGCTCGTCCTTGCCTAGTTTCTCAGCCGGGCAGACGAATACCCTTCCCTATTGCGGTTTCTGCTTCTGAA
>JBARDN010000160.1:0-18288 GCA_049795175.1 Binataceae bacterium (SeqCode) | reverse complement strand
ACCTGGCTCCGCCGTCCGCGAGCAACCAGCTCAACATGTTGCAGCTCGAGTTCGTTGCCCGCGCGATCCCGAATTTGCCCGCCGAAGTCGTCGGCGCCTATCGCAATATTTGGCAAGGGCGCGCAATCCCGTCTTGCGCCGCCGCCGAGCCGCATAAGGAGGTGCGCCAGCAAAGCCGAAGCGAGACGGAGTAGGGTACGACGGAATTAATTCCGTCGTACTGCCATGCCCCGATTGACATCCGGACGCGGTGCGTGGATACTCAGTTGGTAATGAACTGCTCCACTATCGGCAAGGCTTGGGCGAACTGGCGTTGGAACGTCGTCGCACTCGCCTGCGCGCCGGTTTTGTAGCAGATCGAACAAAACCAGATTCTCAAAAAAGGGCCGCGGGCGAAATCCAGCGGCCCTTTTTCTTTGTTTGACGGCCGGGAATCGAGGCGCGAACGCGGCGCAGGAGAGGCACGATGCTTCAACCGACTGAGCGCGAATTTGAAGAGCTGAAACAGCAGGGCTACAACCTGATACCCGTGGCGCGCGAGATCGCCGCGGATCTGGAGACTCCCGTCTCCGCCTTTCTCAAAGTTGCGCGCGGCGACTACTCATTCCTGCTCGAGAGTGTTCGCGGCGGGGAGAAGTGGGGCCGTTACACATTCCTCGGCACGGAACCCGCGATGGTTATGCGGGCGCGCGCGGGCCGGATGGATATTATCCGCCCCGGCCGCGGCGTCGAGGCGCGGTCGATCACCAACTCGTTCGAGGAACTGCGCCATGAAGTCGCTCGCTTCCGCGCGCCCGAGCTGCCGGGAAATCCACGCTTCTTCGGCGGCGCGGTCGGATTCCTTGCCTATGACATCGTGCGCTGCTTCGAGCGGATTCCCGAAACTGCCCGCGACGATCTTGGCGTTCCCGATCTGTACATGATGTTCACCGACACGATGCTGATGTTCGACAATGTGCGGCAGACTTTGCGGATCATCGCGAATGTCCCGGTGGATGAATTTCCGTCAACCCGCGCGGCGTACCAGAGTGCGCAGATAAAGATCGACGAGATGGCCGCGCGGCTTAAGGCGCCTGTGGTCCCGCCGAGGCTCGAAGGCGCCGCGTCGGTAGCGGCCAACGACGCGACGATCACCTCGAATCTAACGCGCGAGGCGTACATGGCGACGGTCTCCGCCGCGAAGGAGTACATCGTGGCGGGCGATATAATCCAGGTGGTTCCTTCGCAGCGTTTCGAGGCTCCGCTGACCGCGCATCCGTTCAACATCTACCGCAGTCTGCGCGCGATAAATCCGTCGCCCTACATGTTTTACCTGCGCCTCGGCGATCAAACATTGGTCGGCGCGTCGCCTGAGGTGATGGTGCGGGTCGAGGGGCGCGACGTTACCTTGCGCCCGATCGCGGGCACCCGTCCGCGCGGGAAAACCGACGCGGAAGATCGCGCGATGGAAACCGAGCTGCTCGCCGATCCGAAGGAACGCGCCGAACATGTGATGCTGGTGGACCTCGGGCGCAACGATGTCGGCCGGGTTTCGGAGATCGGTTCGGTAAAGGTCACCGAGTACATGGTCGTCGAGCGCTACTACAGCGTGATGCATCTCGTGTCCAACGTGATCGGAAAGCTGCGCGAGGAGTGCGACGCGTTCGACGCATTTCGCGCGACCTTTCCGCAGGGCACCGTGTCGGGCGCGCCGAAAATCCGCGCGATGCAGATAATCGACGAGCTCGAAAACACTCGCCGCGGCGTCTATGCCGGCGCGGTCGGATATTTCAGCTACACCGGCAATACCGACACCGCGATCGCGCTGCGCACCCTGCTGATCAAAAATAATCGGGTTTACATTCAAGCCGGCGGCGGTGTAGTCGCCGATTCCGATCCGGCCGCGGAGTTCGAGGAGTCGGTCAACAAGGCGCGGGCGATGG
Organism: Binataceae bacterium (SeqCode); assembly: GCA_049795175.1. Classification (GTDB taxonomy): domain Bacteria; phylum Desulfobacterota; class Binatia; order Binatales; family Binataceae; genus JBARDN01. The sequence continues at coordinate 16,366 of JBARDN010000160.1, read as the reverse complement.
TCCGTGCGCTGCAAGCCGCGCGCGAGTTCGAGACCGCCGAGGGTGCGAGGTAAACGGCGATGCCGCAGAACAAAATCAATCTGCTGATGATCGATAACTACGATTCGTTTACCTACAACCTGGTGCAATATCTGGGCGAGCTGGGTGCTGCCGTGACGGTCAAGCGCAACGACGCGCTCGACGTGCCGGCTGCGCGCGCGATGCGTCCTGACGCGATCGTGATCTCGCCCGGTCCGGGCACTCCGAAAGAGTCGGGTGTATCCCTCGCGATCCTGCGCGAGCTTGGCGGCGAAATGCCGATCCTCGGTGTCTGCCTGGGCATGCAATGTATCGGCGACGCATTCGGCGGCAGGGTCGTTCGTGCGGGCCGGCTGATGCACGGCAAGACTTCGCCGATTATCCACGATGGCCGAACGATCTTCGCGGGGCTTCCGCGGAGTTTTGATGCGATGCGCTATCATTCGCTGATCGTCGACAACGATTCGCTGCCTGATTGCCTCGAGGTCAGCGCGCGCACCGCCGAAAATGAATTGATGGGGCTGCGGCACAAGACTTTGCGCGTCGAGGGCGTGCAGTTTCATCCCGAGTCGATCGGCACGCCCGAGGGCAAGCATCTGCTCGCGAATTTTCTGGACGGCCTGAGTCGATGAAGACCACCGGCCTGCGCGATGCCTTTGACGCGGTGATGGCCGGGCGCTCGCTCGAAGCCGTCGCTGCCGAGCGCGCGTTCGCGGAGATTCTGGACGGCGGCGAGGAGGCGCCCGACGCTCTCGTTGCGGCCTTCCTGATTGCACTCAGGCTCAAGGGCGAGTCCGCGGGCGAGCTGATCGGCGCGGCGCGTGCGATGCGCTCGCGGGCGCGCGCGCTCGAGCTCGGCGGCAATTTGGAAAATCTGATTGACGTTGTAGGCACGGGCGGCGACGGCGCCGGAACCTTCAACATCTCCACTGGCGCGGCGATCGTCGCGGCCGCCGCCGGCGTCGCGGTCGCCAAGCACGGCAATCGCGCGATCACCGGAACGGTCGGCGCCGCCGATTTGCTCGAGCATCTGGGCGTGAATATCGATCCCGGCCCTGAAGTGCTGGCGCGATGCGTTCGCGACGCCCGCATCTGCTTCATTCTTGCGCCCGCCTATCATCCGGTGATGGCGCGGCTGGCGCCGCTGCGCCGCACCCTCGCGACGCGCACGATTTTCAATCTGCTCGGACCGCTCAGCAACCCCGCCCATCCGAGCCGCGCGCTCATCGGAGTGGGGGATAGCAAGCTGCTGCGTCCGATGGCCGAGGCGATTGCGGCGCTCGGCGCGGTCCACGCGATCGTGGCGTCGGGTCGCGATGGCTTGGACGAGATTTCACTCTCGGCGCCGACGATGATCGCGGAGGTTCGCGCCGACGACGGTATCCGCGAGTACGAAATCGCGCCCGAGGATTTTGCTATCGCGCGCGCCGGGATAAATTCCATTGGCGCTGCCGGTGCCGCGGCCTCCGCGGAAATGTTGCGCGCCGCGCTGTCGGGCGACGGCGGTCCTGCGAGCGACATACTTGCGCTCAACGCGGGCGCTGCGATCCACGTCGGCGGCGGAGCGGAGTCGATCGGCGAGGGCGTGCGCATCGCGCGTGAGGTGATAGGTTCGCGCCGCGCACTCGCTACAATCGACAAGCTGGTCCGCGCAAGCGGCGGTGAACCGGGGACGAATCGGCGATGAGCTCGATACTCGAAAAAATATTTGCGGCCAAGCGCGAGGAAGTCGCGGCGGCTCGCGCTCGTGTGCCGCTCGAGACCGTGCGCGCCGCCGCCGAGCGGGCACCCGCGCCGCGCGATTTCGCGGCAGCATTGCGCGCGAAGCGTCCTGCAATTATCGCCGAGATCAAACGCGCCTCGCCGAGCAAAGGCGACATTTCGCCCGACCTCGATCCCGCTGCGGTCGCGCGCGAATATGCCGCCGGCGGCGCGGCCTGCCTCTCGGTTCTGACCGACGTCCATTTCAAAGGGTCGATTCTCGATCTGCGCGCGGCCCATGCCGCCGTCGCTCTGCCGGTTTTGCGCAAAGACTTTATGTTCGACGAGTACCAGATGTACGAGGCGCGCGCGGCGGGCGCCGACTGTATCCTGCTGATCGCCGCGATGCTGTCCGAAACCGAGTTGCGCGAGCTCCACGCGCTCGCGTGCGCGCTCGGGCTGGCAGCGCTGGTCGAGGTTCACGACGCACGTGAGCTGGACACGGCCACCCGAATCGGCGCGGGACTTATCGGGATCAACAATCGCGACCTGCACAGCTTCGTGACCGATATCGGTGTCACCGAGCGGCTGCTGGCGGAATATCGCGGTAGCGCGCTGATAGTTTCGGAAAGCGGCATCGACAGCCCGGCCGATATTCGCAGACTTGACGCCGCTGGTGCGCGGGCATTTCTGATCGGTGAAAGCCTGCTGCGCGGCGGCTCTCCGCGCGCGCGGCTCGATGCGCTCACGCATGCGCTTAGCCCGCGGAGCGATGGGTGATGGCGGTGCGGATAAAAATCTGCGGCGTCACGCGGGTCGAGGACGCGACGGCCGCGATCGCGGCGGGCGCCGACATGATTGGGATCAATTTCTACGCGCCGAGCCCGCGCTCGATCGATCTGAAGCGCGCGCTTGAGATTCGCGCTGCGATCGGCCGCCGCGCGATTCTGGTTGGCGTGTTCGTTAACGCGCCTCGCGTGTTTGTTGAAGAGCGGCGCAGTGCGCTCGAACTCGACATGCTGCAGTATCACGGCGATGAAGACGACGACGCGCTTTTGGGCTGGAACGTCCCGGTAATCCGCGCGATGCGCCTGCGTGCTGGCGACGCGGCTGCGGCGATTGCGCGAGTCCGCGCCGACTTTGCATTGCTCGATTCATTTCATCCGGCGCTTTACGGCGGCACCGGAGTCGCGCGCCCGTTGGAAGAACTAAGCCGGCTCGACTTGTCGCGCGTGATTATCTCGGGCGGATTGGGTCCGGAGAACGCGCACGCCGCCGCGTCGCTTTTACCGTTCGCGCTCGACTGCGCCAGCGGCGTCGAATCGGCGCCGGGCGAAAAAGATCACTCTAAACTCAGGAGCTTCATCGCAAATGCCCGCATTTCCTGACACCCACGGCCACTTCGGCGAATTCGGCGGAAAGTTTGTCGCCGAAACCCTGATGCCCGCGCTGTTCGAGCTTGAACAGGCCTACAAGGACGCGCGGCGCGATCCGAAATTTCACGCCGAGCTGGAAAAATATTCGCGCGAGTACGTCGGCCGTCCGACGCCACTGTTCTTCTGCGCGAATCTGACCGCCAAACTCGGCGGCGCGAAAATCTACCTCAAGCGCGAAGACCTGTGCCACACCGGCGCGCACAAGGCCAACAACGCGCTCGGCCAGGCATTGCTGGCGGTACGCATGAAGAAGGAGCGCATCAGCGCCGAGACCGGAGCCGGCCAGCACGGCGTCGCGACGGCGACTTTTGCGGCGCTGTTCCAGCGCTCGTGCGAGGTCTTCATGGGCTCGGTCGATGTCGAGCGCCAGGCGCTCAATGTGTTTCGCATGAAGCTTTTGGGCGCGAAGGTTCACCCGGTTGATTCCGGCACCAAAAGCCTGAAAGACGCGATGAGCGAGGCGCTGCGCGATTGGACCGCGACCGTGCGCGACACTTACTACCTGATCGGCTCGGCCGCGGGGCCGCATCCGTACCCGATGATCGTGCGCGACTTCCAGACCGTGATCGGGCGCGAGGCGCGCAAGCAGATCGTCAAGCACGAAGGCCGCCTGCCCGATATTCTGATCGCCTGCGTCAACGGCGGCTCCAACGCGATCGGGCTGATGCATCCGTTTATCAAGGACAAGGACGTGCGGATGATTTTCGTCGAGGCCGGCGGCCTCGGGCTTAACGGTCCCAGCCATGCCGCGACTCTCACCAGCGGCACGCCGGGCGTCCTGCACGGAAATCGCACTCTGTTGTTGCAGGACGAGCTCGGCCAGATTCGCGACACTCATTCGATCGCTGCAGGGCTCGACTACCCGGGCGTCGGCCCCGAGCTCGCGCATCTGAAAGAGATCGGACGCGCGGAATACGCGGCTGTCACCGACGCGGAGGCGCTCGAGGCGTTTCGGCTCCTGTCCGAGACTGAGGGAATTATTCCCGCGCTCGAAAGCTCGCACGCGGTCGCATACACCGCCAAGCTCGCGCCGATGCTGCCCAAAGAGCAGGTGATCATCGTCAACCTGTCCGGACGCGGCGACAAGGACATGAGCACCGTCGCGCGCGCACTCGGCGTGTCGCTCAGGGAGGGAGCATGATGCCGCGTAATCCGAAACGCATCGCGCGCAAGTTCCGCGAGCTTCGCGCTCGTGACGAAGCCGCGCTGATTCCGTTTATCGTGGCCGGCGATCCCGATATGGAAACCACGCGGCGCCTGGTGCTCGAACTCGAACACCGCGGCGCCGACCTGATCGAGCTGGGCGTGCCGTTTTCCGATCCGATGGCTGACGGTCCCGCAAATCAGCGCGCGATCGCCCGAGGGCTCAAGACCGGCGCGTCGCTCGCAGCGATCCTCGCGATGGTTTCTGAGCTGCGCAAGGAAACCGAAATTCCGATCATCCTGTTCGGCTACACCAATCCTTACATGCATTACGGATGCGAGCAGCTCGCGCGCGACGCGGCCAGCGCCGGGGTGGACGGAATCCTCGCGGTCGATCTTCCGCCAGAGGAAAGCGCGCCGCTCGCGAAACCCGCGCGCGCCAATGGCCTCGACCTGATCTACCTGCTTGCGCCAACGACGCCGCTCGAGCGCAATCGCAAGATTGCCGCGCGCGCCAGCGGGTTTCTCTACTATGTGTCGGTAACCGGTGTGACCGGTGCGCGCTCCCATTTGCCCGACGACCTTGCCGGGCACATAAGCGCGCTGCGACAGGTAACTGACTTGCCAATCGGAGTGGGTTTCGGGATCTCGACGCCCGAGCAGGCCGCGCGGGTGGCTTCGTTTGCCGACGCAGTCGCGGTCGGCAGTGCGATCTCGACCTTGGCCGAAGAGCACGGACCGTCGGGCGATATGATCAACGCGATCGGCGATCTCGTCGGCGCGATGAAAAATGCGATGCGCGGCGCGCGCGGCGTCTCGGCAAACCCCGGCGCGTCGAGGTAGAGTAGGGCTATGGCTCGCGAGGAAATCGAACCCACCGTCGAACTGCAACCGCCGCCGGCCGCAGCGCAGGCGCAAACTCCGAGCGACGATATCTGGAGCAAGTGCCCAACCTGCAAGGAAATCTCGTTCCGCAAGGAAGTTGAGCGCAATCTCAACGTCTGTCCCAAGTGCGGGCACCATTTCCGTCTCACCGTCAGCCAGCGGCTGTCGATCACGGTCGATCGCGGAAGCTGGCACGAGATGTTCGCCGACCTGGCAATCGGCGATCCGCTCGGGTTCGTCGATTCCAAGCCGTATCCGAAACGGATGCACCAGGCGCGCGAGGCGAGCGGCCGCAACGACGCGGTCGTGGTCGGCGTCGGCAAGATCGAGGATCGTCCGGTCGCGATCGCGGTGATGGACTTCGAGTTCATGGGCGGCAGTATGGGCGTGGTGGTGGGCGAGAAGCTCACGCGGATTTTCAACCTCGCGACGCGCCGCGGGTTGCCGGTAATCGTGTTCTGCGCCTCGGGCGGCGCGCGGATGCAGGAAGGCGTGCTCTCGCTGATGCAGATGGCGAAAGTCTCGACCGCGATCGCGCGCCTGCGCGACGCGCGGCTGCCGTATCTCTCTGTACTCTGCGATCCGACCACAGGCGGCGTTGCGGCATCTTTCGCGATGCTCGGTGATTTGAACCTGGCCGAGCCCGACGCGCTTATCGGCTTTGCCGGCCGCCGGGTGACCCGGCAGACCTCGAACCAGGAGCTGCCCGAGAATTTTCAGCGCTCGGAATTTCTGCTCGCGCACGGGATGCTCGACGCGATCGTCGTGCGCCATCAAATGCGCTTCACCCTCGCCCGCCTGCTCGCGATCCTGACCCGCACCAAAGCAGTCAGGGCAGGAAAGAAGTAAACGCTCTTCAGACCTCGTCCAAAGGGACCTTGCATCGCGTGGGCGCGGAGCATGGACGCTTCGGGATTTCTCGCCATTGGCTCGAAATGACTATCAGATGCGCGCGGCGTTGCATGGTGGCGTGCGGGCAAGTAGGAAATTAGTAACACACAAAAGAATCCCCAACACCGCAGGCCGGGTGCGGTATGCGCGCTCGACCCCCGGACGACATCGTCATCGGAGGAGTCGTACCTTGCCTGAATTCAAAAGATCGCTGCCATCTCCAACCCCCGAAACTCTGCACTTCTGGGAGGGCACGCGCCACGGCGAGTTGCGATTGCAGCGCTGCGACGCATGCCGCCACATCTATTTTCCGCCGCGCCCGTTCTGCCCGAAGTGCGCCTCGCGCAAGGTTTCGATCTTCAAGGCGAGCGGCCGCGCGAAGCTTTACAGCTACGTGATCAATCATCGTCCTGCGCCCGGCTTCACTCCGCCCTATGCGATCGCGGTTGTCGAACTGGCCGAAGGTCCGCGCATGATGACCAATATCGTCGGATGCGCGCAGACGCCCGCGGCGCTCGTGCTCGACATGCCGCTTGAAGCGGTGTTCGAGAAGCAGACCGAGGCCATTACGCTGGCGCTGTTCAAACCCGCGGGAGCCTGACATGAAACGCAAATCGGTAGCCGTGGTAGGCGCGGCCGAGACGACCGAAATGGGTCTCATCCCGAATCTTTCGCAAATCCAACTGCACGCCGACGCCGCGCTCAACACGCTCGCCGACGCAGGTCTCAAGCCCACCGATATCGACGGCGTCGCGACCGCGGGCGAGTCGCCAACCGCGATTGCGCACTATCTCGGAATCACGCCGACTTGGGTCGACGGCACCACCGTGGGCGGCTGCTCGTTCATGATTCACGTGCGCCATGCCGCCGCCGCGATCAACGAAGGGCTGTGCTCGACCGTGCTTATCACCCACGGCGAAAGCGGACACTCACATATCGGAACCGGCAGAAGAGGCGGGTCGCCCGCGAGCCTCTCGGGACAATTCGAAGCGCCTTTCGGCACGATGGGACCGCCCACCGTCTTCACCATCCCGGTGCTGCGCTATATGAAGACGTACGGCGTCAGCGAAGAGCAGCTTGCGATGGTTGCGGTGGTGCAGCGCGAATGGGCCGGAAAAAATCCGCGCGCGTCACATCGCGATCCGATTACAGTGGCCGACGTGCTGAACTCGCGGATGATCGCCTATCCGTTCCGGCTCCTGATGTGCTGCCTGGTCACCGACGGCGGCGGCGCGCTCGTCCTGACCTCGGCGGAGCGCGCCAAAGATTTTCCGCGCAAGCCGATTTACGTCCTCGGCACGGGAGAGAGCGTCGAGACGCCGATGATTTCGCAGATGGAAGACTTCACGACCTCGAAGGCGTTTCGCGTCTCCGGAAAGAAAGCATTCGATGAGGCGGGAATCACGCACAAGGACGTCGATCACCTGATGATCTACGACGCCTTCGCGCATCTGCCTCTGTATGGCCTCGAGGATCTCGGCTTCTGCAAGCCCGGTGAAGCAGCCACATTCATCCAGGAGCGCAACACCGCGCCGGGCGGGATTCTTCCGCTCAACACCAACGGCGGAGGACTTAGTTACATGCACTCCGGAATGTACGGGATGTACGCGATGCAGGAGAGTATCCGCCAGTTGCGCGGAGTTGCGCCCGCGCAGGTGCGGGATGCGAAGATCTCGATCGCGCACGGCGTCGGCGGGATGTTCGCAGCGGCTGGCACGATCATATTCAGCAACCAAGCCCCGTGAGCGGCGCGAATCTTCCTAGAGTCATGCACGCGCTGTAAAATCCGTCCAGCGATGGAAGCACGGCTCAGCAACACTATCGACTGGCTCTATTCGCTCCAGTCGCGCGGCGAGATCTACAAGCTCGAGCGGATGGAGGCGGCGCTCGCGCTGATCGGCGATCCGCACCGGCGTATCCGCGCGATCCATATCGCCGGCACCAAGGGCAAGGGCTCCGTCGCCGCGATGGTTGACGCGGTTCTGCGCGCGGCCGGATTTCGCACCGGTCTCTATACCAAGCCGCATCTGGTCAATCTGTCCGAACGAACCCGAATCGACGGCGGCGAGATGCCGCCCGCGCGGCTGCTCGGCTATATCGAAAGCCTGCGCGCGATCTACGAGCGCGCGGGCCTTGCGCTGACTTTCTTCGAGTTCACCGTCGCCATGATGTTCCTGTATTTCGCCGAAGAGCGGGTCGATCTCGCCGTGATCGAAACCGGGCTCGGCGGACGGCTCGACTCGACCAACGTCGTAACGCCGATCTTAAGCGTAATAACGCCGATTGGCTTCGATCACATGGAATATCTCGGCTACACGATTCCCGCGATCGCGACGGAGAAGGGCGGGATCATCAAGGCCGAAGTTCCGGTCGTGATCGGGGCGCGCGACCACGAAGCTCGCGCCACTCTGGTCTCGATTGCCGCGCAGCGCAGGAGCGCGGTGCGCATGATCGATCGCGATTTCTCGCTGCGCTCGCATGCGCCCGCGCATCGCCTGGACTACGCCGGGATGGCGCTCAATCTCAAGGATGTCGAGCTTGGCTTGGCCGGTCCGTTCCAGCACGAGAACGCCGCGATCGCGATCGCGACGATAGAATCACTCGGCGCGCAGGGAATCGCGATCGGCGAAGACGCGATCCGCCGGGGCCTGCTCGAGGTAAAATGGCCCGGCCGATTCGATATCGTGCAGCGCGAGCCGATGGTGATCCTCGATTGCGCGCACAACGAGCTTTCGATTTCCGCGCTTTTGGAGACGATCAGCGTCGAACTCGGTCCGCAGGTCCGCCCGCGCCTGGTCTTCGGATGCCTGGCCAGCAAACAGTGGGAGCGGATGGCAGCGATGCTTGCGCCGCGGGTTAGCGACGCCACGCTGACGCGCGCGCGCTGGAAAAATCCGATCGAGCCCGAGACCCTGCTGCCGCATTTCGCCCGCCACACACCGACGCAGATCATGTCCGATCCGCTCGACGCGATCGAGCGAGTGGTGCGCGAGACCGCGTCGCCGCAAGTGGTCCTGGTAACCGGTTCCGTGTACCTGATCGGCGAAGTCTATCCGTACTTTTTGAAGAAGGCGGGCAGACGAGCGCTGTTCCCGCAAGCGACCGCTTAGAAATATAGCAGCACCAGGTCCGCCGCGATCCACAGGATTACACACACCAGCAGCGGTTTGTCGCCGATCAGTAGGCGCGCCGGGTCGCCGCCTTCGTTGCGTTCGTCGATCAAATACAGGTAACGCAGGATTCCGAACGCGACGAACGGGACCGTCAGATATAGATGACTCGTGCCCAGCTTGGTCTCGACCTCGGCCGACGCGGTGTAGATCATGTAACTGACGAGCGTTGCGCCCGCGACGATCGAGATCATCTGATCGACCAGCCGCACGCTGTATTGCGCGAGCGCACTGCGATGCGCCGTCGCGCCGTCACCCAGCGCGATCAGCTCATGACGCCGCCGCCCCAGCACCAGCAACAACGCCAGTACGAAGGTGATGAATGCGAGCCACGGCGACACGTAAACCCCGATCGCGACGCCGCCTGCGAATGCGCGCAGCACGAATCCGATCGCGACCGCGATCACGTCGATCACTACCTGCCGCTTGGCCCACATCGAGTAGGCGAACTGCAATGCCAGGTACAGGATCGCGACTCCCGTGAATGCGCGCCCGAGCGACATCGCGATAACCGCCGCGATAATTCCGAGCACGATTGCGAACCACACCGCGCCGCGTACCTGGAGCTCGCCGCACGCCAGCGGACGGTTGCGCTTCTCGGGGTTCAGCCGGTCAGCCTCGCGGTCGGCAATATCGTTGATGATGTAGGCGATACTCGAGAGCGCGCAGAAGCCAACCGTCGCCGCAACCGCCATCGCGGCGTATCTGAAATCGAACAGCCGCTGGCTGAAGACCAGCGCCGCGAGCACCAGGCCGTTCTTGATCCATTGGTACGGCCGCGCTAGCGCGATTAGCGCCGCTGTCGTTCCGCGCGCCGCCGCCGTATCTTCCGCGCCCTCCGCATCTGCCGCGCCATCCATCGCTGTCTTTTGTATAGGCGCGTGCTCCAACGGTGCAAGACGGCGCTCCCACACGTTTAAGATCCAGCGTGCCCGCTCTGCAGGGCGGCTTAAAGTCCGGTTAAATACGTCTTACGGCTCCCAGTCTCTGATTTGACATATTTTGCTACTAATAGTAGAGTCACGGCATCCAAACGCGTCCGGTGCTAACGATATGACGCAGTGCGAATTCGATTCACGGGTCAAGGGTGTTCCCCGAGTTGCGCGCGGTTTCTTCCACAGGCATCGGTTACGCCAGGTGGCTCAACTGCTGTTCGGCGCCGCCTTAACGCTGGTGCTGCTCGCCGATGGTGACGGTTTGCTCTCAATTCGCAGCACTCCGGTTTCCGAACAGACGGCGCAAGAGACACCGATCGATGCTTTTGGCATGGCGCATATGCGCGCGGCGCGCAGGATCGTCAAACATTCGGGAATCGCCGCCGATTCTCCGGTCAAGCGGGGTGCCGATTTCGACGTCGACGGGTTTTTTGTCCGCGCATTGACAGGAGCGCTGGCCCAGATGCGAGTTGTCTTCGACGCCGCGTCGGTTCCCGCTCTGCACGCGAGCGTCGATGATTTGATCGATCAGACGCTGACCGCAGAGCAAGCACTCGCCGCGCGTCTGGATTCTCTGTTGCCCGCTTCCTCCGACGCGTCCGCGATGAGTTTGAATTCCAGTCTGCCGCTGCTGGCCGGTGTCGGAGCTTTCGCCACGCTCGTCGCGCTATGCTTCGGCGCGGCGATATTCGTCAGTACAAAACTTTCGCGCGGCCCTCGAGCCCGCGCGGTCCGCTATGGAGCCCGGCATTCCTGAGGCGCCCGGGAGGGGAAGCGGAAGCTTCAGGCCTCGCACCGAAACGCGCGCGCGTTGGCGCGAGGCCCGAACCGCGCATGCTCCCGTCTCTCGCGGAGCTTGACGGGCCGCCTGAAACCGGAAAGAAAATAGCGGTCATGAGCACCGAACTTCCGCGCAATCCGGGCGAAGCCGCGTCTGAAAAAACCGGACCGAATGCCACCGTCGATCTAAACGGTCTCGCCCGCTTTATCACCGAACGTAAACTGGGCGATCCCTCGGGCCTCCGATGCGAAAATATCTCGTTTGGACATTCCAACGAGGTTCACCTGATCCACTTTGCAGGTAACTCGTGGGCCTTAAGGCGCCCTCCGCGCGGACCGTTGCTGCCCACCGCGCACGACGTGATGCGCGAGTATCGAGTGATGAACGCACTGCAGAACACCGTCGTGCCGGTGCCGCGCATGTACGCCGGATGCGACGACGTTTCTTACATCGGCGCCCCGTTCTATTTGATGGAGTACATGCATGGCGAGGTGATTCGCGCCGACGGAAAGCATTTCGCCAATACTCCGGAATTGCGCCGCAAGGTCAGCGAGGGAATGGTCGATCTGTTGATCGCGCTCCAGTCCGTCGATTGGCGAAAGGCAGGTCTCGAGGGTTTCGGGCGGCCCGACGGTTATCTCGAACGCCAGCTCAAGCGCTGGGTCAATCAGCTAGAGCGCACGCTGCCGTACACGCGCCCGCTGCCGGTGATGGAGAAAGTCCGCGATTGGCTGCGCGACCGGCTGCCCGCCTCGCCGCCGGCGACGATCGTTCACGGCGACTTCAAGCTCGACAACGTAATGTGGGATCCGCACAAGGCGCAAGTGCTCGCGGTGTTCGATTGGGAGATGTCCACGATTGGCGATCCGCTCGCGGACTTCGGCTGGATGCTGACCTACTGGTCGGATCCGGGCGACGCGACCTCAGGCAGCGGAATCGTTTCGAGCATGGCGGCGGAAGACGGATGGCTTCCTCGACGCGAGATGATCGCGCGGTACGAAAGCAAAACCGGACGCACGATGAGCGACTTCGCCTTCTACCAGGCGTTCGCGATCTTCAAGCTCGCGATCATCATGGAGGGTAGCTACTCGCGCTTCGTGCGCGGACAGGCCGACGATCCGCTGTTCGCCGGGCTGGTCGAGCGGGTGCCGGCGCTGGCCGACGCGGCCTGGTCGGTATGCAACTCGGCGCGCCGCTGAATTGCGCTGCGATGCTGGCAAACAAACTCGCGGCGCGGCGCGTGCGCACGCTGCTATAGTGACGGCATGGGCCATTCGATCGTTCTGTCCGTGATCGCCGCGATAATCGGAATCATCGCGGGCGCGGTCGCGTTGATCGTCGCATTGGCGATTTTGTTTTACGTCATCCTCGCAATCGGCAAAGTGTTGAGCGCTTTTCACGACTTGTTCGGTGGCAAACCTGCCCGCGAATTTCACGCCCCCTAACCCCGGGACATCCCTGAGCCAGAGGTGCCGATGCCGGACTCGGAGCTGTTGCTCGAACTCGCGCGGTTTGTCGAACGCGTCGCCGCGCTCGCGCGCACCGGACTCGCCTTCAAACCCGACGGTTACGATTCCGAACGCTACGAGGAGCTGCTGCACGAGACCTCGCGTCTGAGCGCGGTGATTGCGCGCGGCAACGACGCCGACGCCGACGCGATCCGCAAGCGATGGCGCGACGAGGTGATCGACGGTTACGACGGTTACGTCACTCCCGGCGTCGGATGCGGCGCGATCGCGTTCAACACTCGCGGCGAGCTCCTGATGATGCAGCGTCCAACCGGCAAGTGGTGGTACCCGGGCGGCTTCTGCGACGTGGGACTCTCGGTCGCCGAGAACGTGGTCAAGGAAGCGCGCGAGGAGACCGGGCTCATCGTTCGGCCTCAGCGCCTGATGGCGGTTATCGACAGCCGCAAGTTCGGCTCGCCGCGCCGGCATATCTACTCGATGCTGTTTTACTGCACGATCGAAGGCGGGGAGTTGCGGCCGAGTCCGCTCGAGGCGCTCGACGCGCGATTCTTTGCGCTCGACAATCTGCCGCGTGAATTGCATCGCGAGGATCTTCGCTGGGTCGCGCTCGCGCGCGAGTTTCACTTCGAAGGCCGCGTCGAGCCGTATTTCGATCCGTTCGAACCCGCTAGCAGATAGCTTTTGAGATCACGAGCGTGACTAGATCGTCGAGGCGCGGAGCGCGACGCGGCTGGCGACGATAAACGCGACCAGCGCGAACGCGATCGTGATCGCCACCGAAAAATCAATCGCGGGCAGCCGCGTGATTATCCCCGGCTCGCCCAGGTACAGTCCCTGCCGCAACGCGGACATCCCGTAGGTGAGAGGATTGAGGCGCATCGTCCACGCGAGGATTGAAGGCGCACCTTCGGCCGGAAAAAACGCTCCCGACAAAATCCAGATCGGCAGCAGAATCAAATTCATGATCGCATGAAAACCCTGCGTTGACTCGATTCGCCACGCGATGATGAGCCCCATGCAGGTGAGCGTGAACGCGATCAGCGCCATTATCGCGGTCGCGAAGCATACCGCGGCGAAACTCAAATGAATTCCCGCAAACGGCGCGAGGATCAAAAAAATGATCCCCTGTATCAGCGCCAGCGTCGTGCCGCCCAGCGCCTGCCCGAGCACCACCGTCACTCGCGAGATCGGCGCGACCAGCACCCCTTGCAGGAAACCCTCGCGCCGATCCTCGACCGTCGAGATAGTGGCGAAGATCGCGGTGAACAGCAGCACCATCACAATCACGCCGGGATAAAAATATTGCGCGTAGTTCATCCCTGCCGGCATCCCGCTCGGTTTGAATGACGCCTTGAGTCCCGCGCCGAGCAGCAGCCAGAACACGAGAGGTTGCAGAAGACCACCGGTAAGGCGGCTCTTCTGGCGCACGAAGCGCGAAATCTCGCGCCACCACAAGGTTCCCGCTTGCAGGATAATTTCCATCGCGCGGCTACTCTTTCTCTTGTTCGCCCGGCATCGCGAAAAATTGATGCCCGGTCAGATGCACAAAAGCGTCTTCGAGGGTTGGTTTGCCGAACGACACCGAATCGATCTCGTCGCCGAATGCCTCGACCACTTCGCGCACCAGCTCGTGTCCGCGCGGACGCTCGATACGCACCGTGCCGTCGACGATTTGGCTCTTCAGCTTAAGACGCTGGAGCAGCTTGCGCTGCAACGTCTCAGGACCAGGCGCGCGAATCACTACGACGTCACCGCCGACGCGCGCCTTTAGCTCTCCAGGCGGCGCCATCGCGACCAGCCGCCCGCCGTCGAGGATCGCAATTCGATCGCAGCGTTCTGCTTCCTCGAGGTAATGCGTCGTCAGGACGACGGTCACGCCGTCACGATCGCGCAGATGAGCCAGGTAGTTAGAAAACTCGCGCCGCGCCGACGGGTCAAGGCCGGTGCTCGGCTCGTCGAGCAGCAGCAGATCAGGCTTATGCAAGAGCGACTTAGCGAGCTCGACGCGGCGCTGCAGACCGCCCGAAAGCGTCTCGACCAGATCGTTTGCGCGCGCCGCCAGCCCGAGCCGGCTGAGAGCGGACGCGGCGTCCTCGCGCAGCGTGCGCCCCCAGATTCCGTAAAGGCGCCCATGATGCGCCAGATTCTCGGCGACGGTCAGCTTACCGTCGAGGCTCGGATGCTGAAACACGACGCCGAGCCGCCGCCGCACCGCGATCGTGTTGTCGGCAAGGTCATGCCCGAGCATCACGGCGCGTCCCGCTTGAATCGGCACCAGGGTCGAGAGCAACTTGAACAGCGTGGTTTTGCCGCCGCCGTTAGGTCCGAGGAATCCGAATATTTCGCCGCGCGCGATCGAGAACGACACGTCGGTCAGTGCGGCGCGTGCGCCGTAATTGAAGCCGAGCGCGTTCGCCTCGATCGCGGGCGGCGCGACCGCGCGCTCAGCCACCCTTACGGCGGCGGGATTTGCAGCTTGCATTGAACTCATTGAAATCGTCTGAAGGCTGATTATCACGCGCGGCGCGCGCGCCCGCAATCGCACGCAAGCGCCTTTGTGCTAGGGATCGCCGAAGCCCGGAGGACGCGAACCTTCCTCGGGTAGCCCGACCTCCGCGCGATGCCATCCGTCCTGAAACGCGGTCGAGCGCTGCTCGCCCGTGCCATGGCCGCCATGCGCTCCGACAAAGTCGTCACCCGTGAGCTGGTAATACTTCGTGATCTCGTCGGGATCGAGCCGCCGGATTCCGAGTCTTTCCATCGTGTAACCGGCGAACTGGTCGGCCGCCAGCTCCTTGCTCTCCTGTGGGACATATTGGTTGCTCGGCGCAAAGTCGTCGTGCTGGAGATGGCCCTCCTCATGCGCGAAAATCGCGTAGAGCATTGGCGAGCGAACGTCACCGGTGGTGATATTCATCCAGTTGCCGAGCAGCGCCGACAAAAACTTGCGATTATAAAAGATGCATCCGTTGCTATTCGCGTGCGGCGACATGTCGGCCACTGATTCATAGACCGGATAGCTGGTGCCGTACATGTCATTGAGCTGCGCGACGATCGATTTGTACGGCTCGGTCGCGGGGTGCGCCTGCTCTCCGCACGCGTTAATCACCCCGTCGCTCGCGGCAGGCCCCGTGCCCTCAGCGGTCGTAGTCGCGGCGGCCGGAGTTTTCTGATCGGAGTGGCGCTCGATCACCTGCCAATCATCTTGCGCCAAGGCAAATCGCGGCGCGGCGACCGCGCATAGCACGAGCCCGAGGCCCGCGCAGGCGCTAACAATCAAGCGGTTAGCGGTTGCCATCTAAGGTCCTTCCATCTTTGTATTACACTGCCGCAGACGGAGAAACGGGGTCCGAATCGCGCGAGCTTCACGCCGAGGCGTCGAGCATTGCGCGCAGGCATTTCGCGGAATCGAAAGACTCGCACGCAAGCGCGCAGCAATCCTCAAGATCGTAGGCGTGGATTCGCGCAAAGAAATCGCTGATCGATGAAAGATCGCGTGCGCGGTCGCCGCTCGTTTTCAGAAGCTCGAGCCAGAACACCTGATGCCTCAGCGCGTGCAGTCCGAGCGGATATTGCAGAAACCACGACCAATGCCCTCCGCCGGGCGAGTAAGAAGCGAGCGAGCCATTGCCTAAAGCTATACGCATCGCGAACGCGCGCAGCGCGCGCGCCGATGATCTGTAACCGATACATCGCAATCGCGATAGCCGTCGCGATCGTTGCCCGGCCCGCGCGCGTCGGCTAATCGTTGAGCAACGCATGAAGCCCCGTTAGCTCAGATGGATAGAGCACAGGATTCCTAATCCTGGGGCCGTGGGTTCGAATCCCGCAGGGGGCGCCAGTTTTCCCGCGAATGAGTTGATTTTTTAGCTCTAATGACCTTTGCATCAAGCGAGTTCAACCCTGACTTTGGCTGAACTTTGGCACAACGGCAAAT
>JBARDN010000159.1:0-1853 GCA_049795175.1 Binataceae bacterium (SeqCode) | reverse complement strand
GCTCGATCAGATTATCCAGCAAATACAAGGC
The DNA here is from genome assembly GCA_049795175.1 of Binataceae bacterium (SeqCode). Taxonomy (GTDB): domain Bacteria; phylum Desulfobacterota; class Binatia; order Binatales; family Binataceae; genus JBARDN01. Next base: position 1,822 of record JBARDN010000159.1, on the reverse strand, counting down.
TTGTTTGTGCCACAGGATGGCTTCCTCAAGGATTTTGGCGGACGTTCGGGGACTCGGACAAAAGAGTGCGCATCGCTCCGGAGGGATTTACCGCGTCGAGGTCGCGACTGACGGTAGAACTTCCGGGCGCGCTGATCGCCGTGGCGGGTGGCGTCACCCGACCGGCTCATCGCGGTCATTATTGCACAGATGGCGCGCGCGGATAAGGCTGAACGGTTCAGCCATGAACAAATCTGGCAAAAACTCGAACGATCGTTAGGCTAGCGAAAAAGCCTCGACAAGCGAAACACCAAGGCACTAAGGCAGCCACGAAGCCGCGTGGTGTCTTGGTGTTTTTATTTAACCGCGCCCTCTTCCCGCCATTTCGCGACCTGCTCGATCGTGTAGCCGAGGCCGGTCAGAACTTCGTCCGTATGTTGCCCGAGCGCAGGCGCGAGGGAGCGGATCGAGCCGGGAGTTTCGGAGAGCTTGACCGAGATTCCGACCTGCTTGACCTTCTGGCCGCCGGGCGCGTCGAGCTCGACGATCATCTTGCGCGCGCGGACCTGCGGATCGTGCTCGACTTCGTCGAGCGTGTTCATCCTGCCCACGCAGATATCGGTCTTGCTCAAGAGCTCGAACCATTCGTCGCGGGTTTTGGTCTTGAATGAATCGGTGAAGAACTTATGTATTTCGGCGCGCTTGTCTGAATTGAATTCGTGCTCGATCAGATCCTCGCGCCCGAGCGCGCGGCACAGGTTGGCGAAGAACCACGGCTCGATCGATCCGATCGTAACGATCTTGCCGTCTTTGGTTTCGTACACGTTGTAGTTGGGGATCAGGCCGTCGAGGATGGTCTCGCCGCGCCTGGGGATATTGCCGGTCGCGAAGAAAGTCGAAAACGATTGCGCCATCAGCGCAAGCGCGCCGTCCATCATCGAGATGTCCACGTATTGGCCGCGTCCGGTCTGAGTGCGCGCGACCAGCGCCGCGAGAATTCCGATCGCGCCGTGCATCCCGCCGCCGGCGTAGTCGGCGATGATGTTGTGCGGGATGGTCGGGAGCTGGCCTTTGCGGCCGAGTATCGAGAGCACGCCGGCGGTTGCGATGTAGTTGAGATCGTGGCCGACCAGATCGCGATACGGTCCGTCCTGTCCGTAGCCGGTGATCGAACAATAGATGAGGCGCGGGTTGCGCACCGAGAGCTTGTCGTAGCTGATACCGAGGCGGGCGGCGACGCCGGGGCGGTACTCCTCGACGACGATATCGGCGCGCTGGGCGAGGCGCACGAAGACCTCCTTGCCCGGGCCGCTCTTGAGATTGAGCGCGATCGATTTTTTATTGCGATTAAGCGCGTTGAACGGGGAGCCGCTGAACGCGCCCGCGGGACCTTGCGTGCCGGCCTTTCCGGCCTGTTGCGCACGGCGTCCGGTAGGAACGCCGGGCTCTTCGATTTTGACGATATCGGCGCCAAGGTCGCCCAGGATCATCGTGCAGAAAGGACCGGGCGCGAGCTTGGTAAGATCGAGAACTTTGATTCCAGTGAGCGGCGGGGATGCAGCCATGATGGAAAGGTTTAGTGCGTTCGGGTGATCGGCGCAAACCAATCAAAACACCAAGGCGTCAGGCGGCCACTAAGACACGAAGACACTAAGAAGGACTTTCCCGCAGAAAAGTCCTCTGATGTTTTTTCTTTGTGCCTTCGTGTCTTTGTGGCCGGTTGATCTTTCTACAGCACTGCGGCGCGGACTCTGGCGAGGCGGGCGGCGAGGGACTTGAGGCCCTCAACCATGTGGACACCGTACCAATGCAGATCGCGGCCGCTCACTATCAGCACACGGCG
>JBARDN010000158.1:0-4121 GCA_049795175.1 Binataceae bacterium (SeqCode) | reverse complement strand
TTGAGCGAGGCGCGGCCGCCGTCGAGCGACTGGTTGCCCGCCTCGAGGTTGCTTTCGAGCATCACGCCCATGATCGCGCGCGAGCCGCTGCTAATCTGGCCGATCAGCTCTTCGAGGACCACAGGCTGGCGCCGGTAATCCTTGTTGGTCTGCGCATGCGAACAATCGACGATCACCCGCGGTTCGAGATGATGGCTTTCGAGCATCGCGACGCACTCGCCGATACTGCGCGAGTCGAAATTGGGAATGCGGCCCCCGCGCAGGACCACGTGGGTGTCAGGATTTCCGGTGGTGCGGACGACGGCGGCCGCGCCGTCCTGGGTGATGCCGAGAAAAGAGTGCGGGCGGCGCGAGGACTCGACCCCGTTGATCGCGGCCTGCAAGTTGCCCTCGGTGGTGTTCTTGAATCCCACCGGCATCGAGAGCCCACTGGCCATCTCGCGATGCGTCTGCGACTCGGCGGTGCGCGCCCCAATTGCGGACCACGCGATCAGGTCGGCGATATATTGCGGCGTGATCGGATCGAGCATCTCGGTTGCCGCGGGAAGCCCCAGCCGGTTGATCTCGAGCAGCAGGCGGCGCGCGATTCGGAGCCCTTCGCCCATCGCGCAGGAGTCGTCCATGTGCGGATCGTTGATGAGCCCCTTCCATCCGACGGTGGTGCGCGGCTTTTCGAAATACACCCGCATGATGATGCAGAGCTGTGGCGCGAGTTCGCGGCGCAGCGCGGCCAGCCGGTGGGCGTAATCGAGCGCGGCGTCGGGATCGTGAATCGAGCACGGTCCGACGATGCAGATGGTGCGCGGGTCGCGTCCGGCAAGCGCGGCGCGCACGGCTTCGCGCGCTTCGACGACGGTCTTTACGATCGCGTCGTCAACCGGTAGTTCGTCCTTCAGCAGGCGCGGCGCGATGAGCGCTTCGTTGCCGAGAACGTGCAAGTCCTGAATTCGTTGCATAGCCAGACCAATAAGTATTAGCGGAATCCGGCGGGGCAATATAGCACCGGCCTTGCGGACCGCGCCGCAGTGGGGGCTGGCGCAACTTGCCGCAGCCGAATTGCAGGCCTAGTCTCGGTTTGACGGGCTCGTGCGCGCGATGCATTTATTCATCGCGTCATGGATTGGCACGACCGCATTAACCCTGCCCAATGGCCGGCAAAGAAACAATCGAATCCGCCGCTCGGCCGGATGCTCGCCCGATGATGCGGCGCCGGCGATGGTGGCGGCGGCTCGGACTGTGGCGCGCGATAGCCGGGATGGCGGTGGCGCTGGCGGTGGGCGCGCTGATCGTCAGCGCGGAATTTTCCGCCGTGCTGGTGCATCGCACGAGCTACCTGAATCGGCGGATCGCCTCGCTCAACAGTTCGGTGCATCACCTGCGACTGCGGGTATCGTCCGCCGAGCAGAAGTCGCGAACGGCCGAAGAAAAAACGAAAGCGGACGAATTATTGAAACGAGTACTCGCTGCTCACGACTTGCAGACAATCAAGTTGACCGCAGCGGTCGCCGCGCGCTTGGCTCCGAATCATCTGAACGCGCCGATTCCGGCAGCGGCGACGCTCGCCTCGAGCGAGAGCGAAGGCGCGTCGATCCTTCAGGTCGGCGGACTTGGCGTTGAGCCGCAGAATCATCAGTACGCGATTTGGTGGGTCGGCAAGCACGGGCATTGGGCATTGGCCGGCCAGTTCCACGTCGAGGCGGACGGAAAGGCGACCGTGCCGCTCAAGGCAGCGCCAAAGTCGATGGCGTCGATCCTGGTGACGGTCGAGCAGGAGACCAGCGATCCGCAGGCCGCACCGATGGGACCGGCGGTGCTGAGAAGTATCGCATCGCACTGAGCGTCGGAGGGGTTCGAATTATCACGGAGTAAACCGTCAGGCGGCCACGAAGACACTAAGAAACAAAGAAGATTTTTTTAAGAAATGATTTCGTTTTTGTTTTCTTAGTGTCTTCGTGCCTTCGTGGCCGCCTGCGAATTTGCCCTTTATCTGCCGGATGCTTCAACGCTTCGCGTCGGCTACTATCCTCGAGGTGGGGTCGGATGGGTTGATTGTGATGGGCGTCGCGCCAAATAAAGCCACGCGATGAGCGGGGGTAGCGTAGAGGCGGGCGCTCGGCGGCGGGGCGGATACGGGCGCAGCTTCTGGCTGGTGTTCTGGTCATCCTTCGCGCTCAACTCCTCGAGCAATCTGTTCGTTCTCTATCCGCTGCAGTTGGTCGATTTCGGTGCGAGCGCCGGGGTTATCGGCGCCGTGATCGGGACCTGGTCGCTGGCGTCGCTCGCCTCGCGTCCGGTTGCGAGCCCGCTAATCGAGCGCCTGGGCCGCCGCAGCACCGCGATGTGGCTGCTATGCGCCGACGTGCTGGTCGTGGCGCTCTATCTGCCGATTGGCGCGATCGGATGGCATGTCTATGCGGTGCGCGCGCTGCACGGCGCGGTCGAGGGCACCGCGCGAGTTGCACTGTTCGCGATGGTCTTCGACTTGTTGCCCGAAGGGCGCGAGGGCGAAGCGATGTCGGTGTTCAGCGTGTGCGGAATGGGATCGGCGGCGATCGCGCCGATCGTCGCCGAGGTACTGATTCGAAATCTCGGCTTCGGCGCGTTTTTTATCGCGGCGATCGCACTGATCGCGGTGGCGGCGTATTTCGCATGGACGGTCCCCGATGACCGGCCGGTGCATGCGGTTGCGGAACCATCGGCTACGGCGCGGGGCGGCGCGATGAGTTATCGCGCGCTGCTGATCGACTCGGGATTGTTGCCGCTGTGGATCGTGACGCTGCTGTTCGCGCTGGCGATTTCGTCGCGCTTGAGTTTCGTGGCTCCGTTTGCCTCCGAGCGCGGGATCGTCGGCGTCGCGTGGTATTTTACGATCTACAGCGTTATCGCGATCGCGATCCGGCTCGGCGGCGCGCGCTTCATGGATCGAATCGGGCTGGAACGCGCGCTGTTGCCCTCGATGATCATCCTTGCCGCCGGGGTGGCGCTTATCGCGGGGACCGGCCACTATCGGATGCTCTACATCGCCGCGGCCCTGGGCGGTCTCGGCCACGCCTACGTCTATCCGGCGCTGAGCGCGATGGTTATTGGGCGCACGCGCGCGGACGCGATCGGGCGCTCCTCGAGCATCTACCAGTCGCTCTACGATCTCGGGTCGATGGCGGGGCCGTATTCGCTCGGCGCGGTCGCGATGTTCTACGGCTACGGGCCGATGTTCATCGTGTCGGGCGCGGTGGCGCTTTTGGGCGCCGCCTACTTTGGCCTGATGGAACCCGGCTGGCGCGTGCGCCGGCTCGCTTGAGCGCGGCCCATTGCGCCCGCAGATCAATCCATCGGGACGGTCATTTCGATCAACACCCCGAATCCGATCAGAGCCATCGCGACGAAATTTTCCTGGATCACGTCGCCGGTCCACAGGAAGTAGAATCCCGCGCCGATCGAAGCCAGAGAGATCAGCCGTTTCATCGAAGCCCCCTTTTTTTCCGCGCGCGATACCGACACAAAGTAGGATAGCGAGCACATCGAGTAAAGATAGCGAACGCGCGCGGGATCGAAAAAAAGAAATTTTAGAAAAATCACGTAAGCGCTTCCCTCGCGCGATGGCGGATGCTAGTTTGCGCGTCTCGTTAGGGCGATCCCGCCAGGGTTTCAGCAAGATTAAGCGGGCGGTGGAAAATCGGTCACGCGCAAGCGGCGGCGGATTGACACGACCGCTACCAAGCGGTATCGTTCTTGTTCGCCCAAAGCTGGGCCGGTCTTTGAAAACTGAATAGTAGTGCATGCCTTAATTGGTAGGCGGGGGATCGGAAGCGATCCTTAAGCCTGTCCGATTTCTTTGAAATTGCGGTCAGTCCATCCGTTTCCGGACGCGTTAGCCGTGTCCGCAAACGGTGGTAGACACTGAGCTATAATGGAGAGTTTGATCCTGGCTCAGAACGAACGCTGGCGGCGTGCCTGAGACATGCAAGTCGTGGGAGAATGTCGTAGCAATACGGCTAGTAAACCGGCGCACGGGTGAGTAACACGTGGACAACCTGCCTTGAAGCCCGGGATAACCCGTCGAAAGACGAGCTAATACCGGATAAGACCACGGGGAGTTCGCTTCCTGAGGTAAAAGATGGCCT
>JBARDN010000157.1:0-28741 GCA_049795175.1 Binataceae bacterium (SeqCode) | reverse complement strand
GGATAATCATCCCCAACGGAGTTGAGATTCCGAAGCGCGTTGACCGCTCGGAATCCGCGGGCAAACTGCGAATTGGATTTATCGGCCGCATCGATCCAAAGAAAGGAATCGAGAACCTGCTCGAGGCCTGCGCGATTCTCGCCGAGCGGGGGACGCCTGCGTTTTCACTGGCAATCGCGGGAAGCGGTACGCGTGAGTATCAAGACCGAATCGCCGCGCTGGTCGCCGCTCGCGCCGACGTGAGCATGTCTGGCGAAGTCCGCGGCAACGAGAAAGAGCGCTGGTTTGCAAACCAGGACGTCGTGGTTGTTCCGTCCTACACCGAGAATTTCGCAATCGTGATCGCCGAGGCTCTTGCCCGCGCGGTGCCGGTGATCGCCAGCCGCGGAACTCCTTGGGCCAGCCTCGAGGCGCACGGTTGTGGGCTCTGGGTCGCCAACGATGCGGCGAGCCTCGCGGCCGCACTCGAGCGAATCGCCGGGATGCCGCTGGCTCTGATGGGCGCTCGCGGCCGGGACTGGATGATCGACAGATATTCCTGGGAGCGATGCGCGCGCGACATGATGCGCTGCTACGAGGAATTGCTCGGTATCCAAGGCGTTGCGGATACGCCTGCGGCGGACCGGGCGCACGGTCAGGTCTAACCGGGCTGGTCACGGTGGCTTTCGCTTTTTTATGCTGATTATCGGATTGAACGCCTATCACGGCGATGCGAGCGCGGCGGCGATCGTCGATGGCCGGCTGGTCGCCGCGGCTGAAGAAGAGCGCTTCACCCGCGTCAAGCACGAGGCCGGCTTTCCGGCCCACGCGCTGCGCTATGTGCTCGAAGCTACAGGCGCGTCGCCGCGCGAAATCGACGTGATCGCGGTCGCACGCAACCCGTGGGCGCGCATCATCCGAAAGGCGATGTATGCGCTGCGGATGCCGGCGCGAGCTGCCGGACGACTCGGCGTGCAGGGCCGATTCGCCGCGATCGGCGCCGAGGTCGCGCGCGCTCTTGGCACCACCGACGTCAAGTTCGAGGTGCGCCGCGTCGAGCATCACATGGCGCACCTGGCAAGTTCGTTTCTGGTTTCGCCGTTTGATGAAGCGGCGCTGTTCTCGATCGATGGGCTGGGAGATTTTGCCTCCGCGATGTGGGGCGTCGGACGCGGCGGCCGAATCGAGCCATGGGGCGCGGTCGCGTTTCCGGATTCGCTCGGTATCTACTACACCGCGCTCACGCAATATCTCGGCTTCCCGCGCTATGGCGACGAATACAAGGTGATGGGACTCGCCTCCTATGGCGAGCCCGAGATGCTCGAGGAGTTCCGGCGCATCGTGGTTGCGCCGCGCGGCAGGCGGATGGGTTTCGCGCTAAATCGCGATTATTTCCTGCATCATCGCGCGACCGCCGACATGACCTGGGCTGCCGGCGAACCCGCGATTGGGCGCCTTTACTCGGACCATCTCGTCGAACGGCTCGGCGCCGCGCGCGACGGCGCCGAACCGCTCGACCATCGCCATCAGGCGATCGCCTCTTCGATGCAGCGGCGGCTCGAAGAGGTCGTCCTCGACAATCTGCGCGAGCTGCAGCGCACCACTGGGCTGCGCAAGCTGTGCCTGGCGGGCGGGGTTGCCTATAACTGCGTAACCAACGGCAAGATTCTCGAAGCCACCGGCTTCGAGCAGGTGTATATACAATCGGCCGCCGGTGACGCCGGCCTTGCGATCGGCGCCGCGATGCAGGCGTGGCATCAAAGCCGACCGCGCCCGCGCGACTTCGTGATGCAGCACGCGTACTGGGGCGCGCAGTACAGCGACGGCGAAATCGCGGCGGTGCTCGAGCGCTCGAGCGGCGAAATCGCGCGGCAGCAATGCGTTATCCGCAGGGTTGACAATCTGCCTCAATTACTATGTCTGACTGCTAGCGAGATCGCGCAGGGCAAGGTCGTCGGATGGTTCCAGGGCCGAATGGAATGGGGACCTCGAGCGCTCGGTAATCGCAGTATCCTGGCCGACCCGCGCAGAGCCGAGATGCGCGAGATCCTCAACATCAAAATCAAGCGGCGCGAGGCATTTAGACCCTTCGCGCCGTCGATACTCGAAAGCAAGGCTGGGGAATATTTCACCCAGTCGCATCCTTCGCCGTTCATGCTGATGGCATACTCGGTACGCCCGGAGAAGCGCGCGATCATTCCGGCGACCACGCATATCGATGGTAGCGGACGCCTCCAAACCGTCTCTGAACGTCAAAATCCGCGATATTATCAGCTAATTAGCGAGTTCGGACGCCGAACGGGCGTGCCGGTACTGCTAAATACTTCATTCAATGAAAATGAACCGGTGGTGCAGAGGCCTGAAGAAGCGCTAGACTGCTTCCTACGGACGCGGATGGACTTGCTGGCGATGGAGTCGTACGTGATTACGCGTAGCCCGCCCGTTTGACTCTACTAAACATCAATGAAATAGTCCTCGCACACAGAGGAGCATATGGCGACAAAAATTTTGGTTACCGGCGCCGGCGGCTTTATCGGCAGTTTTCTTGCGGCTTTCCTCAAGCAAAAAGGCTACTGGGTTCGCGGCGTTGATATTAAGAAGCCTGAATTCGGGGCTTCCGCATGTGACGATTTCCGGCTTCTTGATCTGCGGCGCTGGGAGAATTGCCTCGAAGCCACCAAAGGCATGGAAGAAGTCTATGCGCTCGCCGCTGACATGGGCGGGATGGGTTTCATCTCCGCGCATCATTCGCAGATCCTCTTCAACAACGCGATGATCAATTTCCAGACCTTGGAGGCTGCGCATCAGAACAAGGTGAAGCGCTACCTGTATAGCTCCTCAGCGTGCATCTATCCCGAGTTCAAGCAGACCGAAACCAACGTCACACCACTGCGCGAAGAAGACGCTTATCCCGCAATGCCGCAGGACGCCTACGGATGGGAGAAGCTCATCACCGAGCGTCTGTGCACGCACTATCGCGAGGATTACGGCCTTGAGACGCGCATCGTCCGCTTCCACAATATCTTCGGACCCAAGGGCACTTGGGACGGCGGACGCGAGAAGGCGCCTGCTGCGATGTGCCGCAAGATCGCCCACGCCAAGCTGACCGGCAATCACGAGATCGAAATCTGGGGCGACGGCGAGCAGACCCGCTCGTTCTGCTATATCGATGACTGCGTGCTCGGCATCTACAAGCTGATGCGTTCGGATCATCGCGAGCCGCTCAACCTCGGGCAGGATCGGATGGTCACGATTAACGAATTGGCCGAAATGGTGGCGAAGGCCGCAGCCGTTCGCATCAGCAAAAAGCATATTGACGGGCCGCAGGGCGTGCGCGGACGTAACTCGGACAACACTCGCCTGCGCGCCGTGCTGAAATGGGAGCCGGAAATCTCGCTGGAAGAGGGAATCAAACGCACCTACACCTGGATCGAAGAGCAGGTGCGCCTCAAAATCGGCAGCGAGCCGGTGGCTGCGTCGGCCTGACCGCCCGGCGATTCGCTCTTAGATCGCGGTTCCAGGTTTGACGCTCGCTCGGAGCGTGTTCGCACGAGACTGCTCTTTCTAAATCGCTCATTCTGGCCCGATCCCGAAGCGACCGGTCAGTTTTTGACCGAGCTTTGCGACGACCTGTCGGCGCAGCATCGGATTACGGTTATCGCCGGTCCATCGCTGCACCGCGGAGCTTGGCGCTACCCATCGCCGCGCCGGATGCTGTCGTGGGAGCGCCGTGGCGAGATCGAGATCATCCGCACCTGGGGCACGCGTTTCTCGAAGACGCGCCTTGCTGGACGGATCACCAATCTTGCGACCTACTACATGCTCGCGGCATTAGCGGCCCGGCGTATCGAGCGTCCCGATATCATTGTCGCAGCAACCGATCCCCCACTGCTGGGCGCGCTCGGCGCCGCACTCAAGCAGCGCTTCGGGTGCCGCATGGTCTACAACGTCCGCGATCTTTATCCCGATATCGCTTACGCCAATCGCGGGCTCAAAAATCCGGTGCTGCTCGCGCTTCTCGCCCGCGCAAATTCATTCGCCTATCGCCACGCAGACGAGGTTGTGACCCTCGGCCACGACATGGCCGAGCGCGTAATCGCCAAAGGCGTCCGGGCCGACAAGGTCTCGGTCATTCCTGATTGGGTCGATACCGGCCTCATCAGCCCGCTCGATCGCAACCCCTTCCGCGCCCAATTCGGCGAGCGATTCGTCGTGATGTACTCGGGCAATATCGGCTTGTCGCAGCATCTTGAGGCTGTGCTCGAGGCCGCGGAGCGCGTCGCGAATCATCCTGGGATTGTCTTCGTGCTGATCGGCGAAGGTGCGCGCAAAGCCGCGCTCACCAAACTCGCGCGCGAGCGCGGCCTCGCCAACGTCATGTTCCTGCCCTATCGCCCGAAAGAGGATCTCGCCGAATCGCTGGGCGCTGCCGACCTGCACTTGATACCGCTCATGCGCGGTGCGGCGGGATGCCTGGTGCCAAGCAAAATCTACGGTATCCTCGCTGCCGGGCGGCCGTTCGTCGCGATGATGGAAGCGCACGCCGAGGTTGCGCGAATCGCGCGCGAGCATCGCGTCGGATTCGTGGTCGAACCGGGTGATGCAGCCGCGCTCGCCGACGCAATCCTTAGCGCCAACCGCAATCGCAATGAACTGCACGCGATGGGCGAGCGGGCGCGCGCGCTCGCATTGCGCCAGTTCGATCGCGCTGTCGGTACCAGCGCATTCGCCGCGATGCTAGACACGGTCGGCCGGGCCAACTGAATCCACTCCTTGCGGCAAACTTTGACGCGTCATTGAATGTTTTAGATCAACCAGCCATCAGTCAATTATTCCTTTCTACCACGCTTATCTTTAATGGTCTCTTGCGGGTCGCGATAAGCAGTCATATTCTGTGCATCGCTCAATAGGGGGGAGAATATTGAGGCCAATTACGCTCAATGACTGAGCCGTCTGTAGCGATCGGTCTGGTCGCGGTGGTGGCATTCGCAGTCGCGGCCGCCACGCTTCCGCTTGCGATCGTGGTCGGGCGCAAGTTGGGGCTCACCGCCTGTCCCGCGGTGCATGCTTCAGGGGCCGAGCGCACCACGGAGTTCGGCGGCGCACCGATTATCGGTGCGATCCTGGTTGCGCTGGGTATGACGCATAGCCTGCCGCTATGGATACTGGCCGGAGCCGGGGGGCTGCTGATCGTCGGCCTCATCGACGACGCGCTCGAGCTGCGGCCGTACCAGAAGTTCCTCTGCCAGGGAGCGATTTGCATCTGGGCCGCAGGCTTTGCGATGCCGGCGTATCCACTCACTCCATGGCCGACGCTCGATTTCGCGTTGGCGGTCGTGTGGCTGCTGGCATCCACCAATGCTTTCAACCTGATCGATGGGCTTGATTGTCTTGCGGCGGGAATCGGGATTATCGCCGCTGCTGCTATCGCCGCGACCGGGCTCATGCATCATGCGCCGCAGGTATGGATGCCGAGCCTCGCGGTGGTGGGTTCGCTCGGCGCCTTCATGTTTTTCAACTTTCCGCCCGCGTCGATAATAATGGGCGACGCAGGTGCGCTGCCGCTGGGTTACATGCTCGGCGCGTTGGCGCTGGCTGGTGGAGAGTTGGCAACCAACTCCCGGCTGACCAAGTATGTCTTTCCGGTGCTGGTGATGATCGTGCCGCTGCTCGATACCGGAATCGTCAGCGTAACCCGGATCGCGACCGGGGAGTGGATTTCGCGCCACGGCACGGACCATTCGCATCATCGATTGCTCTCGCTGGGGTTGACGGATCGGGCTGCCGTGGCGGTTTGCTGCGCGGTGGCGGCGGTCGCAGCGCTCTGCGGATTTGCTGCGAACGTTCTCACGCATGAAAACGTGATCGTCGCGCTACCATTTCTGATCCTGGCGACGGCGGTTCTGGCCCTGTTCATGATGGACCTGACCTTTGAGAACAATCCCCCCGGGGTCGAGTACGGACATGTGCACGGAGTTGCGCGGTTTATTTTGCGCTTGGGCTATAAACAGCGAATCGCAGAGGCCGCGGTCGATTTCGCGCTAATCAGCGGAGCATTCCTGGCGGCGCAGGCGCTGCGGCTCGATTTCAACATCAATAGCGCGACGATCGGCATCCTACTGCGCGAAGTGCCGTACGTCGCGCTTGCGACCTACCCGGCCTTTGTGATCGCGGGCGTGTACCGGGGAATCTGGCGCTACACTAGCCTGTCCGACGGGTTGCGGTTCGCCAATGGCGCAGTACTGGCTGGAGTGTTTGTGACGATTGCGGCGCGGTTTGCTCCGGTTTCGCTGTCCGGCTCGATCGTGGTGCTATTCGTAATTCTGCTGTTCAACCTCCTGATGATGACGCGCGTATCCTTCCAGGCGATCCGCAGGGGAATCAGCCAGCTCTCGGCCCAAAACCAGCGCGTGCTGGTGGTCGGCGCCGGCGAGAAAGGTGTGGCGGCGGCGAATTTCATCTTCTCGAGCCGCAGGCACAGCGCGCGCGTGATCGGGTTCATCGATGACGACGCGTTCAAGCTCGGCAAGCTGATGCACGGGCAGCGCGTGCTCGGCACTTTCGGCGATTTGGCTCGAATCTACGAAGCCACTCCCTTCCATGAATTGCTGCTCGCGGACGATGGATTATCCGCGGCATGGATGAGGTCGATGACGGCCTTTGCAGAGCGCCATGGAATCGTGATACGCCGCTTCTCGATTCAGGTCAATGAGTTGGCCGACCAGCTCGACTCGGACCTGCCAAAGCCGAATGGCGCCGGTGGTCTGCGCCTTCAGGAGCCGAACCCCGTCTGATCTCCAAAGATGTCCCCTTGGTGCCGCTCCGGCGCCCAATTAACCTTCCTCTGCGCGATGAGGAACCGCTTCGGGCCGCGTGCCATGTTCCTGCGGGACAGGAGCACGTGTGAATGTCTATCCGGGACAGGCACGAAAGTGGCCGATTTGTGAATGCGGATTATCGCCAGGAGATCGAAACTATCAATGAATTCGTGCGGATTAAGTTTTGAGACAACGTACGATCGCAATCAGTTTTCGCAGTTGATAGCTTTTTCTCCATGCTTCGGGAAGTGACTCATCCGACGAGAACGGCGGCCGGCTTGGCGGCGCTAATCGCTGGTTACTCATTTGCTCCCTTTCTCCCGCACTTGGTCGCTGCGCGACTTGGATATGCTGGGACACCGGCTGACGATTTGCACACATTCTATTACGCAGCCGTCGTACTACGCGGCGGAGGAAATCCGTACAACCTTTCTGAGCTTAGCGCTAGTGCAAAGGGCTACGTCTACCCCTTCCTCTATCCGCCTACATCGCTACCGATTTTTCGGCCCCTGGCACTAGGTGGAATGAATGCCTCGTTTCTTGGCTTTCAGTTTATCAGCTTTCTATGTCTTGCTTACATGCTTTTTGTTGTCATAAGGACCGCTCAAGAAGAAGAGTGGCCCATGGGGTGGCGCATGGTCGGACTCGCGTCTCTGGCGAGTTTCAGCGCCATCCCCCTGACCTTCCAAGCCGGTCAGGTTAATTTTATGGCAACGGCGGCGATACTATTCGCTTGGATGTCGGTGCGCCAAAGCGATCTGCGAGGCGGGCGCGAGGTCGCGTGTGCGGTCGCACTTCTAGTTGCAACCCTACTTAAAACCTATCCGGTTCTACTGTTGATTGTATTTCTGGTTCGCGGCGACTTCAAGGTAGTGGCATGGTTCGCCGCCTTGATGGCTGCAGACGTGCTGCTGGCGTGGCTAACAATACCTCACGAAGTGTGGCGCGCATGGATAGTTAACGTAATGCCGACGGGCCGTTTCGGCGCTACGACGTTCGGTCTTTATCCACCCTCGGCGGCCTGGAATCAGAGTCTCAATGGCGCACTGTCCAGGATAGTTGGCACGCACACGACTGCGGCTCTAGGTCCATTCGTACAGGCGGCTGTGCTCGGATTCGCAGCCGCGGTCTGCTGGACGTTTCGCCGCAGACCACGACGAGAGTTCTATGATCTCGGATTTGGCACGATACTCACCGTCACGTTCCTGATCGCGCCGGTCTCGTGGTTTCATCACTTTGTGTTCCTGATTCCCGCTCTCGCTGCCTGCGCGTCGATCTTAAATCGCAGCGACCGCCGCGACTCCATAGGATGGTGTTCTGCTCTGATCATCAGTACGATCCTGATCGCCGTTACCTGGCCTACAATAAATACTCATCCAAATCATCAAGTGATTGATGCTATAACAATGACGCTTCCAATTTTGGGGCCTCTCGGGCTTTTTGCCATGTTCGCCATATTGCCCTTCGAGCTTTGGTGGCGGCCCGCCCGAAGCCCGGCTTAAGTGCGGACACGAATGGCTCGCCCGCCCAGAACATAACGGCGTTTGAAGCTTGGGCCGGCGCGCGTACCACCAGGTGTCAACCACGGCTGCGTGAATGGGCGTCAACCGATTAACGGCGACTCGCGATTGGCAGGCGGCCCCGCCTAAAATGCTCAATCTCACTCGGGCGACGGTTGGGGGCGATGATGAATCACTTCGAGCCGCATGTCATAATCCGCAACCGTGGGGATCTCTTTGACAGGAGCAAGTTATTTATGAATCGAGCGCGCAAGCCGGTACATATCGAGCCGAAAGGTTGGGGCCGCGAGGTCTGGATCGCCAATAACGACAGATATTGCGGTAAGATCCTGGAAATCAAACAGGGCAAGCGCTGTTCGCTGCACTTTCACAAGATTAAGACGGAATCGTTTTACCTGCGCGCGGGCCGGCTGAAAATCCGCGTCAAGGAATCGCCCGAGTCGGAAACTCTGGAGGAATTTGTTCTCGAGGCGGGAGAATGCATGGACGTCCCGATTGGCCTGGTGCATCAGATGGAAGCGCTCGAGGACGCCGAGCTGTACGAATTCTCGACGCAGCATTTCGACAGCGATTCGCATCGTTTGGTGCGCGGTGACTGAGACGCTGCTGCTCGCGGCGCGTGGCCGCCATAACCTGATGGAGCCGGCATGGCGAAAGTCGCTCTGATCACCGGTGTAACCGGCCAGGATGGTTCCTACCTGGCCGAGTTGCTGCTCACCAAGGGCTACCAGGTGCACGGAATCGTCCGGCGCACCTCGAGCTTTGCGACCGGACGAATCGATCATCTGCGCAAGGGCTTCACGCCGGGCTCTGACGGGCTGCAACTGCATTACGGCGATCTGGGCGACGGCACCGGGCTGCGCCGCATCATCGAGCAGGTCCGTCCCGACGAGGTTTACAATCTCGCCGCGCAATCGCACGTGCGCATCTCGTTCGATCAGCCCGAGTACACCGCCGACGTGGTCGGGCTCGGTACGCTGCGCCTGCTCGAGGCGCTGCGCGATCACAACCATCGCCATGGGCGCTCCGCGCGGCTTTACCAGGCGGGTTCCTCCGAGATGTTCGGCAAAGTCGCGGAAATTCCGCAGCGCGAAACCACTCCCTTTCATCCGCGCAGCCCCTACGCCTGCGCAAAGGTTTATGCACACGAGCAGACCGTCAACTATCGTGAGGCGTACGGGCTATTCGCATGCAACGGAATTTTGTTCAATCACGAATCGCCGCGCCGCGGCGAAAATTTCGTGACCCGCAAAATCACGCGCAGCGCCGGACGAATCAAGCTCGGAATGCAGTCGCGGCTCGCACTCGGCAATCTTGAAGCAAAACGCGACTGGGGATTTGCCGGCGACTACGTCGAGGCGATGTGGATGATGCTTCAGCAGGAGCGTCCCGATGACTACGTGATAGCGACCGGCGAAACTCATCCGGTGCAGGAGTTTCTCGAACTCGCGTTCGATCGGCTGAGCCTCGATTGGAAAAAGCATGTCGAGATCGATCCGCGTTTTTTCCGCCCCTCTGAAGTTGACATTTTGATTGGTGATGCCGCCAAGGCGCGCCGCACTCTGGAATGGACCCCGCGTGTCACCTTCGCGCAATTGACCGCTATGATGGTGGATGCGGATCTGGAGCTTGCGCGGCGCGAACTCAAATCCTCCCAGGCATAGTGACGCGGCGCGGATGGAAGTCGGCCGTGCGGCACGATGACGCGCGCAGCGCAGCGAAGTTGCGCCGCTTAGCAAGCGAATTTCGTTCGCAGCTTTGGTTCCACTTTTCCTCGCGCTTGACCGACTGACCGTATGGCGGTTAGTCGGTCAGATCAGAGATAAAAGATTGCCCACCGTGGCTCTGGGCGCATACGATCTAATAAATAGAGTATCGCGCACTGAGAGTTTCCGAGGAGTCACTAATGGGTTACAGCCGGCCGCTTGCACGAATTGTCACGAAACCTCGCGGTTCCGAGAGCCGGCATTCCGTCTTGCTTTCCGACGCGATCGTGCAGATTCGAAGCGTCGAACCGATTCAGTTCATCGATCTTACCGATATAATCAACGCACATCTGTCCGAGCATGGATGCGATAGCGGACAGGTCACGGTTTTCTCGCGCCACACCACCGCCGCGATCAAAATCAACGAAGCCGAAGAGCTGTTGATCCAGGATTTCAAGACGATGCTCGCGCGGCTGTGCCCGGCCGATGGCGGCTACCATCACAACGACATGGCACGGCGCAAACCGCCCATCGCTCCCGACGAGCATCCCAACGCGCATTCGCATCTGATGCATCTGTTGCTATCTACCAGTGAGCACATCCCGGTGATGGACGGGCGGCTGGCGCTCGGGACCTGGCAGCGCGTGTTCATGGTCGAGCTGGACGGCCCGCGCGACCGCGAGGTGATGATCCGATGCGAAAGTTACGAGCCGCAGCACGGCGAGGTCCGCGGAAAGTCCGCGCCTATCGAGCAGTTGCGCGCTTTAGGTGGCAGCACGATGAACGGAGCCGCGCGCAGCAGCGCCCCCGCGAAATGATTTTAGCGGCAGACTACTGAAACATCCGGCGCGCGGGCGGCAAGCTGTCTCCCGCGCGCTTTTGTTTGTCAGGCGGGCGCGGGCGCGAACTCGGCTTCGAGGCGTTCGGCGTCATCGGGCGACAAGTTGAAGTACTTGCACTCGGGATGATGGAACACGATCGCGCTGGTCGAACTTTCCGGGTCCATCATGAACCCTTCGGTCAGTCTCACGCCGATATCATTGCGATCCACTTCGAGCAGCGTGAAGAGCTGGGTTTGATCTTCCATCCGCGGGCACGCGGGATAACCGAAAGAATAGCGTTTGCCGCGATAGTGAGACTGGAACAGGTCCTTTTTCTTAAGACCGGGTGGATCGCCGATCCCCCACATTTGGCGAATCTTCGAATGCAGCAACTCGGCGAATGCTTCTGCGCCTTCGTTTGCGAGTACTTGCAGGATGAGGGAACGGAGATAATCACCCTCATCTTTCCATCGGTCCGCGAGCGAGCGCACGCCCGGTCCGATCGTGACGATCGACAAACCAAGATAATCAGCCCGTCCCGAGTCCCTTGGCGCAACATAGTCTGCCAGACAGAGGTAGGGAGGTGCGCTTTGGCGGCCGAAGCGAAATCTTCCGAGCTCGGTCTTGCCGTCGGGTGACAGGAACGTCACCGAACGATCGCCGTCCGACTGCGCGCGGAAGAATCGGAAAATCGCGTTCGCCTTTATATCCTCGCGCGCGAGCATCAATTCCTGTACTTTCTCGATCGCGGCTTTGAGCTCGAGCGCCTTGGCGTTTCCCTCCGCGAGCGCGCGCTCCGCGTCGCGCAATCCGAGATGCTTCGTGTAGAGCATCGCCGGATTGATGTATTGAAAGATCTCGCCCAGGTCGTAGCCGCGCAGCACATGCGTTTTGAGGTCGGGCGGCATCGGGATGTCGATATCGCGCCGCACCGACGATCTCGCGGCGCCGTTTGCTGGCACCGCACTCGCGGGCCTGGGCGCTGACGCGATCATCTTGGCGGAATCCTCGTCGAGCCGTAGCCTCAGCGTCTCGCGCCGCTCGGAGTCCATGATCTGATTGGCGAGCGCGAGCCCCGACATCGCGTCATTCGCGTACGCGACCAGTCCCGGATATTCCGGCGCGATCTTGATCCGCGTGAAGCGGTTCGACAGCGCCGCGCCTCCCACCAGGATCGGGCAATCGATTCCAGCGCTTTTCAAATCCTGCGCCGTTACGAGCATCATCTGCGCTGATTTCACCAGCAGCCCCGACAATCCGATCGCGTCAGGTTTATGTTGGTGGAATGCCTTGATCAGATCCTCGGGCGGCACCTTGATGCCGAGATTGATCACCCGGTAGCCGTTGTTCGAGAGAATTATCTCGACCAGGTTCTTGCCGATATCGTGAACGTCGCCCTTGACGGTCGCCAGGATAATTTTACCGCGATTGGAGCTCTCCGCCTTCTCCATGTGCGGCTCGAGATGCGCGACCGCGGCCTTCATCGCCTCGGCCGATTGCAGCACCTCGGCGACGATCATCTGGTTGGCGTTGAACAGCCGCCCGACCTCGTCCATCCCCTTCATCAGCGGCCCGTTGATAATGTCGAGCGCCCCCATTGTGGCGAGCAGCTCGTCAAGGTCAGCGGTCAGGCCTTCCTTCGAGCCTTCGAGGATGTAGCGCGGCAGCCGCTCCAGGAGCGGAAGATCCTTGCGATTCTCTTTTTCGACACCGCTTTTGCGCTCGCGGAAATGCGCGGCATACGCGGCGATCGGATCGTCGCCGCGCCACCATATCAGATCGTCGGCGAGTTTTTTTTCGTCGTCCGGAATCGACGGATAGCGCGGCAGCTTCTCCGTGTTAACCATCGCGAGGTCGAGCCCGGCCTCGATACAGTGATGCAGCATCACGGCGTTTAGGACTTCGCGCCCCGCAGGAGGAAGGCCGAATGAGACGTTGGAGATTCCAAGCACGGTCTTGGTGCGTGGCAGCGCGGCCTTGATGAGCTTGATGCCCTCGATCAACTCGACGCCGGCGCCGATATAGTTCTTGTCGCCGGTCGCGATCGGGAAGGTGAGTGGATCGAAGATGATGTCCTCGGGCTCGATGCGGTATTTTTCTGTGAGCAGGTTGTAGGAGCGTTGGGCGATCGCGAGTTTGCGCTCGCGCGTGATCGCCTGCGCCTGCTGCTTGTCCTCGTCGATAGTGCCGACGATAATCGCGGCGCCGAAAGTCTTCGCCAGCCGGATTACGGCCTGGAAGCGCTCGGAATGCTCGCCGTCTTCGAGATTGATCGAGTTGATCAGCGACTTGCCGGCGGTGCGCTTGAGCGCTTCCTCGACCACGTGCCAGTCGGTCGAGTCGATCATGATCGGCGCTTTGACTTTTTTGACTTCGATTTCGAGAAACCGGATCACGTCGGGAATTTCCTCGCGATCCGGGTCTTGCAAGTTGACGTCCACGATATGCGCGCCGCGTCGCACTTGCGCGCGGCCGATTTCGGCCGCTTCCTCGAATTTGTTGTCCGCGATTAGCCGCTTGAATTTGCGGCTGCCAAGGACGTTGGTCCGCTCGCCAACGATAATCGGGCGCGTGTCCTGATCGATCACCAGCGCCTCGATTCCCGAGACTGCTGTGCGCCTGACGGTTGGAATCGCCCGCGGCTTCAATCCCGCAACCGCTTGCGCCAACAGACGGATATGCTCTTCCGTCGTGCCGCAGCATCCGCCGACCAGGTTCACCCATCCATTCTGCGCGAAACGGCCGACCTTCGCGGCCAGCATCGCGGCGGTCTCGTTATAATGTCCTTCCTCGTCGGGCAGGCCCGCGTTCGGAACGCATGCGACGTTGAAGCGCGCGATCTGCGCGAGCGTGCGCAGATGATCGGTCATGAAATCGGGACCGGTCGCGCAGTTGAGCCCCATCCAGAGCAGATCGCGATGCGCGAGCGAGATGTAGAACGCCTCGATATCCTGGCCACAGAGCAGCGTGCCCATCGTCTCGATCGTGCCCGAGACCGCGATGCCGGGAGCGACGCCGGATTTTTCGATCGCGCGATCGATTCCGACCAGCCCCGCCTTGACGTTGAGCGTGTCCTGCGCGGTCTCGAGCAGCAGGATATCCGCGCCGCCATCGATCAACCCAAGCGCCTGCTCGGCGTAGGCATCAGCGAGCTGATCGAAGGTCACGCCGCCGGTGACCGACAGGCTCTTGGTCGTCGGACCCATCGAGCCGGCGACGAAGCGCGGCTTTTCCGGCGTGCTGAATCTGTCGGCCTGTTCGCGCGCGAGCGCGGCGGCAATGCGATTGAGCTCGAATGCTTCGGCTTCGAGTCCGTACTCGGCCAGTACGATTCGAGTCGAGCCGAAGCTCGCGGTCTCTACGATGTCGGCGCCGGCTTCGAGGAATCCGGCGTGCATCGCGCGGATCAGGTCGGGGCGGGTGCGAACGACGTTTTCGTTGCATCCTTCGAGGCTCGCGCCGCCGTAATCTTTGGCCGACAGATTGTGCCCCAGGATGAAGGTGCCGAACGCGCCGTCGAGCACGAGGATTCGCTCGGCGAGCAATTCTTTCAGCAGCTTGATCCGGTTTGCGTCAGTGGCCATTCTTAGTGACTTCCATGTACTTAGAGGTTAAGTCCAAGCGTATCTTAGCCATGATCGCCATTCAATTTGACTCACCCGTCGGTTATCGGCGCACACGAACCCGCGTCGGAGTTCGATAATGCCGGCAAGCAATCGAGCGCGGCTGGTGATCGTGACCGGAGGGGGAGGCTTTATCGGCTCGCACTTGGCCGATGCGCTGGTGGATTGCGGATTTCGCGTCCGCGCCATCGATAATTTTGCGACCGGCAATCGCGAGCGCGTGAGCCCTCGCGTCGAGTTGGTCGAGGCCGATATTCGCGACGCCGACGCGATCGTGCATGCATTCACCGAAGACGTCGATTGCGTGTTCCATACCGCCGCGCTGCCGCGGATCCCATTGTCGATCGCCAAACCGGTCGAGACGCACATGGCTAATGTGGTCGGTACGCTGAACGTGCTGATGGCGGTGCGCGAGGCGAAGATTCGCCGCTTCGTCTACTCCGGCTCGTCGTCAGTTTACGGAAATCAGGAGCGGTTGCCGCTGGTCGAGACCATGACGCCGAAACCGCGCAGTCCGTATGCGCTGCAAAAGTTTGTCGGTGAGGAATACGCGCGGATGTTTCATCGCCTCTACGGCGTCGAGGCTGTGGTGCTGCGCTACTTTGCGGTTTACGGCCCGCGGATGGCGGAAGAGGGGGCGTACATGCTCGCGATCGCGGCGTTCATGCGCGCGCGGCGCGAAGGGCGTCCACTCGAGATTCACGGCGACGGCGAACAGACGCGAGACTTCACCCACGTGCGCGATATCGTGGCCGCGAACATCCTCGCGATGGACGCAGAGGTCTGCGACGGGCGGCCGATCAATGTCGGCTTCGGCCACAACGTCAGCATCAACCGAATCGCAGAAATCTTTGGCGGCCCTATCGTGCATACGCCCGGGCGTCCGGGAGACATGCGCGACACGCTCGCGGATCGAGCGCTGGCCGGACGCCTCCTCGGATGGACGCCGCGCGTGTCGATCGAGGACGGCCTCGCGGAGCTACTCGCGCGCTAGCCGCCGCTTTGTAATACGCGCGCGAGTGAGATAACCCTCACGGCGGGGAGCACGATGCCGGAACCATATTACAAGCAGCATTGGATCGAGATCGATACTGAGCGCCACGCCGCGTACGACCAGATACTCGCGTTTCATCCTGCGATGGAGCCGATTCTGCGCCCGCTCGATTTACGCGCGGGGCTGAGCGTGCTCGATGTCGGCTCGGGTCCGGGGCATACGACGCTGGAACTCGCGCGGCGGGTTGGACCGTCAGGGAGAGTGACGGGGGTCGATATCAACGCCGAGTTCGTCGCGCGGTCGGGCGCTCGCGCGCGCGAGCAAAAGGCAAATGTTGAGTTCGTCCACAGCGGCTTTCCGCCGCTGCCGTTTCCCGACCGATCGTTCGATCGCGTATTCTGCAAGAACGTCCTCGAGTATGTCGATTCCGCGACGGCTACCGTGGCCGAGATGGCGCGGGTCGCCGCCTCGGGCGGGATCGTCGTCGCGGTCGATAGCGATTGGGATATGCTCGCGCTCGATCTCGGTCCGGAGTCGGCCGAGCTGACTGAGCGCGTGCTTGCGGCGAGCAAGTCGATCGCGATCAAGGAGCCGAAGATCGGGCGGCGGCTGTTCGGGATGTTTCGCGCGGCCGGACTTGGCGACGTCAAGGCCGAGGTTCTTGCCGGCGCCGACACCGCGGGGCGCTCGCTGCCGATGCTGAAGGCGAGCATTGCGCGTTATGCGCGCGACTCGGGCCGAGTGAGTGAAACGGAAGTCGTGCGATGGCTCGGGTCGATCGATCAGGCGGTCGCGAGTGGCAGATTTTTTTTCGTCTTGCCGCAGTTCGTCGTGCGTGGAATCAAACCATAGCCGACATATTTCGGTCGGCCGAAAATCTTAGTCTGGGAGCGCGTCAATGATTGCAGCGTGGCTGGCTTTCTATGACGGAATTATCGCGATCGTTCTTTTTCTGGCGGGAATCCTCGGCGCCTATTTTCACCTCGTCGCGCCGTTCGTTGGATTCACCACCGCGATGATCTGGGGCACGATAATTTCGATTATCGGGACGATTCTGGGAATTATCGCGATTATCCGTACGCGGGCGCCGGAGCGCGCCGCCGGCCGTCCGCGCGCAAACGTCGGGCTGATCCTGTCGCTCATTGTCCTGGTCCCGGTCGCGGTGATGATTCTTTCGGGAATGAAATATCCCGGCATCAACGACATTACGACCGACTTCACGACCCCGCCTGAGTTCACCCACGCCCAACAACTGCCGGCGAACCAAAATCGCGACCTCAAATACGACGCGGCGAAATATATGGCCCGGCAGCAGTCGGGCTATCCTCCACTGGCGCCGCTGCATCTGAATGACCCGCCAGCAGCGGCGTTCGATCGCGTCAAGAATCTTGCCGCGTCGATGCCGACGTGGACGATCACCAGCGCCGATCCGGCGACCATGACGATCGAAGGCGTCAGCACCTCGGCCCTGTTTCATTTTCAGGATGATTTCGTGATCCAGGTACGTCCGGGAGAGGGCGGCAGCAGTCTGGTCGAGATGCGCTCGAAGTCGCGCGACGGGGTCGGCGACTTCGGCGTCAACTACAAACGAATCGTCGGGTTCTTCGGAAAGCTGCAGGCCGCGGCCTAGAAATCCAACAAACACCAAGGCACCAGGAAAACGAAGACACGAAGACACAAAAAAGCTGGACACGGCGTTCCTTAAGAACGCCGCGGCTGGTCTTTCTTTTTGGTGTCTTCGTGTCTTGGTGGTGATCTTTTTTAGAATTTCCCGAGCGCGCGGATCGTTCGTTTCACGGCGCTGGCCCGGTCTTCATTTACCGGATTCGTGAATACGATCGCAGTGCCGATTCCCGGCGCGACCAGCGCCTTGAGCTTGTCGCGCACCCGCGCTTCGGAGCCGACCAGCAAGGTCGCGTCGATCATTTCATCGCTGACAGCTTTCATCGCCGCTTCGCCGTCGCGTCCCGCCGCGCGGATTCCAGCGATTTCTTTTTCGAAGCCGGAGCGGGCGATCATATTGCCGTAGAACGTCAACGCGCCGTATCGCGAGAGAAGCTTGCGCGCGGGGCGGCGCGCGGCCTCCAGGTCGTCGGAGATAAACGCGGTCGCGAAGAGGGTTGGCTCGATCGCCTTGGAGTCGCGGCCGGCTTTTTTCGCGCCTTCGGCCAGCTCGCCGAGCGCCTGGGTCACGCGCTTGGGCGGAAAGAAATTGAAAATCACGCCGTCGGCGATCTCACCCGCGAGCTTCACCATCGGCTTGGATACGCCCGCAAGATAGATCGGCAGCTTCTTCGTCACGCGTGGGCCGGTGGTGCCGCCGTCGAGCGGTTTGCGGATCGCGGCAACGACCTCGCGCATCCGCGTCATCGGATCGCCCATGTCGATCTTCAGGAGCGTGTTCATCTCGCGATGCCCGGTGCCGAGGCCGAGGATGAAGCGTCCGCCCGTGAACTCCTGCACCGCTGCGGCTTCGTTGGCGAGCAGCGTCGGATGGCGGAAGTAGATATTGCTGATCGCGGTGCCGAGCATGATGCGCTTGGTATGAAGCCCGAGCGCGAGCGAGCATGCGATCGCGTCGTTGCCGGCTTCGGTCATGAACACTCCGGCCATGCCTGCGTCTTCGGCGGCTTTGGACCATTCGATAAGAGTAGCTGGTGGAGAGTCGGGAAGAGTCGAGAAAGCGAGTGCAATTTTTGCCATAATCAATTTCCTTGCGAGTGCGATGCGACAGTTCCATCATGCGCCGCGTCGCGTCAAGAGCATTACGGATTCCCCACTGCGCAACGACCTGCGCATTTGAGTCACTGGACATTCCATCGGGCGGGTCCTAAAACCATTGGAGGGGACAACGGTTCGGCTATGGTGGCCGGCGAAATCGTGCAGGAGGATCTATGAAGCGAGTGGCGATTGGTTTCATTTCCGCGGTGTTCGTGCTGGCTGCGGTGAGTATCGGATCGGCGAAAGATTTGTCGAGCACCGGGTTGGAAGAGGCTTTTATCGATTCGGTTGGCACCTGCGGTCCGTCGAGCAACATCGCTGGGGTGATCGGCAAGAGTGCTGACCAGGCAGTGCAGATGGCATTGCGGCGCGCTCTATTCCTGGAGGCCGCTGACGACGCGGCAGGAGTTGCGGGCAAGAACGGGCCGCATTCCCAGTGCCTCCAGAAGGACCTCTCCGCGCGTGGCTATACCAGCGCGCAGATGGATTCGCTGCCTGATTGCGTTTCGCTGGATTGGCCGGGGCCGCTCACGTCGCTTGGCGACTGCGTGAAAGCCAAGACACGGCTCAGCGAAGGGCTCAAGAAATAGCGACTACGGTTTCACGGAAAGCGCCGGCGTGCCTTCGGGCTGCGCCGGCTTTTTTTTGGTCGAGGCGGTACTTCCTGCGCTTGCGCCAGAGCGTCCCCATATTGATCCCCAGCATGTCGGCGGCTTATTCAACGGTTAACGCCTGTTCGAGCACTGACTCGATATGGAGGCGTTCGAGTTCCTCTAGGGTCTGACTCTGATCGGTCTTGCCCGGGCTGGTCCGCAGGCGATCGGGCAGAGCGAGCCGTAGGCGAGAAATCCCGAGGCGTCCATGCTCGGCGCCCACACCACGTGCAGCGGATTCCGCTTCCGGATTCCTTCGCGCGGCAGCCACGCGCGGGAGACAACAGAGAAACCGCGACGCTTGACAAATCTTCGTGCGTGCAGTATTTAACCTATCAGTTATTTAACTGGATGGTTCAGTACCTCGATACAGAACAGTCGAGACCAGAATAATAATGACCCCTGACCTCAGCACCACCTTCGCCGCCTTGGCCGATCCGACTCGCCGCGCGATCCTCGCTCGCCTGGCTTCCGGCGAAGTCTCGGTCACCGAGCTGGCCGAGCCGTTCAAGATGAGCCTTCCCGCCGTCTCGAAGCATCTGAAGGTTCTCGAGCGCGCCGGCCTGATCGCGCGCGGGCGCGAGGCGCAGTGGCGTCCGTGCCGACTCGAAGCGGGTCCGCTTAAGCAGGCATCCGACTGGATCGAAACCTATCGCCGATTCTGGGAAGAGAGTTTCGATCGGCTGGACGATTATTTGCGCGAAGTGCAGAAGCAACTGCAAAAGAAGGAGAAGAAAAATGGCCGCAACAGCAAGTAATGCCGCCGCAATTCCGGCGGAACGCGAACTGGTTATCACGCGCATCTTCGATGCGCCGCGCAAAGTCGTTTACCAGGCGTGGGCCGATCCCGAACAGATGGTCAAATGGCTCGGTCCACAAGGATTCACCGGCAAGATTGAAAAAATGGACGCGCGTCCGGGCGGCGCCTATCGCTTCTACATGCGCGATCCCCAGGGCGGCGATCATTGGCAGCAGGGCGTATTTCGCGAAATCGTCGAATTCGAGCGAATCGTACAAACCTACGCGTGGGCCGATGCCGCCGGAAATCCGATCCGCCCTGAAACCCTGCTGACCGTGACCTTCGAGGACCACGGCGCAAAGACCAAGCTGACGCTCCATCAAGCGGTGTTCGAGTCGGTCACCGCGCGCGATATGCATCGCGGCGGATGGACCAGTGCGCTCGATCGTCTGGAAGAAGTCTTGGCGCAAGCGTGATCGAGGAGATGTTTGATGGCCATGGAAAATCGCAATGCCGAGGAATCATCCGAACGGACGCTGGTTCTCACGCGGATCTTCGATGCGCCGCGCAGCCTGGTCTTCAAAGCATGGACCGAGCGCGAGCACCTGATGCGCTGGTGGGGGCCGCGCGGGTTTACCGTGACCTCCTGCGAGATGGATCTGCGGCCGGGCGGCGCTTGGCGCATTTCGATGCGCTCGCCAGAGGGGCGTGAAGATCGACAACGCGGGATTTTCCGCGAAATTGTGCCGCCGGAGCGGCTGGTCCTCACCTATGCGTTCGAAGACGCGGGCGGCAACCTCGGCCACGAAACCCTGGTGACGGTGACCTTCGCCGAGGATGAAGGCAAAACGAAGTTGACCGTGAATCAGGCGGTGTTCGAGACGGCCGCAGTCCGCAACGACCACGTACGCGGATGGGGCGAAGCGCTGGATCGCCTCGCGCAATACGCGGCAACGGCATGAAGGAATCAACTCAAAGCAAAGGAGATCGAACCATGAATCAGCATCCAATCGTTTCTCAGGAACAGTGGGTCGCAGCGCGCAAGCAACTGCTGGAAAAAGAAAAAGAATTTACCGCCGCGCTCGACGCACTGAACAACCAACGCCGCGAGTTGCCGTGGGTAAAGCTCGAAAAAGAATACGTTTTCGACACCGCGCACGGTAAGAAGACGCTCGCCGATCTGTTCGACGGTCGCAGCCAGTTAATCGTCTATCATTTCATGCTCGGTCCCGGCTGGAAGGCGGGATGCACCGGTTGCTCATTTCTGGCCGACCATGTTGACGGCGCCAACCTGCACCTGGCGCACCACGACGTTTCATTCACTGCGGTTTCGCGTGCGCCGCTGGCCGAGATCGAGGCCTACAAAAAGCGCATGGGCTGGCGCTTCAAATGGGTTTCGTCCAACGGCAACGACTTTAACTTCGACTATCACGTGTCATTCAAGAAAGACGAAATGGCGCAGGGCAAGGTCTACTACAACTACCAAATGACCAAAGCGACCACCGAAGAACTTCCGGGCACCAGCGTGTTCTTCAAGGACGATTCTGGCGCCGTCTTCCACACCTACTCATCCTATGCCCGCGGGGACGAGCGCAGCCTCGGTACATACATGTTCCTCGATCTCACACCCAAGGGCCGCGACGAAAACGGTCCGAACTACAACCTGATGGACTGGGTACGCCGCCACGACGAGTACGGCAACGGCGAGACTCCGGAGGATCGCCATTGAGCATTCATGATTGCTGCGGAGTCGTCTCGAGTCCTCCGCAAAGCGAGCCGATCGCAGCATCAACTACCTTCCTCAGGCGATGCCGCGGCGCCGCCGGCGGCTTCGCCAAATTGATTGTCCCGGCCGCAGGCCTGGCACTGTTGCCCAAGTGTCCCGTATGTATCGCGGCTTATGTTGCGCTTGGAACCGGCGTCGGGATTTCGATGCCTGCCGCGGCGCATCTGCGAACACTGCTCGTGATCCTGTTCGTCGGGTCGCTGTCGTATCTGGTAGCCAGGAAGATTGGCGGGAAGGTTGGGAGTAAAGTTAGGAGAATGACACATGCGCAGCCGTCATTACCTGGGTAATAGTTTCGAGGTCTGGAAAAACGAGCGGTCATGGTACTGGCTCGTCGATCGCGCCAATCGCGGCGGCGGTTCAATCGGGGTAACGGCGACCGAGGCAGACGCCGTCGGCGAGGCGTGCGCGGCAATCGAAGAAATCTCCGCGCTGAATGGCGTGTCGATGCGCACGCTTCGCCGGAGCGAGCGCTTCGCGATGCCCGATTGGATGGCGTCGCTTCAGAACCTCGAGCGCTATCTTGCTTGCGCAAAGAACGCGAGCGCGTGAGGATACCCGCTCCAGGGAGAATCGCATCATGGAAAAGGTGCTGGAATATTTTAAAGACTACGGGCCGATGACCACCCCGGGTCCGTACGCTGCCCAGTTCCGCGCGCTGCCCGACGACCTCGCGGCGCTATGCGAGGTCGTGCAAAACGTGCTGATTCATCGAGACGTGGCGCCTTTCGCCTACGGCTTGAAACTTTCGCCGGAGCGATATGACGAAGGGAATCAGCGTTCGACCTCCGCGATGCTGTCGCGGATTGCCGAGCTCGATGCGCGTCCGCTGCCCGAAACGCGCGAACCGGGCGCACGGACTGCGGTGGTCTGCCGGCACTTCGCCGTGATGCTATCGGCGATGCTGCGCGAAAAAGGAATTTCGGCGCGTGCCCGATGCGGCTTCGGCGGATACTTCATGCCGGGCAAGTTCGAGGACCATTGGGTGTGCGAGTACTGGAACGCCGAGCAAGCGCGATGGATCCTGGTCGACGCGCAACTCGACGCGGTCCAGCGCAAGGCCTTCAGAATCGGTTTCGATACGCTCGACGTCCCGCGCGACGGCTTCGTGATCGCGGGCGACGCATGGCAGAGGTGCCGCTCCGGGCGCGCCGATCCTGCTCGATTCGGCCTCACCTTCATCAATGAAAGCGGCCTGTGGTTTATCGCGCAGAACCTGCTGCGCGATCTCGCGTCGCTAAATCGCATGGAGATGCTGCCGTGGGACGTCTGGGGCTCGATGCGGGAGCCTGAAGTTCCCTTGACCGACGACGACCTGGCGCTGTTCGATCGGGCCGCAGCTCTTACGATGGGCGGCGACGCGGCGTTCCCGGAAGTCCGCGCGCTCTACGAATCCGACGATCGCTTGCGCGTGCCGTCGGTCATTTTCAACGCGTCGCGCAAAGTTCGCGAACCCGTGTTGAGTTAATCCACCAAAGCGGCCACAAAGACACCAAGACACCAAGAAAAACGAGCGCGTCTTTCCTACTGAAAAGGCCCGCTTCTTTTTGGTGCCCCCCTAGTGTCTTTGTGGCCGGTTGGACGACCGCTTCTGTGATGCGTGCAGGGCAGATAATATCAACCTGCCAATGATCGCAATCGTCGATTACCGCGCCGGAAATCTGACCAGCGTCAAACGCGCGCTCGAATTTCTCGGCCATCGATGCGAGATCACCGACGATGCGGACAAAATCCGCGCCGCTGAACGCGTGATCCTGCCCGGCGTCGGAGCCGCCGGCGCCACAATGGAAAATCTGCGCGCGCTCGGGCTTGCCGAAGTGCTCCAGCGCGACGTGGCCGCGGCGGGCAAGCCGTTTCTCGGCATCTGCATCGGCATCCAGGTGCTGTTGGACCGCAGCGAAGAAGATAGCGCCGATTGCCTGGGCGTTATCGCGGGCCACGTGACCCGCTACCCCGCGTCGATCGACGGCCGCGCGCTCAAAGTTCCGCAAATCGGATGGAACCGCGTGCGGCAGACGCGCGCGCATCCGATTTTCGCGGGCGTGCCCGACAATACTCATTTCTATTTCGTAAATTCCTACTACCCGGTTCCCGCGGACCCGGGCGTCGTAATTGCCGAGTCTGACTACGGCGTGCAATTCGTCGCCGCGGTCGCGAGCGGCCGCGTGATCGCGACCCAGTTCCATCTCGAAAAGAGCGGCGCAGCCGGCCTCAAATTCCTCGACAACTTCTGCCGCCTCGAATTCTAATGCTCGCTAAGCGAATCATCCCGTGCCTCGATGTGCGCAACGGCCTGGTGACCAAGGGCGTCAAGTTCTCTGCTAATGCCGATATCGGCGATCCAGTTGCGATGGCGCGCCACTACTACGAGCAGGGCGCTGACGAGCTGGTCTTCTATGACATCACGGCGTCCAACGAGCGCCGCGGGATTATGCTCGAGGTCGTGAGCCGCGTCGCGCGCGAGATCTTCATTCCATTCAGCGTCGGCGGCGGACTCCGCACGCTCGAGGACATGCGCGCCGTGCTGCTGGCCGGCGCCGAGAAAGTGTCAATCGACTCGGGCGCGGTGCGCGACCCCAGGATTATTTCCGAGGGCGCGCGTGCGTTCGGCAGCCAATGTATCGTCCTCTCGATGCAGGTGCAGAAGACGGGAGTGCGCACCGGCCTCGAGTCGGGTTACGAAGTCGTGATCGACGGCGGCCGCGTCTTCACCGGGCGCGATGCGATCGTGTGGGCGCATGAGGGCGCGCGCCTCGGCGCCGGCGAGCTGGTGATAAATTCGATTGATCGCGACGGGACCAAGGCCGGCTACGACCTCGAAATCACCCGGCGCATCAGCGAGTCGGTCTCAATTCCGGTCGTAGCGTCGGGCGGCGCCGGCGCGCCCGAGCATCTGCGCGACGCGTTCATCGCCGGCGCAGCCGACGCCGCGATCGTCGCGTCGATCGTGCATTACGGCGAGTATCCGATCCCCGAGCTCAAGCGCTATCTTAAGGGCGCAGGCGTCGAAGTGCGCGACGCGATCCAGTTGGAGGTTGGCGCTCGATGAGGCTCGCGATCGTTGTTTCAGATTTCAACTACGATGTTACCGCGCTGATGCTCGAGCGGGCCGAACGCCACGCCGCTCATCACGCAGCGCAAGTTGCGATGGTGGTGCACGTGCCGGGCGTGTTCGACATGGGCCCCGCGATAAAAAAGCTCATCCGTCGCAAAGATATCGACGCGGTCGTGCTGCTCGGCGCGGTGATCAAGGGCCAGACGCAGCACGATGAAGTCATCACACACGCCACCGCCGCCGCGGCGCTGCGGCTCGCGATCAAACATGAGAAGCCGGTAGGGCTTGGAATTACTGGTCCGGGAATGACTCATGAACAGGCGATGGAACGGCTGGACAACGCCAAGAATGCGGTCGAAGCCGTGGTGCGGATGCTGAAAACGCTGAGGGAGATCGACGCGTAGCTGGACCCCGCGCGATCGCTTGTTGAGAAAGGTTGGGCGCGCGCGTTGAGACGCCGGTCCCAACTTTCTATACTCGGCTCTCGGTTGGCGGTGAAGATGGAAGAGGCGGTAGGGCGGGGCGCAACATTCTCGACGCGCACGGCTGCGAGAATTCTCGCGGTCTCCCCGGAACGGATTCGCTACTGGGTCAGGCGGCAGTTGGTTAATCCAACCGCGACCCAGGGCCGCAACTATCGCTTCGCGTTCAATGATCTGCTCGTGATGCGCCTGACCAAGGAACTGCTCACCGCGCGGCGCCATCTGGAGCCGATGCAGCGATGCCTCGCGCGGGTGCGCGAGCTGGTCGATCCCGCGCGTTCCGTCACCTCGCTCAAGCTCGTCAACGACGAGGGCCGGATCGTGGTCAGCGAAGGCGGGATAATGATCGAGGCGGAGACCGGGCAACTGCTGCTCGATTTTCGCCTCGAACGGCCCACCGGAAAGATCGAAGAAGGCTTCGGTCCGGCGCGCGTGCGCGAGCGCTTTGAAGAGGCGCGGCGAATAGCAGAGCAGGATCCGCTGAAGGCGCTGACGATCTACAGCGAGTTGGTTGGCCGCGAGCCCGGCAACTTCGAAGCTCACATGCGCTTGGCGACGCTGCTCGAGCGCGAGGGCGATTTGCAGGGCGCGCTGCGCCATCTGCTCGGAGCGGCGGCGATCATGCCGGCCAGCGCCGAGGTTCATCTGCGCCTGGGCGTCCTCTATCGCAAGAAAGAAGAAACCCAACACGCGCTGCGCAGCTTTCTGCGCGCGGTAGATTGCGACCCCACCAACGTCGAAGCCCATCGCAACGTCGCCGAGCTATTCGAATCGCAAGGCCGCAAGCGCGACGCCCAAAAGCACCTGAGCGCAATCCACCGCCTCATCAAGGGCGACTAGCCGACATGGGCGCCTTGAATCGTCGCGATCGTGGGCGATAAGCTCGACCTACGATGCCTGCGCGCGAGACCCTAAAACGAATCGATATTCTGCGCCATGAACTCAAGGCGCTGCGCTTTATCCTGGATAATTTTCATGCCGGCAAGCTTGGCGCCGATACCCTGCCGCCGCGCGAGGACTTTCAGTCCGAGCAGGGACGCGTGCTCTACGACGAGATCATCGCGGCGCCCTCGCGTGCTGCCGCCGAGGCGAAGATCGCGGAGCTCGAACTGACGGAAGTCGATATAGAATCCTTCCTTAATCTGACCGGGGAGCATTACTACACTTACCCCGCGCTGGTGCGCGAGCGGGCGGCGGCAATTGCGGCGGGTACAATCCGGATCGAAGACGCTTGAGCGCGCGCCGCGAACTGCATTTCCTGCTCGATCGCAATGGCGCCCTGATCGCGTTCCAGACCACCGGTGCGTCGTGGGCAGCGGTGCTGACGTTCACCTCGGAAACTCGTGCGCGCGAATTCGTCCGCCAGAGCAATCTCGACGCGGCCGAGATCGCCGCAATTGATTGTGCCGACGCCACCGCGGTCGCTGAGCTGGTGCGAAACGTCAAGCGCCGCGCGATCCGGAATCTCCTGCTCGATCTCGATTACGCATCCGGCAAGTGCCTCTCGATCGAGTTCGAAGGCGACGCGCTGGGCATCGCGCGCGATTACCAGCTAACCGCCCCCGCGAAAGCTTCACGCTGAGCGATACCCAGATGACCGTCACGATTGACGATATCGAACTCGCGCGGCGCAGCCTTGACGGGATCATCGAGGCGACCCCGCTCATCCAGAGCGCCACGCTCAGCCGCATGCTTGGCGCCGAGGTATTCATCAAGCCTGAGAATCTCCAGAAGACCGGGTCGTTCAAAATTCGCGGCGCGTACAATCGAATCGCTGCCCTCTCCGACGAGGAAAAAGCGCGCGGCGTGATCGCGGCCTCGGCTGGGAATCACGGACAGGCTCTCGCCTATGCGGCCACGCGCGCGGGCGTTAAGGCGACGATCGTGATGCCCGAGACGGCGGCGATCGCGAAAGTCGCGGCGACGCGCAACTACGGTCAGGCGGTCATCCTCGAAGGTATCGACTACCAGGCCGCGCGCGTTGGCGCCGGCCGAATCTGCGGTGAATCGGGCGCGGTGTTCGTCGATGCGTATGATGATGCGCACGTCGTCGCGGGGCAGGGCACTATCGGCCTCGAGATCGCCGACGAGCTTGGCGGCGCGCGCAGAGCCGATGCGGTCCTCGTTCCGGTCGGCGGCGGAGGATTGATCGCGGGAATCGCGCTCGCACTCGAGGCTCGCTCCCGCGGGACCGAAGTTATCGGCGTCGAGGCCGCAGGCGCCGCGCAGCTCAGCGCGAGCCTTGCCGCCGATCACGCCGCGTCGATCGGAAAACCGGTCGATACGATCGCCGACGGCCTCGCCACCGGACGAATCGGCGAGATTCCGTTCAGCCTGATTCGCGGACGCGTGCGCCGCGCCGTGACCGTCGATGATTTCGAGATCGGCGCCGCGGTGCTGCTGATGCTCGAGCGGATGAAGCTGCTGACCGAAGGCGCCGGCGCGGCCGCTCTGGCCGGCGCTCTGAAATTGGGCGCGGAGCTCGCGGGCAAACGGATCGTCGTCGTGGTGAGCGGCGGAAATATTGATATCAACCTGCTCGATCGAATCATCGGCCATGGCCTGTCGAAGATGGGTCGTCTGTACCGGATTGCGCTGACGCTGCACGATCGTCCGGGCGAGCTCAGCCTGCTGCTTGAGCAAATCGGCAAGACCGGTGCGAACGTGCGCGCGATTGATCACGACCGCACCCGGCGCGATATTGCGATCGGCGGCGCGTACGTAAGCCTCGAGCTCGAGACGCGCGGCCCCGAGCATATCGCCACGATCCATGCGCATCTGCGCAAGGCGGGCTACGATATCACCGAAGAAAATTAGCTGCGCGCGCCGGTCGCGCGATCAGCTGAACATCGCGGAGATGCCCTTGGGGCGGACCAGCTTGCCTGCGGGCTTCATCTCGCGGCCGAGCTCGGTGACGCGCTTCTTGAACTCGGTCATCTCGGCCGCCTGCCGGGCCGCGAAGATCTCCTGCTCGCGCTGCTGGCGACGCAGGGTCGCTTCCTGCTCGGCGCGGCGGCGGGCATAGAACTTCTCGAAGGTCTCGCGGACTTCCCGCGCCATCGTGGATTTCGGCACATATGAGCCCGAGCACGACGGGCAATAAAGAACCACACCCGCCTGAAAATATCGGTACGGGATCGAAAACGTTTCGTTGCAATCCTTGCACACGACCGGTACTTCCCACGCGATCGGATTGAACTCTTCGCTGAGCCCCGCGTGCGCAGGCGCCGAGACTGTCGCAACCGGGCCAGGCTTGGGCGCAACTGGCGCCGCCGCCGCAGCTGGTTTTGGCGCTGATGCGGCGGCAGCGGGTGCATCCGCGGATGGTGTCGCGGCAGGCGCGGCTTCGCCGCCCGCTTTGCGAAAGCGCGAGGGCGCATCGTCGGCGAAAGTCTCTTCGGGATGAAGCTCGCGGGCGCGGGCGAGCAGTACGGCTTCGGTCTCGGGATTGGCCGGGTCGGGCACGCAGCAATCTACCGGGCATACTGCGGCGCAGGCCTCATGATCGTGAAAGCCGACGCACTCGGTGCATTTGGCCGGCACAATATAGAAAATATCCTGCGCGATTGCGGGGCTTACGGCACCGCTCAGCTCCCACTCGATACCGCCCGCGTAAATCGCGGTATTCGGGCATTCCGGCTCGCAGGCGCCGCAATTGATGCATTCGCTGGTGATGGTCGTTGACATGTCTCGTGCGTCGTCCCCGTTAGCAGTCTGGGTTAATTATCCCTACTACGATCTTTAGCAATCCTGATGCAGCCCGGCAAACACGCCCGCGAATTCGTTTTTCGGCCGTGCGGGTTTTGACTATGCTTGCGCACAAGGCCGCGGTACATCGACCGCA
>JBARDN010000156.1:0-5799 GCA_049795175.1 Binataceae bacterium (SeqCode) | reverse complement strand
TGACGATGCTTCAGATCGCGGTGCCCTCGCGCACGCGTGTGCCGGAATACATGATGCTGCGCCGACAAATCGAAGAGCGGGTGGCGCGAATCGTCGCGCGCTTTTTTCACGACGGATGGTTTCCGGTCCGCTATCTGTACAAACAATATCCGCCGCAGACTGTGGCCGCTTACTATCGCGCCGCGGATGTCGCGATGGTTACGCCGCTGCATGACGGGATGAACCTGGTCGCAAAGGAGTTTGTAGCCTCGCGCGTGGACGGCGACGGCGTGCTGGTTCTGAGCAAGCAGGCGGGAGCGGCGCACGAATTGAAAGAAGCACTGATCGTCGATCCCACGAATATCGAAGAGCTCGCGGCCGGGCTTAAGCAGGCAATCGAAATGGAACCCGATGAGCGCCGAGCCCGAATGCGCATGCTACGCGCGCGAATCGCAACCAACACGCTAACCGACTGGGCCGACGGCTTCCTGACCGCCCTGCACCAGGCGCATCACATCGCGCCCACTCGCCGGACTCTGGCCGTATAGAAAGCTCCGAGTATCTGCGGCACGCCGCGATCATCAGCACGCGGAGACGGGCGCGTCGCGGCGCGCCCCTACGAATCCGATGCCGTGGAGACGGTGAAAGCCTCTCCTTGCACAAGGAGAGGCTTTCGATATCGCAGATGGCGGCGGAGGATTGTTACGCTTCGCGGCGAATGCTCGAGTTGTCAGCGCGCGAGGCGGAGGCGTCCATGGTGAGGCCGCGGGTCTGCTCGGTGAAGAGCTTGGCGTAGGTTCCTTTGCGGCGCAGCAACTCGGTATGCGTTCCGACCTCGACCACGCTGCCCTTGTCGAGCACCACGATCAGGTCCGCCGTCATCGCGCTGCGCAGGCGATGCGCAATCAGGAAGACCGTGCGGCCGTCCATCAGGCGCTCCATCGCTTCGTGGATCAGGTTTTCCGATTCCGAATCAACCGCGGAGGTCGCCTCGTCGAGGATCACGATCTTCGAATCTTTCAGGAAGGCGCGCGCGAGCGCCAGGCGCTGACGCTGTCCGCCGGAAATCTTCACGCCGCGTTCGCCGATAACCGTGTCGAGCCGGTCCGGCAAGTCCTCGACAAATTCGGCCAGATTGGCCATCTCGAGCGCCTGCCACAGCATCGCTTCGGTCGCATCAGGGCGCGCGTAGAGCAGATTGTCGCGCACGGTGGCGCTGAACAGCAGCGCATCCTGGGTTACCAGGCTCACGCTGTCGCGCAGCGACTTGAGCGTGAAATGGCGCACGTCTTTGCCGTCGACCAAAACCCGGCCGGTAGTAGTGTCGTAAAACCGCGGGATGAGATTGGCCAGCGTGGTCTTGCCCGCGCCCGAGCGGCCGACCAGCGCAACGCGCGATCCGCCCTGCACGTGCAGGTCGATCTGATTGAGCACGGCGCGGCGTTCGCATCCGTCGCGCGGAGTATAGCTGAAGTTGACGCCCTCGAAATCAACCGAACCCTTCTTCACCTTGAACGGACGGGCCAACGGATGATCCGTGATTTCCGGCTTGAGGTCGAGAAAGCCGAAGATGCGTTCGATCGCCGCCATCGAAGTCGAGACGATCACTGAAAGCTGCGCGAAGCGCTCGAGCGGCAGATACAGGAATCCGACGTAGGTGAAGAAGGCGACCAGCGTGCCGAGCGTGATGCTTCCGCCCATGATCATCAGGGCGCCGACCCATACGACGACCGTCGGCGCGCCGCGGGTAAGAAGCTGAATCAGCATTTCCTGTTTGGCGGCCAGACGAACCTTGTCAACTGAACGAGTATAGAGCTGCTCGCCGCTGTTGCGGAACCGGTTAACTTCATGAGCCTCGCGGCCGAATGACTTGACGGTCGCCGCGCCGACGACGCGTTCGTGAACCTCGGCGTTGATATCAGCGACCGCTTCCTGCATCCGATGGCTGACCGCTTTGAGACGTGGCGCGAAAACGCGCATGAACGTCACCCATAGCGGCGCAATCGCTATCGCGACCAGCGCAAGGCGCCAGTCCAGCGCGAACATCAGAAGGACAACCAGGCAAAGCGGGATCGCGTCGGTCCAAACATCAATCAGAGCCGAGCCAACGAGATCATTGGCTTGGGTCACGTCGTTGAGGACGCGCGATACGACCTCTCCTGAGGGATTGCGATCAAAGAATGCATGCGGAAGACGCTGCAACTGGGCAAAAAGCTTGCACTGGATATCGAAGATCAGCCGGTTGCCGGCGATTCCACCCCAGTAGTTGCGATAATAGCTCGCGACCGATTGAATTGCGTAAAGCGCCAGCAGCGCGATGCTCAGCACCGCAAGCTTGTCCTGCGGGGTCGCGGCTAAACCGAGCAGCGCCGTGGCGTGGATGCATAGATGGTCGATGGTGCCGCTGATCGCGTCCATTTTGGGCTGTGAAGCGACCAGAACGTCGATGACGTATTTGAAGGCTAGAGGAAAGGCCAATGGTAGTGTGAACTTCGCGACTCCTGTCAGAGCGGCACCGACCACATACCTCATATGAGGCTTTATGTAGGCTAGAAATCTGACCAGAGGGCGGTCTGAGGAAGAAATCGCGATGTTGTCCACTAGCCTTTCCTTTGCTCGATGCTAAGAGCCGGTCTAAAAACGAGTGCAACTTGAACAATTGCAACTGTCGTACCCCAAAACGAAGCCAGAAAGTGCAGGTATTTTGAGGGTTTTTATGACGACGACGCGCATAGCTCCATACGGTTTGGTAAAACGTCTGCCTCATATCGGAAAGTCACCCCAGCAGGTCTGTTGAACGATCTGATCGCGTCCTGTTGGCCGCGAGCGAAATAAGAGCGATAGTCATCTCGCCGAAAGCACCGACTTTAGGTAGATGGGGCGATGGATGGGGCAGACGACGGCGCAACGGACCGGTGCCGCGGTGAATGATCAGTCCGGGCAGGCCGAGGCCCCGGCGTCGGCTTCAATCGCGATTATCGCCGCGATCGTTATCCTGCTGGTTTACCAGGGCTACACGCTGTCGGTGGCGGGAGTCGCCTCGCCCTGGATCGCGAAGAGCTTCGATCTTACCCAGCCTGAGCTCGCGCGGCTGTTCGCCTGGATGTCGATCTCGGCGTTCGGCTCGCTGTTGCTTGCGCGATTGGCGGACAAAGTCGGGCGACGGCGAATTATTATCGCGAGCCTCTTTTTAACGCCGATTTTTTCGGCTGGCGCCGCGATCTCGCCGCATGCATCCTCCTTCGCGGTATTTCAAATCCTCATCTCGGCGCTACTCGGCGGATCGGTCTCGTCGGCGATCGTGCTGCTCGCAGAAGAATTGCCGGTCGAACGCCGCGCACAGGGGCAGGGCTTCGCGGCATTCGCCAGCGCGGTCGGCGGCGTGCTCGGATATCTGCTGATCCCCTTCCTGCTCAAGTGGGGATATTCATGGCGATGGCTCCTGGCGCCTTCCGTGGCGGGCGCGATCCTGGTCTGGCCGGTCGCCCGGATGCTGCCGGCCGAGACGCGCTTCGCGAGCAAACACAACGTCAAGTCACGTACCCAAAGTCATTTCTATGACATTCTGCATCCGCTCTATCGCCGCCGATCGCTGACTCTGCTCGCGTGTGCCGCGCTCGACACGATGGCGGGTACGGCGGTCAACGGATGGCTGTATTTCGAAGCGGTCTCGATAATCGGTCTTGCACCCGGCAACGCGAGCACGCTCGTCGTCGTCGGGATGGTGGTGGGGATGATCGGTTTTCCGATCGGCGCGTGGACCTCGGAGCATCTGGGCCGCGTCCCCACCGTCGCGTGGTTTGGCGGAGCGGCATGGCTCGGCGCAATCGGATTTTACTGGGGGCCGGCCGGCACCACCAGCCATCCGATGTTTTTTCTTCTCGCCACCTACTGCTGGTTCAAAGTCGGCTCGTCGATCATGACGGTGGGCGCGAACGCGGCGGCGACCGAGCTCTTTCCCGCCGACCTGCGGACCACGATGGTCGGATGGCAAATGATCACGGGCGCGATCTTCTCGATGCTGGCGCAGGTGGTGATTTCCGCGCTCATCGGGCCGCTGGGAGGACTCGAAAACGTGATCCGGTACTTTGCGCTGCTCGGGATTCCCAGCGCGATCCTGTTCGGTGCATTTATCGACGAGACGCGCGGGATGACGCTCGCCGCTGCGTCGAAGGAAGCGCTTTGGGATCGGTTGCGTGGTCTCCCCAAGGACAAGCCCCAAGGTGCGGAAGATTCGGCAGACGCGGGTGATTCGGCGGACGCTGCGAAAAATCCCAACCGCCAGGAAATAAAACCAACCCACTGAACTTGAGCCGATGACGATCAGAACCAAATCGCCACTTCGAATCCCGCTTGGAGCATTGGTGGTGCTCTGGCTCGTGTGCGGTCTCGCAGCGGAGGGCAACGCCGCGCGCCGCCGCCACCCCAAGCCTACCCACACGCCGAGCGCGTCGCCGACCGCGACGCCCATACCGGCTACGCCGCTGGTGCTGGTGACTGGAGGGGTCGGCTCTCTGCGCACGATGACTGCGACCAGTCCCACGGTCCTCGACACCGCCGAGGTCTATGATCCGGCGGCGGGAATATTCCTGCCGATCGCTAAAATGAAAGCGCGCCGCGACCGCCAATTCGCCGTCCGCCTCGCCGACGGCCGCGTGCTGATAGGAGGCGGCGCCGATATGCTGTTGGTGCCGATGATCCTGTTCCCGGGACCGCCGATGCCTTCGACGCTCGGGTCCACGGAAATTTTCGATCCTGCGAAGGGAACGTTCACTCTCGCGGCTACGATGATCGACCCGCGTGACGAACCCACCGCAACACTCTTGCCCGATGGCAAAGTCCTGGTCGCAGGCGGCGGCGATGTCGATACCGAACTCTACGATCCGGCCGCGAATAAATTTACCGCGACCGGCAAGATGAACTCCGCGCGCTTCGGACAAACCGCTACGCTCACCGCCGACGGGATGGTGCTGATGGTTGGAGGAGGAACCGCCGCCGCGGAGATCTACAAT
The DNA here is from genome assembly GCA_049795175.1 of Binataceae bacterium (SeqCode). Taxonomy (GTDB): domain Bacteria; phylum Desulfobacterota; class Binatia; order Binatales; family Binataceae; genus JBARDN01. The sequence continues at coordinate 808 of JBARDN010000156.1, read as the reverse complement.
CCTGCCACCGGCAAATTCGCGGCGGTCGGAGCGATGAGCACCGACCGCATCTACCATACTGCGACTCTGCTCGAAGATGGCCGCGTGCTGGTCGCGGGCGGAAGCCCATACGCGCGGCGCGCGCCGCTGGACACGACCGATCTCTATGACCCGAAGACCGGCAAGTTCAGCGCTGGACCTAAAATGATCAAGCCTCGCGCTGGCCACACCGCGACCCTGTTAAAAGACGGCCGCGTGCTTATCGCCGGAGGCAGCGCAGATAATTCCGCCGAGATTTTCGATCCGGCGACCAACAAATTCACCGCCACGTCGCCGATGAACGCGCGCCGCTACGGGCAATTCGCCGAGCCCCTACCGGAGGGCAGAGTCCTGATCGGCGGCGGATGGGACGCGAGTTACATCCCGCTGGCGAGCGCAGAGCTGTTCGATCCCACAACCGGCCGCTTCACTGCGACCGGAGAAATGACGCACGCCCGCGCCGGCGCAACCGCAAATCTGATTTCAGCGAAAACTCCAATCACCTGGTTCCTCCCGACTCCAACCGCAACGGCGACCGCGACACCAACCGCAACCGCGACTTCGACGCCGACAACAACTCGGACAGCGACCGCAACTCCGACGGCGACCGCGACTGCGACCGCATCGAAAACGCCAACCGCGACGGCAACTGCGAAAGCGACTGCCTCCGCATCGCCGAGTGCAACGCCGACAATCAAGCCCTCGCCAAAGCCGTCGCACACCACGACGATCACCGCGACTGCGACCATCGACGCCACCGCAATGCCATCCGCAACCGCGACCGCAGCAC
>JBARDN010000155.1:0-10384 GCA_049795175.1 Binataceae bacterium (SeqCode) | reverse complement strand
TAATTGGACCGCAGGCTGGACCGCCCATTCCGCCCTGAATTGCGATGCTCAGCACTGAGCGGGGCACCTTGCAGATCTGGCCGGAGTAAGCGCGCCAGGCGGCGCGGCGGTCAACTAGCGTCGGGGAGGCTCACGCTGACGCCTCCGCCGGCGGTGACTCGGCTGCCCACCTGGGCGGTAGAGGTTCTTATCGACGAGCTCACCTTATGGCCGGTTGTGGTCATAGCGCCAGTGGTGATCCCGATCGCGGCTAGCAGGAGCGCGTACTCGGCCATTGTCTGGCCGCGTGATGCGGCGCGGATGCTGGCTGTGCGCCTGGCGCGATTGATTAGCCGCTAATTCCTGATGCGTCGGCGACTATCTGCTGGTTACTCGCGCGGCGCGCGCGGCGAATCGCGTTCAGCATGAAAATCAGGTCGGACTTGCTGCGGACCGATCCGAGCATCGCGACATGCGACAGCGTCTCGATCTCGTGCGGCTGGATGTTGCGGAGGCGCAGAAGCGCGGTGTCGTTGCAAAACGCTTCCCAGACCGAGCCTTTTACGGATGTCTTGTGCGTTTTGCGGGTCGGCTTGTGGGCGATATTTTCGTCCCGATGGGTCGGCACTATCGATTGCTCCTGGGTACGCAGAACTCTGCGTAGCGTTATGCAAGAGACCTAGAAGCAGGGGCCGTGCCAAAAACGGAGAATGATGAAAACGCTACGGATTTTTTTATTTCCAGAGTGATCCGTCACTAAGTAGCAATTATTTGACGTTCTAATGTTGCGTTCCTGCAGAATCAGTTGCGCCTAATGCAACCAATTCGCAGATCAAGCCACTAAGGCACGGCAAGTAGAAAAAGGGCGGCCTTTTCGGGCCGCCCTGATTCGTGTCTCGAAACGACTGCGAGGTTACTGCGGATCGGAGAGCTTGAGCAGTTGCTTGCCGAAGTTCGCGCCGGTGAAAAGCCGGATGATCGTTTTGGGTGCGTTCTCGAGGCCGTGCTGGAGATCGATCTGGTTCTTGATCTTGCCGTCGGCATACCATTTCGACAGCTCGGCGATCGCCTGCGGATATTTCTGCGCGAAGTGGAAGACCAGGAATCCTTCCATCCGGGCGCCGTGGAGGATCAGGTTGAAATAGTTTTTCGGCGGATGCGCCGCGACGCCTTGGGCCTCGTTGTATTGGGAGATCGCGCCGCACAGCACGACGCGCGCGCCGTTGGCGATCCGCGCCAGCGCCTGATCGAGGATCTCGCCGCCGACGTTGTCGAAATAGATGTCGATTCCCTTGGGGCAATACTTGGTCAGCGCGTCGCCGACTTTTTCGTTCTTGTAGTCGATCGCGGCGTCGAAGCCAGCTTCTTTCGTAAGCCACTCGCACTTGGCGCGTCCGCCCGCGATTCCGACTACGCGGCATCCCTTGATCTTCGCGATCATCCCGGCGACCGAGCCGGTCGCACCCGCCGCGCCCGAGACCACGAAGGTCTCGCCGGGCTTGGGCAGACCCAGCGACAGGGTGCCGAAGTAGGCGGTCAGCCCGGTGGTGCCGAGGATCGAGAGGGCGAGGATCGGATCGGTCCCGGCCGCGAGCTTTTGCATCCCGAAGATGCCGTCGCCCTCGCTTACCGTGTAGTCCTCCCATCCGAGCAGGCCCTGAATCAGGTCACCCTTGGCGAAGCCTTGCCGTTTGGAATCGACGACCTGTCCGACGGCTCCCGCGCGCATGGGCTGTCCCACGGGGATTGCGGGCATGTAGGTGTCCATCGACATCCATCCGCGCTGAGTGGGATCGAAGGAGAAGGCGAGGTTGCGCACCAGGACTTGGCCGTCCTTGAGCTCGGGGACGGTGGCCTCGTTCCATTTGAAGTCGGACTCTTTGATGAGGCCATTGGGGCGCGACGCGATAAGCCATCTGCGATTTTTCAATTCCGCCATGTTGATTCCTCTGTGATGGTAGTGGGGTGCTTGAGTTCGGCATTTATCCGATACCCGACTCTCGCACAAGGATTCGCAGCGTGCGGGTTCTGCGAACGACAAGCGGGGAGGGCTCGGGCGAGATATCGTCGCTCCGCCCCCTCCTTAATTTTCCCCGTGGAATGAGAGGCTGTCGATTTTCTCGCAAACCTCCGTTGCCGTCATCCTGAGCCGTAGGCGAAGGATCTCCGCGAAGCGATTAGTGCAACCAACCCTGGCTTTCCGCACTAATCGCTTCGCGGAGATCCTTCACTCCGGCAGCCTCCATTCAGGATGACGGACAAGAATTCGACATTTATCGACAGTCTCGATAAACCCGGGAAGAATCGGAAGGGTCAACTGGGCGGGCGATCCGTGCTAGGGTTGCGCGGATATGAAGCGCGTGCGGTGCTATCTGATCCGCACGGGAGTCTCGAGGAGTCACGGTGGCAGTTAAACCAAAGTCGGGCAAAGAGCGTCCGAACGTACGCAAACGCGGCGCGCCCGGAAGCAAGGCGGCGGATTCGCTGAGCGCGCGCAGAGGTGGAATCGCGGCGCGGCGGCAGGCGGCGGATTCCTTCGCGATCAAAATCGCGGGGACCCGGACCTACATCGCATATGCGATTCTGCTGGCGCTGGCGGCGCTGGTGCTCGCGATGCTCTACGCTGCCGCGCCTGCACGCGCGCAATCGAGCGCGCCGATGGCGTCCGCGGCGGCGCCGGCTACCGACCCGATGGCGACGGTCAAGGAGGTCGTCAACCAGGCGATCGCAGTGTTCCGCAATCAGCAGATTTCCCAGACCGACAGGATGACGCAACTGCGCGCGATCGCGCAGGCGCATATCGACTTCGCGAGCATGGCGCGATCGTCGGTCGGGTACCATTGGCACACGCTTACGCCCCAGCAGCAGGCGCAGTTCGTTCCGTTGTTCACGAAATTTATCGAGGATGTGGTGCTCTCGCGAATCCAGTCGTACTCGGTGCAGAAGATCCAGTCGCAGATTCAATCGACTACGATCAACTTCACCCGCGAGCTGACCAACGGCGCCGACGCGCAGGTTTTCAGCACCGTGGTGGTGCAGGATCAGCCTAAACCGCTCGCGGTCAACTACATGCTGCAGCAGTTGAACGGCCAGTGGATGATTTACGACATCAAGGTGGACGCGATCAGCGTAATCGCAAACTACCGCAATCAGTTCAACCGGGTGATCAACAACGACGGCTACGCCAAGCTGGTCAGTATCCTGCAGCAGAAGACCCAGTCGCTGGGCAACACGCTGGGGCAGTAGGCGCTCCTGCGTCGAAAACCGGAGAACCGGCAAAGTGATTCTGAAAGTCGCGCGGCTCGGATTTCCCTCGATCAGAACGCCGTCGCAACCGGTTCCGGCGGCGCGGATCGGCGAGCAGAAATTCCAGCAACTGATCGACGACATGATCGAGACGATGTACGAATATCACGGCGTCGGATTGGCCGCCCCGCAGGTGCATCTGCCGATCCAGCTCGCGGTGCTCGAGGTCGAGAATCATCCGCGCTATCCCGATATGCCGCCGGTGCCGCTGACGGTGCTGATCAATCCGATCGTGACGATCGTCAATTCCGCGCCGCTCGAGGATTGGGAAGGATGCCTAAGTATCCCGGACCTGCGCGGGCTGGTTCCGCGTGCGAGCGAGGTAAGGGTGCAGGCGCTCGGACGAAACGGCGAGCGGCTGGATTTCATCGCGCGCGATTTCCATGCGCGGGTGGTCCAGCACGAGACCGATCATCTGAAGGGCGAAGTTTATCTCGATCGGATGCCGGATCTGCGCAAGCTTGGATTCCTCGAAGAGTGGCAGCGCTTCCTGATGCCGCGCCGGAAACCGGACGAAGAGTAGCGTCACTTACTTGGGCGGGTAGGGGAGGTCAGGCGGTAGCTTGCCGGTCGCCTTGACGGTGCCGATCGCTTTGCGCAGCTCTTCGTTCTGCGCGGCGAGATTCTGTTCCTCGGACTGAACGCTGCCGAGCTGCCCCTTGAGCTGCGTGTTTTGGTCGCGCAGCTCGTCAATCTCATGGTTGAGCGCGGTGATCTGCTGCTGCATCTCGTCCTGCGCTACGCGAGTATGTCCCGCCCATACATAAAACAGAATTGCCGCTACAATCGCGACGATCACCGCGCCCGCTACTGCTTTACCCATCGCACTACCGCGTTCAAGAATAGGTGAGCCTCGATCAAACATAAAGCTGTCTGCCTGATTCCGCCGCCGCCGGGAACGCCAATCTCCTGATTGGCATTTTGCCGAGCGCCAGTCCCTGCGCCTTAATCGGAGCGGATTAAAGGAGGTGGCGAAGCGATTCATCGGGCACACTAGCACTCTTTACCCACTCGCGTGTTTTCCGCGAGGACTCCGCGCGCGGGTCCGTTTCGGGCTCCGTGCATTCCGGCATGAGCGCCTGGGAAGACGCCAATCAGGAGATTGGCGTTCCCGGGGCGGGGGAGGAATCCGCCGGCGCCGGGAACGAATTGACTTCTTGCGGCGGGCATCCTTACAATGCCGATGGATTTCACGCGCTGACCGGAACGCGGGCTTGGGTAGTAATCGAGGCGTGAGCCTTTGCGCCGTTGCGTTCGTATTCCCATCACGGCGCGCGAGCCCCAGGCAGATTGTAGCTAATGATAGAGGTTCAAGGCCTTACCAAATATTTCGGCTCGACGCGTGCGGTAAACCACGTTTCGTTCAAGGTCGAAAAGGGCGAGATTATCGGACTGCTCGGCCCCAACGGCTCGGGCAAAACCACGATCATGCGGATCCTGACCGGATTCTTCCCGGCCACCTCCGGACGCGCGTTCATCGGCGGGATCGATGTCGCCGAGCATTCGATCGAGACCCGCCGCAAAATCGGCTATCTGCCCGAGAACATGGTCCTGTACCCGGACCTGACCGTCACGGCGCTTTTGGAATTCGCCGCGCGCGTGCGCGGCCTTGACGCCAAGACCACGCGCGAACGAATCGAATTTTCAATCGGGACCTGCGGGCTGCACGAGGTCCGCCACAAGCTGATCGGCAAACTGTCGAAGGGCTATCGCCAGCGGGTCGGAATCGCGCAGGCGGTGCTGCCCGACCCGGAGGTGCTGATCCTGGATGAGCCGACGGTCGGACTCGATCCGCGCCAGGTGGTCGAGATTCGCGAGCTGATTCGCTCGCTCGCCGGACGCTCGACCGTGCTGCTCTCGACCCACATCCTGCCCGAGGTCACGATGACCTGCCGGCGGGTGGTGATTATCGATCGCGGCAATATCGTCGCGCAGGATACTCCCGAAGAGCTGACCGCCAAGCTGCAGGGCAGCGACCAGACCCTCCTGACGGTCGCGGGCCCAGCGGATCAAATCAAGCAGGTGCTGAGCGAGGTGCCGGGCGTCGAGCGGCTCGAGCAGCGGCCGGCGGAGAGCGGGCCGGGAGCATTCAGCTTTATCGCGTTCTCCAACGGCCACGGCGACCAGGTTCGCGGCGCGCTCGCGGCGGCGGTGGTGCAGCACGGATGGAGTCTGCTCGAAATCAAACCGATGGCGCTGTCGCTGGAAGATCTTTTCATGCGGCTGGTGACCAAGGAGGACCGGGTTTAGGCCTGAGGTAATCGATGTCCAACGGCGCAGCTACATTGGAGGCAGCGCGGCCGGCGTCCGAAGCCGGGCGGCTGGCCGCGGCCGGAACGCGCACCGGCTTTTCACCGTCGCGGATGATCGCGGTGATGCGCAAGGAATTGCGCTCATACTTCGCGTTTCCGCTGGTGTATATCGTCGCGGCCGTATTCACCCTGTTCGCGGGACTGCGCGCATGGAGCGATCTTAACTTTTTCGAGACGATGTCGTTTGCGCGCGACATTATCCAGAACTACTGGCAATTGCTGTTCTCGGATATCCGGCAGGTGCTGTGGCTGACGCTGCCGTTTATCACGATGCGATCGTTCGCGGAGGAGCGCAAACTCGGAACCATCGAGTTGCTATACACCTATCCGATCCGCGACGGCGAAATTCTGGGCGGCAAGTTCCTCGCGGCGATCGTGATCTTCCTGATGATGCTCTCGTTCACGCTGCTATACCCTGCCTATGTGTACTGGATACATGCGTTCCCGCTGTTTCCGCTGCTGGCGGGATATATCGGCCTGCTCCTGATCGGCTCCGCGTTTATCGCGTTCGGAGTATTCGTTTCCTCGCTGTGCGAGAGCCAGGTAGTCGCCGGCGTGGCGACCCTGGTCGGGCTGCTGCTCATTTGGGTGCTCAACTGGAACGAGGCCGCGTTCCAGTCTTCGTGGCTCGACGCGCTGCGCGCGTTTTCGATGTTCGATGAATTCGATACCTTCGCCAAGGGCGTAATTGATATCGATCACATTACCTACTTCCTGTTCTTCATAATATTTTTCCTGTTCCTGACCATGCGCTCGATGGAGGCACGCAAGTGGACCGGCCGGAGGTAAAGCCGCAGCCCGAGGCGCATGGCTCGATATGGCGCAACTACGCCGTATTGATTTACACGGTGGTCGCGCTGGCGGCGGTGCTGATCGTGGTCAATATGATCATCACCGAGCACAACGTGCGCTTCGACCTGACCCCGAACAAGAAATACTCACTGTCGGATTTCGACAAGCGCGTGCTCGGCGGCCTGACCCATCCGGTCAAGGTGATGGCGTTTGTGCGCACCGAGGATCCCGCCTATCACGCGCTGGCGGACCTGCTGTTCCAGGCGGCCGCGTTCACCCCGCAGCTTACCTACCAGGTGATCGACGTGAACAAGGCGCCGGGTCTGGCGCATCAGTACGGAGTATCGAGTTACGGCGAGGTGGTGGTCGAGTCGCAAAACCGGCGGCGCGATTTTGACAATGCCCGCTCCGATGAGCTGATTCCCGCGATTCTGCAAATCTCCGCCGATACCTCAAAGCATATCTACTTTACCACCGGCCATGGCGAGCGCGATTTGTACGATGCGGATCGCAGCAATGGCTATTCGGAATGGCGCGGGCTGCTCGAGCAGAATAACTACCAGGTCGATAACGTGTCGCTGTTCGCCAGCGGAGTTCCCGACGATTGCAAGGTGCTGGTATCGCTTGGGCCGCGCAAGGATTTTCTGCCCGAGGAGCTGGCCGAGCTCACAAAGTATCTGAGCAAGGGCGGCCACTACATCGCCTTCATCGATCCTTACGGTTCGCCGACGCTGGTCAAATTTCTGCAGCCGTACGGACTGAGTTTCACCGATAAGGTGGTGGTCGATCCGGCCTATCGGCTGACCGCCGGCGAAATTCTGACTACGCAGATTCCGCTGCGCTCCGAAGACAACGCGATCAGCCGCGCGATGGCGGCGCCGGCGGTATTTTCGCTCGCACGCGGAGTGGATATCACCCTCAAAGTCGGCGCCGACGCGCCCGACGGCCTAAGGGTCGCGCAGGAAAATGAATTTTTGCGCTCGTCGCACGAAAGCTGGGCGTCGGGCGATGCCAAAGCGCTGACCACCGGAATCACGGAGTATCAGGCCGGCCGCGATATCAAGGGACCAATTCCGGTCGGCTCTGAAATCGACTACACGCCGGCAGCTACGCCACATATCCCGTTGGAGCAGATGACGCGCCTGGTCGGATTTGGAAGCTCGGGGTTTCCCTCGAACCAGTTCATCGAGATGCTGGGAAACCGCGACCTTGCAGTCAGCCTGGTCAACGAAATGGCCGGCGACGAGATGCTGATCTCGAGCCGCGAGATGCTCAACAAGGGCGAGGCCGCGGGTTTCTACGCGACCGATCGGCAAGCTGACTGGCTTGCCTACCTGGCGGCCGGATTTGAGACGATACTGCTGCTGACGATCGCGATCGCCGTCTTCGTGCGCAGGAGGTTCTTCGCGTGAGCATCCGGTCGGCGATCGTCCTGAGCATCGTCTTTATCATCCTGCTGCCGATTTACCTGTGGGGCAGGCCGGAGATAAAGCGCAACAACCAGCTCACGGACAAGCAGGAAAGCCTGCTCGGCCTGGACGGAATCGACGCGGTTACGCTGGTCCGCGGGACGGAAACGATCCATTTTCAAAAGACCGCCGACGGCAAGTTATACTCGATCACCCAGCCGCCCAACGCGTTTATCCCGCAGGATCTGATGAACGCGACCACGGCGCTGCTGATCAATGCCAAGCAGGTCGAGGTGGTCTCCGACAATCTGAACGATCTCGCGCAGTTCGAGCTGGACCAGCCCAAGGTCTCGATGACGATCGAAACCAAGGACAAGCCGCAGCCGATCAAGATTCTGTTCGGCGGCGAGAATCCGACCAAGACCGCGATCTACGCGGAAATCGTCGGAGTGCCGAAGGTGTTCCTGCTCGGGCGCAATCTCGAGTACTACCAAACCCTGATGTTCCAGTGGGTCGAGGGCAAGCAGGGCAAGAACGCCTGAGCCCGCAAGAAACCCGCGCCGGGATCAGCCTGCGAGTGCGCGCAGCTTATCCGCAATCTCGGCGGCGCTCGTGATTCCCTTTTCGGTGACGGTGCGTTCGAGCGCGCGCAGAAAATGCTGGAAGTACTCGCCATGACTCGAGGTGCCGTCGCGCTCGCGGATCCGATCCGACGCGCCGACCTCTTCGATCAGCCGCGCGCGAAATTCGTCCCAGGAAAACATCCCGGCTTCGCTGAGCTCCAGCGCCAGTGCGAAGGCGCGCGCTTCCCACGGCGCGCTGAAGACCTGGGCGCTATCCAATCCAACGCCTTCGAGCAGACTCTCGATTCCCAGGTCGCTCATCGCTGTCTCGCGGGTCCGGCGACCTTGGCGACGCCGATCATCGAGTCGCGCGTGACGAGCGCGGCAAGCTCGGCTTCGGTCATCGACTCGGTTCCCGCCGGACGCTCGGGAATCACGATATAGCGCTGCTCGGCGCTCGAATCCCACACCCGCACTTCCACCTCGTCGGGGATGACGAGCCCGAACTCGCGCATCACGCCCCGCGGATCGCTGACCGCGCGTGAGCGATAGGCAAAGCTCTTGTACCATGCGGGCGGCAGCCCGAGCACCGGCCATGGATAACATGAGCACAGGGTACACACGACCAGGTTGTGGACCCGCGCAGTGTTCTCGACCGCGACCAGGTGGCCGCCCTCGGGCCCGGCGATTCCAAGCTCGGCGCAGGCGGCGACCGCGTCGGCTAGCAGGCGGCGGCGAAACTCGCCGTCGCACCACGATTTGGCGACCACGCGCGCGCCGGCTCGTGGACCGACCGCGTGCTGGTAGGTCTCGATAATCTGATCGAGCCGGGCCGAATCGACCAGGCCCTTTTCCGCGAGCAATTCTTCGAGCGCTTTGACTCGTGCGGCAGGTCCGCGCACTGAGGTGTCGTGCTGATGATCATCGGACATGGCTGTTTCCTTTGCGGCGAGTTGCTGAGCGCGATTTCCTTTTCGATTTTTTCACTGCCGAGCGTGCGGCCGGTTTGCTTCCGGCGGATTCGAGATAATCTTCCCACAGATCGATCACGATCTGGTCGCGCGGATGCGCCGCCGGGCCGAACAGCTCGCGCGCTCCGAACCCGACGTTATACACATGCTGGCGCGCCTCGCCCGCGTGATGCGCATTGGTGTCGGGGAACGTATAGACGCCGTGGTCGGATCGAATCACGCCGGTTTTTCCGCGCACGTAGCGCGGCAGGCGGGTGTGTCCCGCAGGATTGATATTGCGCGCGCGCACGCGCTGACCCGCGCGGAATTTTGCCCGCGGATTTTTTGCGCGCGGCTTTGCAGGAGCAACCTGCGCCACCGGGATCGCCGCGATTTCGCTGCCCGCACGCGCATCGATCTCGCGCCGGGAGAGGATTCCTTTTTCGATCAGCAGGGTCTGCGCCGCATGCAGCCATCGTTCGTAATATCCGGAGGCAAGATAACGCGCCGGAGGTATCCGCTCGATCGCGTGGCGGAATTCGTCAATGTTCGCGCCCGTGCGCCCGAGCACGGTGTTGACGAGCGCAAAGGCCCGCGCTTCCCAATCGGAATGGAACTGCGTGGATTCGTCCGCCGCGCCGTGCTCGACGGGGCCGAAACCATCCATCCCGCCCATGTCGTGAATTCCGTTCATTGCACTCTACGCGATTATCGGCGCACGAGCGCTACGCTGGCAAGCGCGCAGCAGCACTATGCAGGATGCGGGAAAACCCAGTTCTTTTCGCATCTGCCTGATCATAGTGGCGATTGGTAGTCGGCTTCTGAAAGGGCGGTTGGATCCTCACGCTGTCGCCAGTCGTTCATCATGGCTGCAAATTCTTCAGCGCAGAGCCCATATGTTTCGGGACTGAGGGCGACTTCGTACCCGCTGATAGCAGACGATAGTTTGCGGGCGATCTCCTGACCTTGGTGCGCATGGGAGAGGTTAAAGACGACTACCTTCCGCCTTTCGATGGTGATTACTTCGAAGGAATCGACCTCGTCCCAGCGGACCGAGTGAGCTCTGTATAGTG
>JBARDN010000154.1:0-31995 GCA_049795175.1 Binataceae bacterium (SeqCode) | reverse complement strand
CTTCCTGCCACCAGCAGCGATCTGCGCGCCAGGCTCGCCACCGTCTGGTTCTCTGCCCCCTTCCCGTGCGGGAAGGGGCAGGGGTTAGGTCGATTTTTTTTCGGCGTGCTCCAAACTTTCAGTCACGCCCGGGGCCATTAGCGCTCATCTCCAATCGTGAACTTTCTTGAGAAGGCGATCCGCCGCGATCTCCTCCCTCCTCCCCCAACCCCGCCTCTGCAATCCTCCCGCTGCTTTCCTGCTCTACGCGCTCGCGCTCTTCTTTCCGCCAGTGGCCGCCGACGGCCCGTCGGCCACGCCAAGCGTCGTCCTGAGCGCCGTCGGCTCCCGAGCCTCATCTCCTAAGAACCGTGATTGAGGATTCGTGGCACAGGCTTTAGCCTGTGGCCCCGCTCCCGCTGAAGCCGGCGCCATGGATACCCAGCGCAGGCACGCGGATCGTCGGCCATGTTTCTTGCCTGACGTGTCGCAACCCGCGTCGCGTGCCGCCGCTACCATGAAAGGTTCAATTCGTAGGCGCGCGTCGCGACACGTCCCGTTTATGCACATCGATGATCGCGCGCTTTTGCGGATACCCGCGAAACCCCTCTGGCACATGCGCAAAAGCCTCTTGCTCACCTCTTCCCTCAGCCTAACACTCGTTCAGGTTTTTGCCAGATTTGTTCATGGCTGAACTGTTCAGCCTTGTCAAAATCCGCAAAAGCTTCAAAATCGTTTCCATGGAAGAACCAACTCCATCGGGCCCTGTCTCGCCGGCCGATCAATCGCCCGCTCCCGCCCCGGAATCTGCCCTGCAACCTGCCCAGGAACCTGCGGAAGACGCCTACGTCTCGGCGCGCAAGCTCGCCGCCAACCGCCGCAACTCCTCCCGCTCCACCGGTCCGCGCACCGCCCGCGGCAAGCGCCGCGCTTCCCTGAACGCGCTCAAGCACGGGATGTTTGCGAAAGAGCTCGTCCTCCCCGCCCTCGAGGGCAAAAACGCCGCCGCCGAGTTCCGCGCCCTGCTCCATGCTCTCACCTCCGACCTCGCTCCGCGCGGCGCCTTCGAGCTCGTGCTGGTCGAGGAGATCGCCGTCTGCACCTGGCGGATGCGCCGCCTCCTGCGCTTCGAAAATCGCACCGCCTTTCTGAACTCCAACGACTGGAAAGAGCCCCCATCCAGGTTGACCCGTGGCTTGGCCGCCCTCGCATCAATGCGCGCTGGCTCAACCGAGGCCGAAGAGGCAATTCGCTACGGCTACATCGATAAACGCGATCGGATTTTGGCCGAAACCGGCCTCAACGAGATGTCGCTCGGCGATCCCGACGAGGTGCAAATGATCCGCGAGTTCGAGAACGCGCTGATGCGCCACATTTTCCGCTCGATCACGATGCTCAAGTGTCTCCAGGCCGACGCCGCGTCTGAGCCCCACCGCCCGAGCGCCAGATTCCGTCGGCCTCGCAATCTTGAACAAACTCGATCTTCCGACCGAATTATCCAGCAGGATCAAGGCATGTGATAACGGTGTAGATCCAAAATCACTGGAACGAAGCCACCGTCAAACCGATGTTTGATTCACCCGCCCCGCCGGGACCGCGCGCAGGCTCGTCCTTCTGCGCGCGCGAAACCCGTGCTATCGTCGCGCGTCGATTCATCCATCGCACATCGGATGGGCCATCCGCCATATAGATGACGCGCGCAATCATAATCTTCTTCGCCACCGGCGCCTACAGCGGCTACTCTCCCGTCGCCCCCGGCACTGCGGGCTCAGTCGTCGGCCTGATCGTGATGTGGTTCGGCTTCGGACCGCTGTGGACCTGCTCGCCGGCGATAGCCCTCGTCGTCTTCGTGATCGCTTTTGCGATCTCGTGCTGGATCTCGGGCCGCGCCGAAATTATTTTCGACGAACACGACAGCTCGAAGATCGTCCTCGACGAAGTCCTCGGCATGGTCGCGACGATGTTCGCAAATCCGCTCACTCCTCTGTGGATGCTCGCCGGCTTCGTGCTCTTCCGCCTGTTCGATATCGTGAAGCCTTTCCCCGCCGGCCTAATCGATCGAAAACTCGGCGGCGGCAGCGGCGTGATGCTCGACGATCTCGCCGCCGCCGTCTATGCGAATATCGTGTTGCAGATTTTGTGGCGCGTGCTGTAAAAGGCCGCACGCGGATCGCCGCAGCCACGCTAACCGCGCTAGGGTGTCTTCCATGATCAAAACGGCTGTCATTCTTTCCACCGGCGACGAAATCACCAGCGGCAAAGTGGTCGATACCAACGCCAACTACCTCTCCGATAAACTCGCCGAAATCGGAATCGATCTGGCCGCCGTGCTTACCGTCGGCGACGTTCCCGAGCGTCTCGAATGGGCTTGGCGCACCGCGATCGCGATGGCCGACGTTGTCATCTCGACCGGCGGAATCGGCCCGACCGTCGACGACCTCACCACCGAAACCGTCGCGCGCGTCGCCGGCGTCAAGCTGGTCCGCGATCAGGCCTCAGTCGATCAGATGACGCGGATGTTCGCGACCATCAACCGCGTGATGCCGCCGAACAACCTCAAGCAGGCGGATTTTCCCGAGGGCGCGGAAGTCATTCCGAATCCTCTCGGCACCGCGCCCGGCTTCCGCATGCCGATGAACTTGAGCGGGCACATGTCGCAATTGATCGTGATGCCGGGCGTGCCGCGCGAGATGAAGCCGATGATGGAAAACTGGGTGGTGCCGTGGCTCCAGAAAAATCGCGGAACCGACACCGTCTTCGCCGTGCGCATCTTTCAGACTTTCGGGATGAGCGAGTCGGCGCTCGACGAAGCCGTCATCGGTCTCATCAAGCCGGGCGAAGCGAAGGTCGGCCTGCGCGCGAGCTTCCCGCAAATCTCGCTGCGCCTCACCGTCGAAGGCAAACCCGCCGAGGCCGAGCGCAAGCTCGAAGAGCTGGCACAGCGCGTGCGCGGAAAAATCTCGCAGTTCCTGTTCGCGGAGGGTGACGCCTCGATGGAAGAAGTCGTCGGGCGGCTGCTCACCGAAAAAAAACTCAAGCTCGCGATCGCCGAGTCATGCACCGGCGGCCTCATCGGCCACCGCCTGACCAATATCGCCGGCAGCTCGAATTACCTGCTCGCCGACCTGGTGACCTACTCCAACGAGGCCAAGGCGGATCTGCTCGGCGTGCGGACCGCGACGCTGGAAAAATTCGGCGCCGTCAGCGAGGAATGCGTGCGCGAGATGGCGGCCGGCGCGCGAATGCGCATGGGCGCGAGCGTCGCAATCGCAACCTCGGGAATCGCAGGCCCGGGCGGCGGCACCGCCGACAAGCCGGTCGGCACCGTCTGTATCGCGCTCGATTCCGACGGCGTCAAAGCCTCGCGCCGCTACCAGATGCGCGGCACCCGCGACTGGATCAAGCTGCTCACCTCGCAAGTCGCGCTCGATTGGCTGCGCCGCTTCGCGCTCGGCCTCGAAATTGGCGAATCCGCCCTCTTCCGCCGCTGAGCGTTGGAGAACGTTCCCAATGAAACTTTCCGAAAAGAAAATTCTCACCACTCACGCCGGCAGTCTGCCGCGCTCGAACGCGCTGTCGGAAATGCTCGGCCAGAGAAGCCGCCATCAATCGATCGACCAGCACGCGCTCGAGCAAATGATCGCCGACTCGACGCGCCGCGTAGTCGCCGCGCAACTCGAGGCCGGCATCGACGTCGGCAACAACGGCGAGCAGGGGCGCGAGAGCTTCTTCACCTACATCCAGCATCGGATGTCGGGCTTCTCCGGACGCAGCGAGCGCCCGATCATGAGCGACCTCGTCCACTATCCCGGGTTCATCGCGCTCAAGGCTCCCGACTTCGCGCGCATCAAGGTCGATCTGACCCACGCGCCGAAAGCGACTGGCGCGGTGCGCTACACCGCGCCCAATGCGATCAAGAAAGAGTGCGAAGATTTCAAACGCACACTCGCGGAGAATCCAAAACACTTCGCCGAAGCGTTCATGAACGCGCCCTCCCCCGGTATCGTCGCCGCCGCGATGCTCAACGAGCACTACGACTCGATGGCCGACTATGTGAACGCACTCGCCGACGCGCTCAAGACCGAGTACCAGGCGATCATCAACGCGGGCTTCGTGCTCCAGCTCGATTGCCCCGATCTCGCGATGGAGCGGCACACGATGTTCGCGGGCAAGCCGCTCGACGACTTCCTGGGCTTCATCGATCTGGTCATCGCCGCGATCAACCGCTCGATCGCAGGTCTGCCGCGCGAGCAAATCCGGATGCACATATGCTGGGGAAATTACGAGGGTCCGCATGACGACGACGTGCCGCTCGACGAGATCATTGCGAACATCTATCGCGCCAAAGTCGGCGCGTTCATGATCTCGATGGCGAATCCGCGCCATGCGCACGAGTTCCGCGCCTTCGAGCGCCACCCGCTTCCCTCGGACACCGCGTTGATCGTCGGCGCGATCGACACGACCACCAACTATGTCGAGCATCCCGAAGTGGTCGCGCATCGAATCGAGCTCGCAGCCAACGCCGTCGGCGACCCGCATCGCATCCTCGCCGGCACCGACTGCGGCTTCGCGACCTCGGCCGGCCTCGGCGAAGTGGCCGATGAAGTCGTCTGGCAAAAGCTTCGCGCGCTCAGCGCCGGCGCCGCCATCGCAACCAAACGCCTGTTAGGCTGATAGGTAGATGTGTTTTTGCGGATGAGTATCGTAATCTCAGCCGCGCCCGCTATCGTCATTCCGAGCCCTGGGCGAGGAATCTCGATGCGTCCATGCAGCAATCGCGCGCAGCTTGCAACGCGCACGATCCACGATCATCGCAGTGCGAGGACGGGCGCGTCACGACGCGCCCCTACGAAATCAAATGCGATTGTGTGGAAACGCCGGTGCTCACCGATCGAGCGGCGCCCCTCCGAGTCAAATCTTCGTAGGGGTGGCTCGCGAGCCGCCCGTCTTTCGCACAGCCGGTCCATTCACGCCACGTGCAGCGGCCGTTCGTTTCGGGATTCCTCGCGCGCGGCAGCCACGCGCGCGAACTTAAAGCTTTGCTTTAAATTCGTCTTCGCCGGAGGCACTCACTTGATCCGCGCGTAGTTGATCGTGTCCGCGCCCGTGCCCGCGATCGCGAGCGAGCCCTTGTGCGGCGCGCACATCACCGGACTCGGCGATGAGGAATCCGTGCATACCACCACGTTCGTATCTCCGCTGAAGCAGTTGTCGTCGATACTGGCCACACCTTGCACAAGCGCCACCCGCCCCGCACATTCCAGCGTCAAATCGGTGATGACCGAATTGCCGAAGACCGTGTTCGCGGTCAGAGCGTGCACATTGTTCGATCCGCCCTTGCCCGGGGGATGCGGCGGCGGCCCGCCGAACCTGCATCCCGCCGAGCCGAGCGCGATTGTCGCGATCGCAATCGCAAGCGCCGTCGTTTTCATGCTCATGTCTCCCGCTTGCCGCGCGTCACGCCTCGCGCGACTCGGACGCCGGATGAGCAGCATGTGCGTTGCCGTTGGCCAGCGTCGCCGCGTCGGCCGCCTGGGTGAAGATATCCAGCGGCGCCAGCGGCGGACGCCGCGTGCGCTTGAGCTCGGCCAGCTCCGCATGCGCCTTGGCGTCGGCGTTGCTGCGCCGAATCTCCTCGAGCTTGCTGTCCAAACCGGAGTCGTTCATCTCGCGGCTGACCCCCGCTTGCGCC
This sequence comes from Binataceae bacterium (SeqCode), assembly GCA_049795175.1. GTDB lineage: Bacteria > Desulfobacterota > Binatia > Binatales > Binataceae > JBARDN01. Next base: position 26,324 of record JBARDN010000154.1, on the reverse strand, counting down.
AGCGTGCGCGCAATCGACTCGCGCACTTCTTCCAGCGCGCGCACGTCGTCGTCGTACGACAGGCTCTCGAGCGCTTCCTGAATTCGCACCCGCGCCTGCGCGTTGCGCAACCGCGCCAGCATCCGCACCTTCTCGATCTTGAGCTTCTCGATCTCGCCCTTGAACCCGATGAGATTCTTCTTGGCGTCTTCGGCCTCGCGCGTCAGATCGCCCAGCTCTTCGCGCAGCCGCGTGCAATCGGCGTCGAGCTCGTGCTTGCGCGCGATCAGAATCAGCGCGCACTGATCCTCGTTCATATCGGCGGCCTGTCCCGCTTCCTCGTCCACTTCTTTCAGCTCCGCGCTCTTAAGGCGCAGCTCGCGTTCGAGCTTGTTGCGCATGTAGATCACGCCGGCCGCGGCGCTCTTCAACTGATGATAGCGATGGATGCGATCGGTGATCGCCGCTTCGTACACCGCCTCGGGATCCTTCGACTCGCGGACCTTCAGCCATCTGCTGAGCTTGCCGCCAATCAGACTGAACACTCTGGATAAAAGCATCATGATTCTCCTTTTCGCGTCGCGCGCAACTTTGGCGCGCAGCCGATTCGTAAAGTCTTTAGAGCCAGCGCCGGACCCGCGCCTTGTATTCGCGATATTGATCGCCGAACAACGCGAGCATCGTTTCCTCTTCGCGCGGAATCACGATCGTGTCGATCGCCGCATAGAACACCGCCGGACCGAGCAGCATCACGATCGAATCGAAGAACACCGCAAATCCCAACAGCGCCACCGCCAGCCCCAGGTACATCGGATTGCGCGTGAAGGTGTACGGCGACACGGCCACGAACGCACTCGGCGCGCCGTACGGATCCTTGGTCGTATCGCGCGCCGCGAAAATCGCGGCGGCGAAGCACGACAGCCCGGCTCCGCCCGCGACCAGCACCAGTCCGAGCACTTGGTGCCATCCGACGTCGCGCGCTTCGGGCAGAATGAAATGCAGCACCAGTCCCGCCGCCAGAAGCACCGCCACCAATACCGGAGGATGGATTTTCAGGTTGCGCACGCCGCGCGGCGATTCAGAAGTGTTTGCTTCAGAAGTTGTTTGGGTACTCGCGTCCATGATGATTTATCTCCCGCGCGCCGATGCGCGCGTTCAGTTGCTCTCTTCCTTCGCGATCATCCCGGCGTCGGCCGGCGTGACGCCAAGCTCGCGCATTTTCTGCTGGAAGCTCTGCCGGTACATCCCGGTACGTTCAGCAGCGCGCGAGATATTGCCGCCGGTGGCGCGCAGCGCGTTCAAGATGAAATCGCGCTCCCAGTCCCCGACGAATTTTTCCTTCGCCTCGCGAAACGTCATGCCGGGCGGCTCGCCCGCGCCCGCCGCGGAAAGCTGCGCTGGCGCATGATTCGCCGAATTGTTGGCCGACGCGGCCAGCGTCTCCGCGCTCTCCGGCTCCGACCCGGCGAGCAATTCGTCCGCCGTGATTTCTTCACCCGCCGCGAGGATCACCGCCTGATCGATCGCCGCCTTGAGCGAGCGCGCGTTGCCGCGCCAGTGATGCGCGATACACGCGCGCATCGCCTCCGGCGCGAGCTTCTTCTCCACGCCGCCGTAGCGGACGCTCGCCTCGCGCAGGAAGTGCTGGACCATCAGCGGAATATCCTCGCGCCGCTCGCGCAAAGGTGGCAGACGAATCTCGACCACCTTGATGCGGTAGTACAGGTCCTCGCGGAAGCGCCCCTGCGCCACCATCGCTTCGAGGTCCTGGTTGGTCGCCGCGATAATTCGCACATCGGCGGAGAGCGGCTGGTTGCCGCCGATCCGCTCGAACTGCTTCTCCTGCAATACGCGCAGCAGCTTGGCCTGGGTTTCGAGACTCATGTCGCCAATCTCGTCCAAAAACAGCGTGCCGCCGTCGGCCGCTTCGAACTTGCCCTCGCGCCGCGCGACCGCGCCGGTAAACGCGCCCTTTTCGTGGCCGAAGAGTTCGCTCTCAACCAGCTCGCGCGAGAATGCTGCGCAGTTCACCGCGATAAACGCGCCCCGCGCGCGCGGACTGCGGAAATGAATCGCGCGCGCGACCAACTCCTTGCCGGTTCCAGAATCGCCGCGCACCAGCACGGTCACGTCGGTCTGCGCGACCTTCTCGATCGTCTCGAACACGCGCACCATCGCGCGCGAACGGCCGATCATGTTCTCGAACGCTCCCGTCTCGAGCTTGACCTGTTCGAGCAACTGGCTGTGCGCGCGCCGCAGAAGCTGCGTCTCCATCACCTTGCGCACTTTCAACCGCAGCTCGTCGTTGTCGAACGGCTTGGGCAGATAGTCTTCCGCGCCGGCCTTCATCGCTTCCACCGCGATCCGCTGGTTGCCGTATGCCGTGATCATCAGCACCGCGCATTGCGGATCGAGCTCGCGGACTTTCTTGAGCAAGTCGAGGCCGCTCATCCCCTTCATCGAAAGGTCGGTGATGATGACGTGAAACAGTCCCGCCTTGACCCGCTCGAGCGCCGCCTCGCCCGACTCCGCGGTCTCGACTTCGTAGCCTTCCTTGGTGAAGAGGCCCTTGAGCGCGATTACGATTCCGCGCTCATCGTCCACCACCAGCAGTCTGCCTTTCATCGCTGTCCTCGCGCGGACGGATCACCGGCCGCCGCCGCTGCCATCGCGATCGATTGCGTAGCGGGCGCGGCGCCGTTCGAGCTCATCGGCATCGTCGCCGCCGGACCGGGCGCGGGTTTGACTGCCGCTCCGGCCGGCTGCACTGCCGAGACGTTCACATTGGCGGTGACGTTGGCGTTTTCATCGCGCAGCGCGTCGGCCAGCGGAATCGACAGCGCGAACTCGGTGCCGCCGCCAGGATTGCTGGTGACTTCGATCACTCCGCGATGCGCGTCGATGACTTTCTTCGCGACGCCCAGGCCGAGTCCGGTTCCAGTTTCCTTCGAGGTGTAGAAGGGGTTGAAAATCTTGCCGAGCTGGTCTGCCGGGATCCCGCAGCCGTTGTCATGAATCCGAACTGTCGCCATCCCGGTGCGTCCGCGCTGAATTGCGACTTCGATCCGCCGATCGCCGGCGACGCCGTTCATCGCGTCGATCGCGTTGTCGATGATGTTCGAGAACACCTGCCGCAGCTTGTCGGCGTCGGCGCGCACCGTCGGTCCGCTCAGGTAGTTGCGCGACACTGCCACCTGGTTGGCCTCGAGCTTCGCGCGCATCTGGGTCAGAGCGCCGTCCAGCACCGCGGCCAGATTGACGCTTTCGAATTTGTAGTCTTCCTCTTTGGCGTACTTCAGCAGATGCGAGACGCTGCGCTCGACCCGCGCCAGTTCGTCGAGTGCGACCTTGGCGTACTCGACATTCTCGTGCGAGGTCGGATCCTCGCCCATCTGCTGAACCAGGCTCTTGGCCGCCGCGATCGGATTGCGGATCTCGTGCGCGAAGGTTGCCGTCAGCTCATCGAGCGAGGCCTGCTTCTCGACACTCAGCGCTTCCTTCTCCTTGGTGACCTCGCGCTGAACCTCGCGCGCGATCGCGGGCTCGAACACGCGCTCGTGAATCCAGCGCCATCCGAACACCGCGGAGAAATGACTCGCAAGTCCGAAGCCCCAGCCCGCGGCCGGGAACAGCCACCACTGGTATTCCGGCGAGGTGAGCAGGTTGATGAAGAACAGAAAGCCCATCACCACGCCGTACCACATCAGGTGAACGTAAAATCCCGCTTCGGCGGCGGCGCGCTTGCGTGCGCGATCGTAAGCCTGGCGCTCGCCGTCGGTTTTGAATTGCGGCGGCGGAGGCTGATTCTTCGACGGATCGATCGCGTCGGCCGAGACGCCGTACTTGCGCGTCTGATGGTCGAACTTGCGCCGCATCCGCTCCTCGAATCGTTGCGCCTTGGCATCGAGCTTCTCGGAAATCCTCTGCTCGAAGTCGCGCGCGTAGCCTTCGGCGTTATTGGCGTGCTGCTTCCAGTAATCGGGGTCGGCGTACTTGCTGTGCTGCTTCCAGTAATCAGGGTCTGCGTATTTGGTATAACGTCCCATAGGTCCGCACCACTCGCCGCGGGCATACATTCGACGCTGACGCCGATGCTTGACGACCGCAAAAATGATTATCGCTATGATCAGAAGGCCAAACATGGTTAAGCCTCAGGAGAAAATTAGTGACTTCCTATTATCTGCCTATCGTAACGCGATCCGTTCCTGCTTAGGTCATGCCGATAGAGAGCAATCGCGGTGCCGTCGCAGAGCCGATGAAGAATACTTGTGTTTGAAGGGCTTCTCGCGACGGGCGCTGCCGCATGCAGTTACTTTGCTGCATCCGCACGGCTGCATCAATGATCATGCATCGAGCGATCGGAGAGAATCCGCCGCCGGGGTGTAAATCGCAGCCGAAGTTCGCTAGCGTACGGCGGCAGTCTTGGAACTGCGCTCGTCGCATCGCGCTGACGGGCGCGAATCGCGGAGTCTCAAAGCGTGTTTGAAATCCTGGGAAGTCTGCTCGCGCTCGCAATCGGAGCAGGCTTCGTCGGCGCCCTGTCGGGCTTGGGTGGTGGCGTCTTCATCGTGCCTGCGCTGGTGATTGCGGCGCATATGCCGATGACCGTCGCGATCGGCGCGAGCCTGATCTCCGTGGTCGCGACCAGCGCCGGCGCCAGCGTCGCCTTCGTGCGCGACGGATGGACCAATCTGAAAGTCGCGATGGTCCTCGAATGCGCGACGGTTACCGGCGCGGTCGTCGGCGCGTACCTGGCCGGGGTCATCCCGGTCACAATCCTCGAACTTCTGTTCGCGCTGATGATGCTCCAGTCGGCGTACTTCAGCCTGACCAAAAAGGGCGACGATATCGTCGAGCACGGCGACGCGCTGGCCAAGAAGCTCGATCTCACCGGCGAGATTCCGGACGAAAGCGGCAAGACCATTCACTACGAGATCGTCCACGTGCCGGGCGGCGCCGCGCTGATGGTCGTCGCGGGACTGATGTCGGGCCTGCTGGGAATCGGGTCGGGCGCGCTCAAAGTGATGGCGATGGATTACATCATGCACATCCCGCTCAAGATCTCGAGCGCGACCAGCAATTTCATGATCGGCGTCACTGCCGGCGCGGGAGCTCTGGTGTTCCTGGCGCGCGGCGACGTCGCCACCGTGGTCGCGGCTCCGGTCGCGCTGGGCGTCACCGTGGGCGCTCTCGTCGGGAGCAGGATTCTGCCTTACGCGAATGTCAAATGGCTGCGGCTCGGATTCGTGGTGATATTGTTGCTCATCGCAATCGAGATGGGCTGGCGTGCGCTGTCGGGGATTTGAACGATGTCAGTAGCTGAAGATCGCATCCTGCGCGTATGGACGCCGCTGCTTTTGCGGACGATCCTGATCGTCGCGACGATCATATTGATCATCGGGTTGGTGATGATGACGGCGCAATCGTCTGGCCATTACGTGCATCGCTATCGCGAAATCCAAAATGGCCAGGTGCATGGGCGGGAGACCTTCGCGCAACTGATCGAGGCGTCGGTCCAGGCCGATCCGCATTCCATCATGACAATCGGCCTGTTCGTGTTGACGCTGGTTCCGCTCGCGCGCGTCGCGTTCTGCTTTATACTCTTTATCAAGGAGCGCGATTTCGCGTACGTTGGGTTCACGGCTTACGTGCTGGTCGGGCTGCTCGCGGGAATCCTGCTCGGTAAGATCGGTTGACGGTTCGATCGGATAGCATTCGGAGGGAACGCACATGGAAGTCAGAGGCAAAGCGGCGGTCATAACCGGCGCAGGATCGGGAATCGGACGCGCGGTCTCGATTCGGCTTGCGCACGAGGGCGCGTCGGTCGTCGTCGCGGATATCAATGAGTCAGGCGGCGCCGAAACGGTGGGCATGATCGAAAAGGCCGGCGGCAAGGCGACCTTCGTCCGCGCCGACGTGGTCAAGGAAGCCGACGTGCGCCGGATGCTCGAGACCGCGGTCAGCAAATACGGCCGCCTGGATATCCTGCACAACAACGCCGGAATCGGCGTCGGCGCGCCGGGCTATCCAATCGCCGAACCGGCAAGATGGCACCTGGTGATCGAGATCGATCTGCAGGCCGTCATCCTGGGCACCGGACTGGCCGCACCGATCATGGAAAAAGGCGGAGGCGGCGCGATCGTCAACACCGCCTCGATGGCCGGGCTGTATCCGCATCGCCAGGACGCGGTGTACGGCGCTGCGAAAGCGGGCGTCGTCAACTTCACGCACTCGCTCGCGTCGTGGGAGCAGGAAAAAAAGATTCGCGTGAATTGCGTATGCCCCGGGATCGTGGACACTCCGATGGTGCGGCGCGGACTTGAACAGGCGCAGCAGCACGGCATGAAAAGCTGGATGCCCTCGAAGATTATTCAGCCCGAGGAAATCGCCGACGCGGTTTTCACCCTTGTGCGCGACGACTCGCTGTATGGATGCTCGCTCGAAGTGCGCCCCACCGGCAGACAGATCGTTGATCCGCGTCCCGCACCGGGATTGCGCTCGAAGGTGAAATAATGAATCGGCATCGCATGATCAAACTCGCACTCGGCGCACTCGCGCTGGCGCTATCAACCGGACTCACGTTCGCCTCCGCGCGGGCAGCCGGCGCGCCGGGCTCGGGCGAGATTCGGGTCCATTTCACGGGATGCCCTAACACCAAGGGGCTGGTGAAGTGCGCAATCTACAATTCGCCCGACGGTTTCCCGACCGACCGCAGCAAGATTACGCAGAATGCAGCCGGCAAGATCACCGGCGACAGTGCGATCTGCGATTTCAAGGGACTCCCTGCCGGGACTTATGCGATCGCGGCGTTCCAGGATGAAGACGGCACCGGCGACATGCGCAAAAACATGCTCGGCATCCCGCAGGAGGTCTACGGCTTCTCCAACGACGCCCGCAACAGGCTGAGCGCACCATCATTCGACCAAGCCGCCTTCAAGTACCCCGGCGGAACAATGGACATAACCATCCACGGGAAGTGATCGCGCTGCCGGCGCGCGAATCGCGGCATCATGCCGACTTTCGGAATCCGCCGCATCTGGAAATCCGCACTTGACTGGTGAACGAAGTCTCATTATTAGTGAGCATATGTTCACCCAATCGGAAATGACCGCCGACTCGTTGCGCGTATTTCTCGCCCCCGCTGAATACGTGGACAGCAACGACTCCGCTATCCTGAGCGCGGCGAAGGAAATCGCCCCCCGCGGATCCGCCTCGGAAAAAGCTCGTGCAATCTTCTATGCGGTTCGCGACCTTCGATATCAGGCCAAAAATTTCGACGATTTAGGTGAATATAGAGCGAGCAGCGTACTGAAAAGGAGGCGCGGATACTGCGTCGGTAAGGCCTCGCTTTTCGTTGCTTTGTCCCGCGCCGCCGGCATACCCGCCCGCCCAGCTTTCGCCGACGTTCGAAACCATCTGGCCTCGCCGCGTCTGCGTGAGATGATGAACACCGACCTGTTTGCGTGGCACGGTTATGCGGAGGTCGCGTTGAGTGGCCGCTGGGTGAAGGTAAGTCCAACCTTCGACGCTCGCCTATGCCACCAATACGGCGTCACTCCGCTCGAATTCGACGGACAATCCGACGCACTGCTTCAATCTTTTGACAACAGCGGCCGGAGCATGACCTACGTGAAGCAGCACGGAGCCTTTCACGACATCCCCGCCAGATTTCTCGTCGCGGAACTCAACCGTCTTTATCCGCGCGTCTGCATGGCGATGCGCGAAGGGAGCTTTTCGCCGGATCGCGAGCAGGAGGATCAGGATGGCTAAGGACACACGCGAGCGGCTCATGACTTCGGCGGAGCGCCTATTGAACACTCGCGGACTAGCTCGCATTGGAACCCGCGATATTGCCCGATCCGCGGAATTTGCCGATGGCACTCTCTACAAGCATTTCCGCGGCAAGAATGAGCTCATCATTGCGGTTCTGGAGCGTGCCGTGCCTATGTATCGTGAAGTTCTGCGTGATCTCCCTTTCCAGGTTGGACTAGGTACGGTTCGGGGCAATTTGGAAAAACTCGCTGACGAGGCATTCACCTATAACCTCACGGTCGCACCCCTTATCTGTTCCTTGTTCGCGGACCGCATACTCTTGAAGAGCACCCGGGAAAGATTACGGCGTCTGGGAAGCGCACCTGAGCGCAGCTTCGAGATTCTTGGCGCTTATTTCTCCGCCGAGCAACGGCTCGGACGAATCGCGAAGGAAACCGATCCCAAAGCGGCCGCTTCGATTCTGTTCAATGCGGTTTTTGGAATGGCGGTCTTTGATCGTTTTACAGACGGCCCGCCGAATCTGGTAAGGCGACGCAAGCGAATAGCCACTTTGATCACTGTTCTTCTTCGCGGAATCACCCCTCGAGGGCGGGCACTCCGATGAAGATTTATCTCACTCAACTGCGCTCCATTGCCGCGACTTTCGGAGCGACCGCCGACTGGCTACTCCGCACGATCGACAAATGCCGATTCAGCGCTTCGCGCGATGACATCTTGCTGCTTCCGGAACTGGTCGGAGGCGAATGCGGTCGAGACGAATATGTTAAATTGAGTGCAAATCTGGCCCGCCAAATCGGATGTTATGTTGTTGCCGGCTCCCATCACGATCGCGCCGGCAGGCATCTCCGGAATAGAGGCGCCGTGGCAAATCCGGACGGCGAAATCATCGCTCGTTACGAAAAGCAGCGCCCTTACGGAATAGAGTCGCAGTTGGGCGTTCTCCCTGGAAAATCAATTGGCACGTTCGATGTCGCCGGACTTCGCGTGCTCGTGATGATATGCGCGGATTTCTGGTATTCCGCGGTTTTGCTCGGCCACCTCGCTCCGAGACCGGATATGATTCTTGTTCCGACCCTCTCGATAAGCCGCCGGCCCTCGCCCCAAGTGGCAAGATCGCTATGGAAGAGCATGGCGGTCGCTCGCGCTTATGAGTTCGGCGTCTACGTCGGAATCAGCGACTGGGCATATCCGGCCGAGTACCACGGCTTGAGAGCCAGCTCGGTAGCCGGATTCGCGGACCCGCGGGCTTCCATCCACGGCGGCTTCTTCTCGAGCTTGGGAAAGCGCGCGATCGCATATTACGATGTCCATCTGAATCGTTTGCAAGCGCTACGAGAGCATCGTTCCGCTCACGCCTTCCTGTCGGATGAAACCCTCTCTGGAAGTCGCTAAAGAAAGGAGCGGCCCTGCGAATCGATTCTGTTCTCGCTTTGTATGAGCGGCTCGCGGGGAGAATCGATACCCACGTGCTGAACCCTGACGAGCCAGGCGAACAGACCGGTCAAGAAATTTTGACTGATCTCTACCGCGCAGCAGCCGATTGCGATTGGAAGGTCTTCGCGCTTGACGAGAGCTTCGGCATCACGTGCTTGCCGACAAGATCAATCGTCTGCATCACCTTCTCGTGCGGGATCGAGCCGACCTGCACCAGCATCAGCAGCAAATCGATTCCTGCCGATTCGTAAACTTTCGCGACCCGCAGGCAATCCTCAGGATCGCCGACCATCACCGCGCCCTTCTCGATCCGCTTGTCCAGGTCCGCGAGCGAAAGCCGGTAGTCCGCAGACGCGACCGCCAGCTCCGCCATCTTCTTGTAGTACTCGTAGCCCTTCACTTCCTGCTTGGCGAAGGGCGTGAACAACTCGGCGCCCTTGCGGGTGGTGAAGTCGATTGCTTCCTTCGCGATCACTTTGGCTTCCTCACGCGTGGGCGCGCAGACGCACACGGTGGCCGCGGCAGTGCGGTCGTTGACGAAGGAGCCGACAGGCTCGCAGTTCGCGATCCCCTTCTTGTAGAGTTTGATCAGCCCGTCGATCACGCCCGGCTCGGAAATTCCAAATCCGAGCGCGCCGATTCCTTTGCTGCCCGCCACTTCCCAGGTTGAGGGCTGGGTTGACGCAAGCCACAGCGGGGGATGCGGCTTCTGCACCGGCTTGGGAATCACCTCGCGCGGCGGCATTTTGAAGTACTTGCCCTCGAAGCCCTCGTAAACATCCTGGGTCCACATCTTCGGGATTTGCGAGATCGCCTCTTCCCACATCGGACGCGAATCTTCCGGATTGATATTGAAGCCGCCCAGCTCGGACTCGGTGATCGAGCGGCCGGTGCCGCACTCGACCCGGCCATTCGACATGATATCGAGCACCGCGATTCGCTCTGCCACACGCACCGGATGATTGAACGGAATCGGCAACAGGCAAACGCCGTGGCCGAGCCGGATATGGCTGGTCAACTGGCTGAGCGCGCCGTACCAGACCTCGGGAGCGGACGAGTACGACCACTCGGAGAGAAAATGATGCTCGACGGTCCAGACCGAATGATAACCCAGCGCGTCGGCACGGACGACCTGCTCGGTCGCCTGATGATAGATGTCGTACATGAAGCCTTCGTAGTGCGGGCGGCTTTTCTGGATCTCGTACTGAAGGGCGAACTCCATCGGCCTCTCTCCTTGGTAAGTCAGTCAGCGCGCGCGGGGCTATCGGCCGGCGGCGCTCCAATCATTTAGAAACTCGCGCGCCTGGCGCTTGAGCGAGTTGTGAAATTCAAAGCGGGTTCCGTGCAGGTACCACAAGAGCGCGAGTCCGAGCGACGCGGTCCACATCTGCGTTCCGGCCCATTGGACGTCGAGCGAAGGCTTGAAGACCCCGAGCTGCTTTCCCCGTTCGACAACGCGGCACAGATGCGCAAGCTGATCGTTGTTCGCCTTGCGCATCGCACGCAGCACTCGCGGCCCAATCTTATGCGACTCGAGCGTGATGATCAGCAGCAGGCGCGAGACCCATGGGTTCTTCTGATTGAGCGCGGCGCTGGTTTCGAAGATCGAAAGAAACTCGGCGCGGAACTCAGCCGCGGTGGTGGCCGGCTTGCGCGCAAAGGCCTTGTTCCATTCACCCAGCACTTTCTCCACCACCGCGAGGAAGAACTCCTCCTTGTCGGTGAAGTGCCAGTAGAGCGCGCCCTTAGTGACGCCCGCCGCCCGCGCGATTCGCGCCAGCGAGGTTCCGCGGTACCCATACGATGCGAACAGGTCCATCGCCGTATCGACCAGCACCTGGTCAAGGGTGCCGCGTTTGTGCGGAGTTGGGGCAGTGCTATTTGTTGAACGTCTGGCCGAAGTGATCATTGAACGAGCGGTATGTTGAGGCACAACCGGTCCCCGCGTCAAGCGCCCCATTCCCGGTCATACAGACGGCTCGGGGACAACCCTGCGCCACGCCGCAAGATGCCTCGACGGCCGAGAGGCAACCAATACTATCGGAAAACGAAGGTCAGTTCCGGGTCGACGATCCGGTTCCGAGGTCGCCGCCCTTCATGTTGCGCTCCATGCACCAGCGATCGATCACCTCGGCGTTGAAGCGCCAGTCGGTGCCGATCCTGAAGCCGGGCAGTTCGCCGCGGCGCAGGAGCTTATAGATAGTGGAAGGATGGACGCGAAGGTACTCCGAAAGCTCCTTCACCGTCATCACCCGGGGCAAACTGTATTTTGATTCAGTAGCCATTTTCTCTCCGACCGCGGCTGGTTCGACCGGCCGCCCTCCCTCGAGGTTTTGGGGCCCTTTTTTCCGCCTCGCCAAATCGAACCATCTGCTCCCTTACGCCCGCCTTAATTCTTCTTGAAACTCGCAGAATCGAGGAGGATGGTCAAGAGGGGTGTAGCAGGAAGTTGTCAAAAGTAACAGAGGTATCAAACAGTTTCGATAGTTAACAGATGCTATGGCGGGTCATGTTTCCCGAAAGTCGAACCGACAGGCGGAGGAATTCATCTGATGAATGATGATGGAACAATGTACCCTGACCGATTCGTGAAACTAGCCGCTGCAATTCTCTATCTGACGCTTACAATTCCTCTGGCCGTGCCCGCTCGCGCCGGTAGCGGCACCCTCACGATCAGCAGCTCTGCATTCGCCGAGGGCGCCGCTATCGCGCCGGAGTTCTCCTGCGATGGGGCCGGCGGATCGCCGCCGCTGGCGTGGTCTAATGTTCCTGATACAACCAAGTCCTTCGCCCTGATTGTGTCCGATCCCGACGCCCCACACGGTACCTTTTACCATTGGGTAATTTTTAACATACCTGCCACTTCGCGCACGTTGGCTGCTGGAGCGGCCAAGACTGAGACTCTTACCGATGGCGGCGACCAAGGCGTCAACAGCTTTCGCCAAATCGGTTATAACGGACCATGCCCGCCGCGAGGGCCGGCGCATCACTATCACTTCAAACTGTATGCGCTGGATTCGATGCTCGATTTGAAGCCCGGCGCTACGGTGCAGACGGTCGAGGCGGCGATGCCGGGTCATGTGCTCGCGAGCGCCGAACTGGTAGGAATCTTCGGGCATTAGGACCCAACGCGGGCCAGTCCGCGCGGAGCAGGTGATTCCACGATGAGTCGAACTTACAAGGTCGTTGCCGCGGTCGTTATTGTTGTCGTCGCCGGGTACGCAGGATGGCATTTCTACCAGGCGCGGCGAATCAGCAAGGCCGGCATCCTGTCCGAAAAGATCGTCCATAACGGCGACCAGTGGACTGCCGACTACACCGCGATAATCGCGGCGCCGGAACCCGCCGTGTACGACGCATTGCGCAATATCGAAAAGAGCCATGCTCCCGGCGTCGAGGCGATCAAGGTCATTTCGCAGAGCGGCAACAGCAAGACCGTCGAAATGGATTTGAGCGGATTTGGCGGACAGACGATCGCGATGCAGCTTGCATTCGAGTACGACCCTGCCACCCAGCGGGTTTCCTATCACACGGTCGACAACCCGACCTTCGATAGTCACGCCGAGTACCAGCTCCAGGACAATGGCGGAGGCGCGACCCTCATCACCTACCATGCCAGCACCAAGATGCTGCAATCGATGCCGGTGCCGAACAGTATCGTGAAGTCGGTGATTCGCAATATCTTCATCTCGCAGCTCGAAGGACTGAAGAATACGCTGCATATCACGACCGTCGATCAGTCCGACCAGAGCGACGAGGAGCCGTAGCAGGCCGGGGGAGACTGCGATGGACGAAATCGAGCAGCACTTCCGCTCCGGTATCGAGCGCTTCAACCGCGGCGAGTTTTTCGAGGCGCACGAGGAAATGGAAGACGCGATGAACCTGCTCGAGGACGACACTCGCGATTGGGATTTTTTTCGCGGCCTGCTGCGCGCCGCAGTCGCCAATCACAAGCTCGCCCAAGGCGAGCCCGCAAGCGCGATCATCCATTTGCGTGCCGCACAGGGCCTTCTGGCGGCTTACCCCGATCGCCATCGCGGCGTGCTCCTGCGCGAGTTACGCAGTGCGCTCAGCGCCCAGCTCACCCGGACCGAATCGGGCGCGCGGCTAGCTGGCGTCACGCCGATCCTACGGATCGAGACCGAAGGCTGACAAGGTGCCCGCGCTGGTGACCGCATATGGCAAAGCTCACCGCAGAGTTTGAAACCTCAGCCTTCACGCTCGAGCAGTGTCCGCGCTGGAACCGCGTCGAGGTCGCTATCGCCGGGCGCTCGAACGTCGGCAAGAGCTCGCTGCTGAACACGCTCACGGGGGTCAAGGGACTGGCGCGGACCAGCGGCACGCCGGGCCGGACTCAATCGCTCAATTTTTTCGTGGTCGGCGCGGAGTTGGCGATTGTTGATCTGCCGGGTTTCGGATACGCGAAAGTTCCCGAAAAGATCGCGCGCGAGATCGCTGCGATGATGACCGACTATCTTTCGGAGCGCGAAAATCTGGCGGCGCTGATCGTGCTGGTCGATTCGCGCCGCGGACCGGAAAGCGAAGAGGCGAAACTGGCCGCAACCGCACGCGCGCGCGGCCTCGAGGTGATCTTCGCCGCGACCAAGTGCGACAAGCTCAAGCGCTCCGAGCGCTCAGCAGCGCTGGCGCGCTTTCGCGCCGCCGGAACCGCGCCGATCCTCTGTTCCGCCACCAGCGCCGAAGGAATCGACGAGCTGCGGCGCCGAATCACGCGTATCGGGCAACAGGCGCATCGGCCTAACCCGGGTTTCGCACCCTATCCAACCCACTCGCGCTAGCCGCCGATGCATCCGGAAGTCAGCGTCGTCATTCCGACATACAATCGCCGCACGATGGTTCGCGAGGCGATCCTTTCAGTCCTCGCGCAGCGCGGAGCACACTTCGAGTTGATCGTGATCGACGATGGCTCGACCGATGGCACCGCTGGCGACCTCGCGCGGCTCGGCGAAGAATGCGGCGGCGTGCTGCGCATCGAGCGCATCGAGAATCGCGGAGCCGCGGCGGCGCGCAATCATGGTGTAGCGCTCGCGCAGGCGCCGCTCATCGCATTTCTGGATTCCGACGACCTATGGATGCCATCGAAGCTCGAGCGTCAACTCGAATTCATGCGCGCGCATTCGGCGTGCGATATCTCGCAGTGCCAGGAAAGATGGATTCGCGGCGGACGGCGCGTGAATCCCGGCCTGCGTCATCAAAAACGCGGCGGCGATATTTTCCTCGATTCGCTGCGCACCTGCCTGATCAGCGCGTCGGCGGTGATGATACGCACCGAACTGTTTCGGGAGCTGGGCGGCTTCGACCAAACCATGCGCGCGTGCGAGGATTACGACCTATGGCTCCGCATCCTTGTCACGCACGAGATCGGCCTGCTCGACGAGGTTTTGGCCCAGCGCCGCGCTGGTCATCCCGATCAGCTTTCCGCCACGATTCCGGCGCTCGATCGATATCGCATTTTGTCGTTGATCAAGCTGCTCGCGGATGCGCGCCTGCGCGCCGCGCGGCGTGAAGCGGTTGCACAGGTGCTCGCCGAGAAGTGCGCAATCTACGCCAAGGGACTGCGCCGCCGCGCGCACGACAGCGCCGCGGAGCGCATCGAGCGTGTAGCCGCGCAAGCGCTCGGCGATTGGCGCTCAGCGCCGTGTGTATCAATCAAGATCGCCGCCGACGCGGTTCGCAACTCGATCATTGCGCAAACCGATGCGCCCTCGAGGGCATAGCATGGCGCACGCCGCATCGAATCCCGATGACGGCATCCGCGCGCTCGCCTCGGCGCGTCATTTGCCCGAGTCGCATCGCGAGCGATGGCTTGGGATGGATCCGCAGTCGCGCGCCGCATTTCTGGAATTCGCGGAGTCGCTGCGCTTGCGCACCGGGCAGATTGTCATCGCGCTCGACCTGCTGGGCGAGATAGCGGTTCGCGAGGGCAAATCCGCCGACGATATTCTCACCGCGCCTGATCTCGCGCGAATCGCTGAGCGCGCAGGCTCCGCGCCCGAGCGCGCGCGTGCGTTTATCGACGCGCTGCGTGCGATGCGTTTTCCGCGCCTCAGCGAAGCAACGGACCGGCTCGAGAGTGCGATCGGCGAGCTTCGCCTGCCGCGCGGAATTTCCATAGTCTTGCCCAGGGAACTAGGCTCTGATGTGCTGACGATCAAGTTCGAGGTAGCACGCGCGGGTGACCTCGAGCGCGCGATCGGCGTCCTGACGGAGCGGCGCGCGGCGATTGCGCGAATATTGGCGATGCTCGGCGGAAGTGATGAAATTTGATCTCGACGCGGTGTTTATCGAAGATGGCGAACGCGACTCGACGCTCGCGCGGCGCGTCGTCGCCGCGCTGCCGGAGCGCGTACCGATCGAGTATGTCACCGATGGCCGCGAAGCCGCGCGCGCGCGAATCGGCGCCGATCCGTTCGACGCGGGAAAGCGCCGGATGGTCCTGATGCGGCGGCGCGCGCCGTTCCTGATGAGCTGTCCGGCGGGCTCCGCGCGTTTTGCCTGCTGCGGATATCTCGTGATGGTTCTCGCGTCGAACTGTCCGATGGATTGCAGCTACTGCTTCCTGCAGGAATTTGTCGCCGACAATCCCGGCTTCCAGGTTTTTTCCAACTACACCGATTCGTTCGATGAGCTCGAGCGGATGATTCATTCCGCGCCCGAGCGCCATTTCCGCGTCGGCACCGGCGAGCTGGCAGACTCGGTCGCCTTCGACACTCTCACCGGCCTCACGCGCGATCTGGTCGGGTTTTTCGCCGCGCGCGAGACGCTGACGCTGGAACTCAAGACCAAGACCGACGAAATTGAAAACCTGCTCGCGCTCGATCCGCGCGGGCGCGTGCTCGTCTCATGGACGCTGTCGCCGGAAAAGGTCTGGCGGACGTGCGAGCATCGCACCGCCTCTCCGGCGGCGCGAATCACGGCGGCGCGACGCGTGCTGGACGCGGGTTACCGCGTCGCGTTTCATTTCGATCCGATGATCGCGTACGACGGCGCCGAGCGTGACTATTCCGAGCTGATCGACGATGTTCTGGACACCATCCCTGCGGCGCAGATCGGATTTTTCAGTATCGGCGGATTGCGGATGACGCCCGCGTTGCGCGCCGCCGCGCGCCGCCGATGGCCCGACGATCCGATGCTGCTCGGCGAGGACG
Source organism: Binataceae bacterium (SeqCode) (assembly GCA_049795175.1). Classification (GTDB taxonomy): domain Bacteria; phylum Desulfobacterota; class Binatia; order Binatales; family Binataceae; genus JBARDN01. The sequence goes on along the minus strand of JBARDN010000154.1, from coordinate 9,969 downwards.
TGCTGGCCAGCGACGGCCGCTTGCGCGCGTTCACTCCCCTGCGGCTCAAGCTCTATCGCATCCTTGCCGAGCGCTTCGCACGCGCCGGAGCGAAGATTCCCGGCTACCTGTGCATGGAGTCGGCCAGTGTTCACGAGCGCGTCTTCGGCGTCGCGCCGGCCAACCCGGCGACGCTCGGCGAGCGCCTGGCGCTCGGCCAGGAATTTCGTTGATGCCCGCAAAGACTCGCGCGAAACGCGCTTCATCGAACGGCCGCAATGGCCGCGGTGCGTCCGGCGCGGCGGATCGCCCGATCGGAGTTTTCGATTCCGGAATCGGCGGCCTGACGGTGCTGCGAGCGCTGGTCAACGCGATGCCATCGGAGGAATTCATCTATCTTGGCGACACGGCGCGGCTCCCGTACGGCACCAAATCCAATGAGGTCATCAAGCGCTACTCGCGCGAGAACAGCGAGTTCCTGCTCGCCAAGGGAATCAAGCTGCTGGTGGTCGCGTGCAACACCTCCAGCGCGGTCGCGCTCGAGCATATTGCCGGCGCCACGATGATTCCGGTGGTCGGAGTGATCGAGCCGGGCGCGCGCGCCGTGGTTCGCGCCACGCGCTCGGGCAAGATCGGGGTAATCGGCACCGAGGCAACGATCGCCTCGGGCGCGTACACGCGCACGATCCAGCAGCTGCGCCCCGATGCTGAAATCTACACCCGCGCCTGCCCGCTGCTGGTGCCGCTGGCTGAAGAAGGATGGGTCGATAACGAAGTTGCCGAACGCACCGTCGCATTTTATCTGGAGAGCCTGAAGCGCAGCGGTATCGATACGCTGCTGCTCGGATGCACCCACTATCCGCTGCTGCTCCGGATGTTCGAGCGAGTGCTGGGACGCGGGGTGCGCGTGGTCGATTCGGCGCTGGCCACCGCCGAGGCGGTGACGGCGCAGTTGGGCGCACTAGGCCTGGCGCGCGGACGCGGCGCGGGCCGGCAAAGCTTCTTCGTGACCGAATCTCCCGAGCGCTTCATCCGCGTGGGGCGCGGCTTCTTCGGGCCCGAGGTCGAGTCGGCGGTGCGAATTGAGCGCTGAGGCGAGAAGTCATTTTCGCCATTCCCGCGGCGCATCTCCCCCCAAACCCCAGAATCAGAGTAGAATGGGACGGATATAAACCTAACGGAGACTCTCACCGCGCCGCGCATGATGGCGTTCGCGGATTCCCGGATACAGCAACTTCAAAGATGGCATCAGCTCTTACCGGAATTGGGCGGAAGTTTTTCGGCTCGAAAAGCGACCGCGAAGTAAAGCGGCTCAAACCCGACGTCGAGGCAGTCAACCGCCTCGAACCCGAGATCGAAACCAAGAGCCAGGACGAAATGCGCGCGCGTATCGCCGAGCTCAAGGCCGAGATCAGCGCGATCGAGGACGACGAGCAGCGTGCCGATCGCCTCGACGACGTCCTGCCCGAGGTCTTCGCGATCGTGCGCGAAGCCGCCAAGCGCGTGCTCGGCCAGCGCCATTTCGACGTGCAGTTGATCGGCGGGATGGTCCTCCACTCGGGACGAATCGCCGAAATGAGGACCGGCGAAGGCAAGACCCTGGTCGCCACGCTCGCCGCCACGCTCAACGCGCTCAGCGGACGCGGCGTCCACGTCGTGACAGTCAACGACTACCTGGCCCGCTTTCACTCCGAATGGATGGGGCGGATCTACCTCTACCTGGGCCTGAGCGTCGGCGTGATCGTGCATGGCGTCACCGACCAGGAGCGCAAACTCGCGTACGCCGCCGATATCACCTACGGCCAGAACAACGAGTTCGGCTTCGACTACCTGCGCGACAACATGAAGTTCAACCTCGAGGAATATGCCCAGCGCGCGCACAACTTCGCGATCGTGGACGAGGTTGATTCGATCCTGATCGATGAGGCGCGCACCCCGCTTATCATCTCGGGCGCGTCCGAGGAATCGACCGACACCTATTATATCGTCGATCGCGTGATCCCCCGGCTCAAAGCCGAAGACGACTACACCATCGACGAAAAGATGCGCACCGTGTCGCTTACAGAGGACGGCGTGACCCGCGTCGAGAAGCTGCTCGGAGTAGAAAATCTATACGACCCGCGCAACATCCTGCTGCTGCATCACTGCAACCAGGGCTTGCGCGCGCATACGCTGTTCAAGCGCGACGTCGATTACGTGGTGAAAGACGGCGAGGTGATCATCGTCGATGAATTCACCGGACGCCTGATGCCGGGGCGGCGCTGGAGCGACGGGCTGCATCAGGCGGTCGAGGCCAAGGAAAACGTCAAGATCGAGTCCGAGAACCAGACGCTCGCGACCATCACCTTCCAGAATTATTTTCGCATGTACAAAAAGCTCTCCGGGATGACCGGGACCGCCGACACCGAGTCGGTCGAGTTCAAGGAAATCTACGGGCTCGACGTCGTGGTCGTGCCGACCAACATGCCGATGATCCGCAAGGACAATCACGACGTCGTGTACAAGACCGAGGACGAGAAGTTCGACGCCGTGATCGAGGAGATCAAGGAGCTCAACGGACGCGGACAGCCGGTGCTGGTCGGCACCGTGTCGATCGAAAAATCCGAACGCGTCGCCGAGAAACTCAAGAAGACCGCGGTCAAGCATTTCGTGCTCAACGCCAAGAATCACGAACGCGAGGCCGAGATCGTATCCCAGGCGGGGCGCTTTGGCGCGGTCACGATTTCGACCAACATGGCCGGCCGCGGCACCGATATCATCCTCGGAGGAAATCCCGAGTTCATGGCCGCCGCCGAAACCGGCACGCGCGATCCTAACGATGCGAAATTTTCCGCGGCGCTCGCGAAATACAAAGAACAGTGCGCCGCCGAGCGCGAGCAGGTGCTCGCCGCCGGAGGGCTGCATATTCTCGGCACCGAGCGCCACGAATCGCGCCGGATCGACAACCAGTTGCGCGGACGTTCCGGCCGCCAGGGCGACCCCGGCTCCTCGCGCTTCTTCATGTCGCTCGAGGACGATCTCCTGCGCATCTTCGGCGCCGATCGCCTAAAGGGCCTGATGACCCGAATCGGCATGGACGACGGCGTCCCGATCGAGCATCGATGGATCTCCCGCGCGATCGCCAACGCGCAGGAAAAAGTCGAAGGCCACAACTTCGACATCCGCAAGCATCTGCTCGAATACGACGACGTGATGAACAAGCAGCGCGAGGTCATCTACGGCCGCCGCAAGGAGTTGCTGTCGGGCGCGCCGCTCAAGGACGACGTCCTCGACATGTGCGACCAGCTGGTCGAGGATATCGCCGCCGCGCACTGCGACACCGACAAGGATCCGAAGGACTGGGACTGGAAAGCGATCGACGACGCGTTCTTCCAGCAGTTTAAATTTCGCCCCGGCTTTACGCTCGCGAGCGGACCCGAAGGCAACACGATCGACTCGGCCGAAGACCTGATCGAAGTCGCGCAAGAGCGCGTCCACGCGCTGTACGAAACCCGCGAAGGCGAGTTCACCGTTCCGGTGATGCGGCAGATCGAAAAAATCGTGATGCTGCAGACGCTCGATTCGCTGTGGAAAGATCATCTGCTCGCGATGGACCATCTGAAGGAAGGCATCGGACTGCGCGGATACGGACAGTTGAACCCGCTGGTCGAGTATCAGAAAGAAGGGTTCACGATGTTCGAGGCGCTGATGTCGGTGATGCAGAAGGACGTCGTCGAAAAGTGTTTTTCCGTACAGGTGCGCAAAGAGGAAGACGTCCAGCAGATTCAGCAGCAGGCCAAGCCGCAGAGAGTCGTGATGAGCCACGGCGGCGAGACTGAGCAGGAAGCGCCGCAACCAGCCAAGCGCGAGGCCGACAAGGTCGGCCGCAACGACCCCTGCCCTTGCGGCTCAGGCAAGAAGTACAAACGCTGCCACGGCAAGTGACTTACTGAAAAGAACTCTTTGCGTAACCTCGTCGGTGCCAATTCCCTCTCCCAAAAGATTGGGAGGTGCCATTGGCACGCGGGTGGCGCGCGCCGCGCGCGACGGGTGAGAGACCGACAGCAGAGAATCTTAGCTCGCGAATAGGGTAACAGGTCGCGCGGCCCGCAGAATTTCTACTGCGATTCGTCTGCGAGCCATACCCTCGACAACCCAGAAATTCCATTCTGTCGGTCCCTCACCCGCGCGTCACGGCGATTGCTGAAAGGAGCAATCACCGCACCGCGCACCCTCTCCCGATCCGGGAGAGGGACAAATCGTCCGAATTCATTTTCTCCGCCCTCGCGCGCGCGTATAGTGCGGCGCACGGAGGTTCCCGATGAAGGTCGATCTCGCTCCCGCGCGCGTGCGCGGCTTCCGTTTCGCCGGCGTCAGCGCAGGACTCAAAACTCAGGCAGGCGCCAAGGACCTGGGCCTGATCGCGGCCGAGCACCCGTGCCCCGCCGCAGCGGTCTTCAGCGCCAACCAGGTCAAAGCGGCTCCGGTCTATGCCACCATCAACAGGATTCGTGCAGGACGCCTGCAGGCGATCGTCGCCAACTCCGGATGCGCCAACAGCTTCACCGGCAAGCCGGGCCTGAAACTCGCCGAGGACTCGTGCGCCATAACCGCGCGCGAACTCGGATGCGCACCGAGCTTGGTGGCGCCGTCGTCAACCGGGGTCATCGGACATCTCTACGACCTCGCGAAATTCAGCGCGGGCGTGCGCGAGGCGGCGGCCGCGCTCAGTGAAGACGGTCTGGCGGATTTTGCGCGCGCGATCATGACCACCGACACGCGTCCCAAAACTGCATCGACCTCGCTGCGCCTCGGCGGCGCAAACGTCACGATCGCGGGAGCGGTCAAAGGCGTCGGGATGATCTCGCCGCATATGGCGACGATGCTCGGGTACGTGATGACCGACGCAGCCGCCAACGCCTCCCAGCTTCGCACGGCGCTCAAGCTCGCGCTGCCCGCGAGCTTCAACGCGATCACCGTCGACGGCGACATGTCCACCAATGACACGGTGATCGTGATGGCGAGCGGCGCTGCCGGTAATCGTCCTCTTCGCGGACGCGATCTCGACGCGTTCAATCAAGCGATCGCGGCGGTCTGTTCAGCGCTCGCGCGCGAGCTGGTGCGTGACGGCGAGGGCGCGACCAAGCTGGTCGAGGTCCAGGTGCGCGGCGCGCGCACCGCCGCGGACGCCGAGCGATGCGCCCGGCAGATCGCGAACTCGCCGCTGGTCAAGACCGCGTTCTTCGGATGCGACCCGAACGTCGGGAGAATCCTGATGGCGGCGGGATCGTCGGGCGCTGCAGTTGAATCCGACAAGTTGGTGTTATCGATCGGCGGCGTGAAAGTCGCGGCGCGCGGCGCGCTTATCATCGCGGCGCTGGACGCGGCGCAGGAAAAAATGCGCGCGCGCGAATTCTCCGTCACGCTCGACCTGCGTATCGGTGCCGCGCGCGCGACGATCCTCACCTGCGATCTCAGTTACGATTACGTGCGGATCAACGCCGAGTATACGACCTGACGCGGTTGCACGCCGCGCCGCGCGCTCAATATGATCCGCGCATCGTCCCTCGCGGAGGTAATCCTATCGTGGCAATAGTCAAAGTCGCGACGCGCGCCGAGCTACCCGCCGGCGCAGCCCTGCTGGTCGAGACCGCGGGCAAACAGATCGCGTTATTCAACGCGGGCGGCGCGTTCTACGCGATCGACAACACGTGCAAGCATCGCGGCGGCCCGCTCGCCGAGGGCGACGTGGACGGCACCACCGTCACCTGTCCGTGGCACGGATGGGAATACGACATCACGACCGGCGCGAACCTCGACGATCCGAACGTGAAGCTCGGATGCTACCCGGTGCAGCTCGACGGCGAAGATATTTTGATCGACGCGTGACACCACTGGGTCATCCGCGGCGCGCGTGCAGATTCCTTCTCCCTCGATCGTGGATCCATTTTCAATCGCGCGTCGCTGCGCGCCGCGCTGAATAGGGTCCCTCACCTAACCTCTCTCTTTCAGGGCGAGGAACCAGACATTTATCGCGCGGCGAATAGGCGGCCTGCGGCGTAGGTTACTGCGGCGGCTGCGATTCCCGTCAGCATGCTCTCGAGGCCGCTGCGCCACCATGTGCGGCTGGTGATGACCGTCTTCGCCGCTCCGACTCCGAACAGCACCAGCACCGTTGCGCACGCCGAGAGGAGCACGCCGCCTTGCGCCGGCGCCACGAACAGATACGGGGCCACCGGGACGGCTGCGCCGAACAGATAAGACAGGCCGACCGTCAACGCCGAGCGCAGCGGCGGATCAAACGACTCGACCGCAAATCCCAGCTCCTCGCGCATCATCACGTTCGACCATCTTTCGGGATCGGCGGTGATATGCGCGACGATCTTTTCGAGCAGCTCGCCCGAGAAGCCCTTGGCGCGATAGATGGCGCCGATCTCCTCGCGCTCGCGCTCGGGCCATTTGCGGATCTCCTCGCGTTCGCGCTCAATTTCGCTTTCGTAAAATTCCAGTTGCGAGCGCGCCGAGATGAACCCCGCCAGTCCCATCGAGACCGCGCCGCCCAGCATCTCCGCCAGCCCCGCCATCGCGACGATTCCCGCGATCGAAAACGCACCCGCGACCCCAGAGGTCACCGCGAACGACGCGACCAGCCCGTCGTTGAGCCCGAGCATCAGATCGCGCACCCAGGTTCCGCCGGCGGCGTGCACCTGCTCGGTGTGATGATCGTATTCGCGTCTGCGGATTGCGAGTGCCATTTCAGATTCCGATTATAGGCGTGCGCTAATTCCGCCCCTCACGCGATGCGGTTTGCGCCGCGCGCGGCCGCGATCGATTCGCGCGCGCATCGCAAGAATGTCTTGCACCATCCGGCGTATCTGTGCGCGTCCCGGGCGCGTGCCAAGATAATCATAGAGGAACGCCACGCGCGCAGCGCGGCACAAAAAGCGTCCGATACTGCGGTCCAGATGGACTATGTTGCGGATTCGGCGTTCGCGCGAAACGCCTGCCGCGTGGCGCTCGCGGCGGAAATCTTCCAGGTCGATAAACCAGACCCGGAAGCCACCCGCGCCGTCGTCGGCAACCATCACGTTGGTCTCCTGCAAATCGCGCGTATAGATTCCGGCATCGTGCATCCGCTTGACCTCGCGCGCAACCGCCCCGAGGATTCTCCGCCGACGCCGCGCGTCGCGTCCTTTGATCTCTTCCGGACCGAGCGCAAATCGCGACAGGCTGTCGGCCTCGAGCAGCGCCTCGGAGATCAGGTACGACGCACGCACCGCGCCGCCGCTTATTTCGTCCATCGCGGCCAGCGGAGCCGGATGCGCGATCGCCGCTGACGCGAGAATCTCCGCACCCGCGATTGCGCGGGCCGCGCGCGAGCCCGTTCCACGCGCAGCGATTCCCTTTGCCCAGGTTCGCTCGCGCGTGCGCTTGATGAACACCGGCGCGTGGCCGGGAATCTCGAGTACGCCGGCCAAGGTGCGTCCCTCGGCTTTCAGAGCGCGAAATCCCGGACCCGCGATCAGTTCATCGGCGCGTTCGATCAGGCTTCGCCAATCCGGCGTTCGTGCATAGAGCACCCGCGTTCGCATCCGGCTTCAGAGCCTAACCTTTCGGCTTCGGTGGAGCGATTGGAAATTCACATCTTGGGTTCGACGATCAACTGCCCGCCAACATGCGCGGCGTGGAGCTGGCACAGGTACGGGAACGTGCCCGCGCGCGAGGCGACAAACGACACCGTCTTTGGCTCGCCGCGCTTGATCACCTCGGTGATATTGTACGCGGGGATTGAAAATCCGTGGCGGTCTTCCGCGCCGGGAATGTCGTTCTTCAGCGTGAGCACGACGTTCTCGCCCTGATGCACGATGATCGTGCTCGGGAGCCAGAATTTCGTCGTTCCGATCTGCACCGCGACGACCGTAAATTTCTGCACGCCTGGCTGCGGCGCATCGGTCACCCCCGGCGCCACCGTCGAGGTGGCGGCGGCGAGAACGCGCGGCGCACCAGCGGAGATCGCGAGCGTCAGTATCGCGGCCAGGAACGCAAACTTCCGGCTCGATTTCATTCTCGTCACCCGTTGAACTTGCGCGTGAGCTTTTTCCATTCGGCGTCATCGATTCCCGCCTGGTACGGAATGTAGAAGGCGACCCGATCGAGCAGGCCGTCGTAACGCTCCTTCACTTTCTCCGCGATATCGTCGAAGGTTCCGGTCACCGCGTAGGTCTCGAGCATCTCGTCAGTGATCTCGCTCGCCATCCCGCGCCAATCGCCTTTGGCCGCCTTCTCGCTGAGCCGCGGCGAGACGTCGCCCCATCCGTGCATATCGAGCACGATCTTGTAGGTGCGGGTCGAGGCGTAAAACGCAATCTGCTGGCGCACCCCGGCCTTCGCGCGCTCGATCTCCTCGCGGTTGCGCCCGACGATCACAAACGCCGTGGTCGCGATCGTAAAATTCTTGCGCGCGCGTCCGCCCTTGGTTAGCCCGCGCTCGACGTTAGGCAGCACGTACTCGCGCAGGTACTTGGGCGAGTTGAACGGATGCGCATGCAGGCCGTCGCAGGTCTCGCCCGCGAGGCGCAGGATGTGCTCGTTGACGCCGGCGATCCAGATCGGGATGTCCGGATGCGCGTGTTTAGGGGGAGTGAAGAACGGCGTCATCAGCGAGAAGTTGTAGTATTTGCCGGTGAAGCTGAGCTTCGCGCCGCCTTCCGCCCAGCATTTAAATATGGCGCGCAGCGAGCCGACATATTCGCGCAGCCGCGGCACCGGCGCCTCCCACTTGACGCTGTAGCGGCGCTCGTTGTGGCCTTTGACTTGGGTGCCGAGCCCAAGGATGAAGCGGCCGTCGGACAGCGCGGCGAGATCCCACGCGGTCCCGGCGGTGACCATCGGACTGCGCGGAAACGCGATCGCGACCGCGGTGCCGATTTTGATTTTCTTGGTATGTTCCGCCGCGATCGCGGCGGGCAGAAACGGATCGCTGCCGGCCTCGATAGTCCACAGCGCATCGAAGCCGGCCTCTTCAGCGGCTTTCGCGGCGGCGGGAACATCTTTGAGATTGCGGGCGACGAGTCCGGTATCGAGTTTCATGTCGGCATTACTCCGGCGCGGAAAACTTCCGAAAGCCTCATAGCGGCCGATCGTAACACTGCGCGACGCGAAGTGAAAAGCGCCCTGCTTTGGCAGGCTGCCGATTTTCTCGCAAACCCTCCTTTGTCGTCATCCTAAGCCATAGGCGAAGGATCTCCGCGAAGCGATTACTGCACCCAGCCCAGGTTTTGCGGAGCGTTGTACGGACACCGTACGTGCGCCAGAACGGCCGTCGCTTGTCAGATGCAATGAAAAGCGCACGCTGGGCAAGACGGACTTCTATACGGGACCGTCAGCGCCGAGGGGAGCCTCAGCGCCGAGGGCGTGGGTCAAGGGACAGTCCCAACTGTATGAATGCGAACAATCCCGTGTGCACCACTACGTGCCGCAGGCTTTAGCCTGTGGATTCCCGCACCGGCTGAAGCCGGTGCCACCAATGCCACGCACGCGGGAGTGACAGGGTTAGGGCGGGCAGCGTCCGCGCCGGAAAGAATGCTGCACACCCTCCTTTAATCCTCCCCCGTTAAAGAACGGCAGAGGAATTAGAGTTCAGCCGGGGAAAGAACAGGGATTCCTCACGCGCGGCAGCCACGCGCACGGGAATGACACGGTGAGGACGCCAAGTGTGCGGATTGCAGGAGCGGGATTGCTCGTGGCACAGGCTTTAGCCTGTGGATTCCCACACCGGCTGAAGCCGGTGCCACCAATGCCACGCACGCGGGAGTGACAGGGTTAGGGCGGGCAGCATCCGCGCCGGAAAAGAATGCTACACCCGCTCCTTTAATCCTCCCCCGTTAAAAAACGGAAGAAGAATCAGAGTTCAGAATTTTGTCGGCGAGTTGTTACCCTGCGGAGGCTCGTGAGCGGGCGACGGCGAGGCCGCGGGCGGGGAAGTCGGTCATTATTCCTGCCACGCCGAGG
>JBARDN010000153.1:0-10345 GCA_049795175.1 Binataceae bacterium (SeqCode) | reverse complement strand
CAGGACGCCGTGCTTGACGGCATTCATCGCAGAGCGCGCCTTGCCGCGCGCGGTGCGAGGTCCGGTGGAGAGCAGGGCATTCGCGCGATTAGCCGCGAGTTTACGGTCGGAGATAGGGGGCTGTTCGAGGGCGGTTGGAATTGCGGGCGCAGAGAGGTCGCCGGGAGTGACTTGTTCATCCATGTGTTCAATTGTGCACAAATTGTCAAAAAAACAAGGCTGAACAGTTCAGCCTTGTTTTTTTGCCCGAAGTGTGTTGTCGGTCCGCCTCTCCTGGTCCTCCCCCAGTATGCTTCCTTGCCCCTGAAGGGAGATTCTCAGGGGCCGATTTTCCAGGCGGACTTGCAAAAATGTACCATAGGGCTGATCTTCGAGTGGGAGAGCGGCGCCATGCTGATGACAAAGCGGAAGCCGGCGGCGGTCGGTGAAATCCTGGTGGAGGAGTTCATGGAACCGCTTGGCCTGACTCAAAGAGCGCTCGCAGAAGCTATGGGTGTGCAGCGCAAGCATGTCAACGAGTTGTGCAAGGGGCGGCGCAACGTGACGGCCGCGACGGCTCTGATCCTGGCGCGCGTGTTCGGCAACAGCCCGGATTTCTGGCTGAATGTACAGCGGCGCAACGACTTGTGGAACGCGATGCATAGTCCAAAGGAGCAGGCGCGGATCGGACGCGCACGTCCGCTCAAGGCTGCTTAAACTGCCCGCGATTTTCCGATTTTCAATGCTTGCCATCTGCGGGAACTGCGCAACGGCCAGGAGCGGAAGACACATGCTTCAGCCTGTGTTTCTTTGCAGCAGCATCCTCATCCGGGCGTCACGAGGCTTGCGAAACGAGCGCAAGCCTCGCGCCGCGCGCGACTACTGCCGTTAAGAGCGACCTAACCCCTACCCCTTCCCGCACGGGAAGGGAGATCATGTGGCGGACTACCGGAGTTATCTAGACCGAAACTATGGAACTGAATGAGTCCTTTCCTGCTTGGCGCAAGACAATTTCGCGGATGAGCTGTAGTCTGCATTGATGCGGAAAACCGTTCTGATCTATGTGGCACTGGGCGTTATTGGGCTGATTCTTTTCGACTCAAACGATATACATAAAATGCTGTTCGGGTTATGGGCGATGCTGGCTGCGATCATGGGCTTTATGATCGATGGTGCGCTCGAAAAGAAGATCGGCGAACTGGATTCGAAGTTAGATTCGATAGAGCGACACTTGAATCGCTGAGAAAAGCGAAAGGACGAACTCTTGCAAGTCCGACCCTTCTGACGAAGGCTAAGCCGCCTTATGGGTTTAGTTGCTCGTCCTGCCATTTCTTCGACTCCATTGCGATGATCAACTCGTCCAGCTTCAAATTGAGCATTTCAGCCGCCTCATGTAGCCGACCGAGGCTCGTTCAGCCGCGAAGCTATTCTTCGCATCGATCATCGAACCGACGGCAGCGACTATCTGACCGACTACTTTCATTGCGCCGCCCAGATACTCGTGGTCGCTGTGATTGATCGTTGGAGGCATCGTCGGAATTTTTGATTGCTTGGCGCTTTGCGCCGCGCTGAATGAGGTCCCTCACCTTACCGCGTGCCAGTGGCACCTCCATTTCGGGGCGAGGGATCCGCAACAAAAGGCGGATTAAAATCCGCCGTACTTAATGTGTAGCTGACAGGTCAAGGCATGGGGACGGGGACTACTGGGGCCATTACTGAGAGGTTGTCTTTTACTGTCAGCGTTATCAGGCAGGTCGGTTCCTGGCGGCCGTAGCAGATGTTGGCGACGATGCCCTTTGGGCTTGGTTGCAGGCGCGAGTATTTGTGGCAGACCCATACGCCCGCGCTTTGGCGGTACATCGCGACTGTGAAATAGCGGCCGGGGGAGAGCTTGCCGGTTTCGGGTACGCCGCGAAGGCCGAGCTCTTTGGAGTCGGTTACCTCGAAACCGTCGTGGGCGGAGTTCGGGTCGAACGTCATGAAGAAAAGTTGCCACTGCAGGCCGGCGCGCGACGAGAGGTCGTAGTTCATCGCGTGGTCGGAGGAAAAGACCGGCTTGTCGCGGCACAGCCACGGACGCGGCTCGCCGGCGTGGGCCGGAGCGGACATCGCGATGGTCGCCAAAACGATTGCGACGGAAATTCCTTTCAGGATGCGGATCGACATGCGTAGTTCCCCCTGCGGCTCGATTTAATTTTGCGCGCGCGGTCCGAGCGCTGCAATCCGGCCGACGATTTCGCCCAGGTTCGAGTCTTTCGGTGTGAAGACCGCCCGCACGCCCATCGCGAGCAGGCGCGCGCGGTCGGGTTCGGGAATGATACCGCCCATCACGACCGCAACGTCGCCCGCGCCGCGCCGTTGCAGAATCGCGATCGAGTCGCGCGCGATCGCCATGTGCGCTCCCGCGAGGCTCGAAATCGCGAGCACGTCCACGTCTTCCTGAAGCGCGGTTTCAACCATCTGCGCCGCGGTCTGTTTGAAGCCCGCGAGCACCACTTCCATCCCGGATTGCATGCACGCATGCGCCAGCAGCTTGACCGCGTTGATATGTCCGTCGAGGCCGGCTTTGCCGAGCGCGATTTTCATTTTGCGCGGCGCACGCGCGACCTTTAGCGAGGCGACTGCGCCGCGCGCTTCGAGGATCGGCGGCGTGTAGCGTCCATGGCTCGCGCGGACGATCGCGTCGGTCCATTCGCCGACGGTGCCGCCTGCGCGCGCGAGCGCGAGCGTGGCCTCCATCGTGGGTGCGGTTGCGGCGGCGGCTCGTTCGAGGGCCTCGCGCGCGCTCGCGACGGCGGCGTTGTCGCGATTTTTGCGCCAGCGCGCGATCGCGTCGAGGCGATCTTTCTCCACCGAGGCCTGCTCGATCGAGGCTTGCGCACTGTCATCGGAATCTCCCGCACTATCGACCGCGGGTGCGAGCAGTCCGATCTCGCCCAGGAATGAGTTGACGCCGACCTGCACGATCTCGCCGGTCTCGAGTTTGCGCTGGCGCTCGGCGAGCGCGCGGGTAAGCTCGCCCGCGACGATTCCAATCGAGCGCGAGTAACCGGCGGTGCGCAACTCCATCGCGATCGTGCGCGCGCGCATCGAGATTTCGGCGGTCAGACCTTCGATCACTTTGCTGCCCGCGAAGATATCGCCGTATTTCGTGATGCCGGTTTCATGCATCAGCACCTGCTGGGTGCGCAGCGACAGGGTTTGCTCGGCCTGGTCGGGCAGCGCCATCGCCTCGCGGAAGCCCGGGAGTTGCAATGCGTTGACGCGCGCCGCCGCGGAGATCGTAACCGGCAGCGCTTCGTATGCGATACGGACGATATTGACCTCGGGTTGCTGCTCGGTGAGCGAGAGCGAGCGCACCTGGCATCCGGCGCGGAACGCGACTTCCTCGATGCCGTACTCGGATTGGCACAGCTCGCGCCAGAGGCTGAAGTACGCGCGGACTTTGCAAATCTCCGGCACCAGCTCGATCCCGCTGTTGATGAAGAACGAAATGCGCCGCACGGTCTGCTCGAAGGCCGCGGGCGCAAGGTTCGCGCGCAGCGCGTCGAGTATCAGCATCGCGTTGCCGAATGCGTAGCCGATCTCTTCGGCCGGTCCGGCGCCGCTTTCCATGTAGTGGTAGCCGCAGCAGTTGATCGGATTCCAATTGGGGACGCGTTCGACCGCGAACCTGATTAGCTCGGTCGAGAGGCGGAAGGACATTTCCGGATCGAAGATCGAGGTGCCGCGCGCGACGAACTCCTTCATCAGATCGTTCTGGGTGGTTCCGCGAAGGCCGGTCCATGGCGCGCCGTGTTTTTCCGCGACGACCAGGTAGAGCGCGAGCAGGAATGGCGCGGTCGCGTTGATCGTCATCGAGGTGTTGATCTCGGCGAGCGGAATTCCGTCGAACAGCGCCTCCATGTCCTGCCAGTGGCAGATCGAGACGCCGGCTTTGCCGACTTCTCCGGCGGCTACGGGAGCGTCGGGGTCGTAGCCGTTTTGGGTGGGAAGATCGAACGCGATCGACAGGCCGCGCTGGCCCGCCTTGAGGTTCTGATGGAAGCGCGAGTTGGCCTGGCGCGCGTCGCCGAATCCGGCGTAGGTCCTGATGATCCAGGGTTCGCGCACGCGCTGGTTTTTGCGCTCGGCCTCGCTCATGCTCGCGGATACCTCAGAGACAAGGGTATTTGCGAATCCGCGCGGATTCCAGCGCGCGCGGGTTCACTAGCCGGGAAGATCGACCGAGGGCTTTCCCGCGTCAACGCATCGCGACGCGGTCTTCGGGACGATCGGCTGGCCGAGCTCGTCGTCGGCGACGAACTGGTCGGCGTTGGGCTGAATTTCGAGTCCGTGCGAAGCGGCGCGGGCGCGGTACGATTCGCAGTCGCGCTCGGTGCGGAACATGCTCGAACGGACGCTCCATTTCGAGACCGGCGCTCCGAGGTCGAACTTTCCGATCGCATTGGGAGCAGGCGCCACGACCATGAACCATCCGGTAAGTGCAAGGATAGACAAGTGATGCAGTTTCATCCGTTTCCCCGTCGAAAGGATTACGGCGGCTCTCCGAACCCGGCGCGCAGTGGCGCTTCGCTTCGGTCCGGTCATCCCCTAAAAGGTGGATGCCGCGGTGAATCCATATTCACGGAGAAGCCATAAATAAAGCAAGTGAATTTATCAGCCCGCGGCCGTGCAGGTCGGGCAGTTCGGGTATTTCGAGAACCGGAGTTCCGGTTTCGCGGCGGAGGCGAGCGAGTGCCGCGCGCGAATGCGCTGCGTGGGCAATTTGTCGGCGCGCGATTTCCGCCAGATGCGCGCGGGCGCGTGAATCGGCGGATTTGGAATGGCCACCGAGCATCGCGGTGATGTCGGCGGAATCGAAATCAACCGAAGCCAGGCGATTGAAGAACACCTGTGACGGTGCAAGCTGCATTGCGCTCAGGGTTGCGTGCATCTCGAGCGCCTCGGACATCGCAAGCGAGTCGGGGGTGGTGACCTCGACGATCGCGCAGGTCTCGCGGTCGCGCAGCCATTTGCCGATATTGGCGGCCTCGATACCGACCACGCTCTGGCGAAAGGTCGCGCGCGCCGCGGTGGGCATCCGCAACAGAGCGAGCGCCTGGCCGCTGGAAGGCGCATCCACGATAATCGAATCCCAGAGGTTGCGGCGGTGTTCCTTGCGGCCGCTCTCGTAATAAATCTTCCCGAGCATCACCAGCTCGCGCAGCCCCGGCGCAGCCTGCACGAAAAACTGGTAGAGCCGGCTCGCGTACACCGCGCGCAGGAGCACGCGCCCGGGCACCACCATCGCGAGGTATTCCTCGAGCGCGTGGCCGCCGTCGAGCAGCATCGTGAACAGGTTGGGCGCGGCCTCGAGCGGGCGGTAGGAGCGCTCGACGCTGAGTGCCGCCGCCATCGGGGCGCGCGCGTCGGTCTCGATCAGCAAGGTGCGGGAGCCCGCGGTGGCTCGCGCCGATGCGAGCGCAGCGGCGAGCGTGGTTTTTCCCACACCGCCTTTGCCGAGGATGAATGTGACGCGCCGGTCGGGCAGGGCTGCGGGCATTGTCGCTGAGACTACGTCCTACCTACCAGCGCAGCAGATTCGCGCCCCAGGTCAGGCCGCCGCCGCATGCATTGAGCATCACCAGGTCGCCGTCATGGATGCGGCCCTGCTCGAGCGCTTCGTCCAGCGCGATCGGCACGGACGCGGCGGAAGTGTTTCCGTAGCGTTCGATATTGATGAAAACTTTTTCGGATGGCAGGCCGAGCCGGTCGGCGACCGCGTTGATGATCCGCATGTTGGCCTGATGGCCCACCACCAGGTTCACGTCTTCGAGCTTGACGTGCGCGCGCTCGGCGACCTGGCGGCTGACTTCCTCCATGCTCTTGACGGCGATCTTGAACAGCTCGGGACCTTTCATCTTGATTGCGTCTTCGGGGTCGCGCCGCGCCTCGGCGTCGAGGGTGGCGCGGATTCCGGTGGCGCGCAGCGAAAGCAGCCCCCAATGCTGCCCGGAAGAGCGCAGGATGCTTGCCAGGACTCCGCGCGGGCCCGGCTCGGAAACCATCACCGCGGCGCCGGCGCCGTCACCGAAAAGCACCGAGGTCCGCCGATCGTTCCAATCAACAAAAGTTGAAAGTGCGTCGGTGCCGATCAAGAGGATTTTTTTGAAATCGCCCGCGCGCATGTGCGCGTCAGCGACCGAGAGCGCGTAGATAAAACCCGAGCAGGCGGCGGCGACGTCGTAGGCGGGAATCGAATCGGCTCCGAGCAGGTTTTGCACCTGGCAGGCGAAGGACGGGAACGCGAATTCGGAGGAGACGGTGCCGACGATAATCGCGTCCATGTCCGATGGCTTTAGGCCGGCGCGCTCGAGCGCGATACGGCTGGCAGTCAGCGCGATCTCCGCCAGCGGCTCGCCCGAGCGCAGGGTGTAGCGCTGGCCGATTCCGGTGCGCGAGCGAATCCATTCGTCGGAGGTCTCGATGGTGCGCTCGAGCTCCTGGTTGGTCACGGGAGTGCGCGGCAGGGCGCGCCCAGTCGAAATGATTCTGGAACCCATTTGCGAAAAAACCTAAGCCGCGGGCCGGAAGGCCAGCGTGGTATTGGTGCCGCCGAACCCGAACGAGTTGTTGAGTGCGATACGGATTTTCGCCGGCCGCGCTTGATTGGGCACGTAATCCAGGTCGCACTCGGGGTCCGGATGCTCTTGGTTGATGGTCGGCGGGAGCATCCCGCGCTGGATCGCAAGGATCGTGTACACCGATTCGATCGCGCCGGCGGCGCCGAGGGTGTGCCCGGTCATCGACTTGGTCGAGCTGATCGGAACTTTGGCGGCGCGTTCACCGAAAACTTTCTTGACCGCCTGGGTCTCCGCGATATCGCCCTGCTCGGTCGAAGTGCCGTGGGCATTGATGTAATCGACCTCGTTGGGATCGAGATCGTTTTCTTCGAGGCACATCTGCATGCATCGCGCTGCGCCACGTCCTTCGGGAGCAGGCGAGGTGATGTGGTAGGCGTCGGAGTTGGCCGCGTAGCCGACGATCTCCGCCAGAATCGTTGCTCCGCGCGCGATCGCGGCCTCGCGTTCTTCGATAACCATCGCGGCAGCGCCTTCCGACATCACGAAGCCGTCGCGATCCTTGTCGAACGGACGGCTAGCTTTTTCGGGCGCGTCATTGCGGGTCGATAGCGCGCGCATCACGCAGAAGCCCCCGACTCCGAGCGCGGTCAGGGCAGCTTCCGAGCCGCCGGCGATCGCGGCGTCAAGATAGCCAAGCCGGATCATCCGGTAGGCCTCGCCGATTGCGTGACTGCCCGAAGCGCATGCGCTGGTAGTGGTGAAGCTGACGCCGCGCGCGCCGTAGCGAATCGAGATCTGCCCGCAGGCGAGGTTCGAGATCAGCTTGGGGATAAAAAACGGGGTGATGTGCTTAAGTCCGGTGGCGAGGAACTGCTTGTGATACTCCTCGATGGTGCACAGGCCGCCGATTCCATTGCCGATCAGCACGCCCACGTTGTCGGCGTTCGCCTCGGTGATCTTGAAGCCCGACTGGCGCATCGCTTGCTCGCTGGCGGCGACGGCATACTGGATGAACAGGTCCATCTTCTTGACGTCGCGCTTTTCGATCCAGTCTTCGGCGATGAAGCCCTTGACCTCGCCTGCTATGCGCGCGGTGAACTGCGAGGCGTCGAAGCGCGTGATCGGGCCAATCCCCGAGCGTCCATGCATCAAGGAATCCCAGTTGTCCTCGAGTCCAATTCCAATTGGGGTCACCAGGCCGCTTCCGGTGATGACCACGCGGCGATCCAGTATCTTTCTCATCGTTATCGAAGCCCGGGCTTCCTCCGTGGGCGATTGCCATTCATCATGTCCCAAATCGCGATCGAGGAAAAGCACGCGGCCGTGCGGATCATCACACTGGTTTCCGCGCCGCTTAACTTGAACGCGGACGCGCACAAATGAAACAATTGCGCTGTGAGAGAGAACGCCGCCGCGATTGATTCCTTTGCGAAGCTCGCTGACAGCCTGGGCGAACTCGAGATCGTGATCGGTCCTGCCGCGCGGCCCGCTGTGGCGGAAGTGCGCGACGGGCTGCGCAATGCGATCGCGATGCGCGATCGGGGCGACATGCCGGCCGCGATCGCGGCGATTCGCCGCGCGATGGAGCGGTTGGCGGGGCTTGGCGCCGAGCTCGATCCGGCCGAAGGTGCGATGATGCGGGCGATCGCCGAGCGCTTTGCCGCCGCAATGTCGTTCGGAGACAAAGGCGACGCCAAGGGCGCGGTGAACCTGATGCGCCGCAAGGCGGGCGATACCAGCAAAGGCGGCGGCGGCGACAATCAATGGTAGCGGCGCGCGCCGATGCATCGAGCGCGGGCCTGCCTGACTGACTATTTATTTGTTTGAAAAACTTGTCCTCTGATGAACGTGGAGAAATATTGTGGCATCCGCAGCCGACATAAAAATTGATCGCACCCAACTCGATGAGCTGTGCATAAATTCCATCCGGGTCCTCACGATCGACGCGGTCCAGAAAGCGAACTCGGGGCATTGCGGGTTGCCGATGGGGATGGCGCCGGCGGCGTACCTTTTGTGGACCCGCTTCATGCGCCACAACCCGAAGAATCCGAAATGGTTCGGCCGCGACCGCTTTGTGCTTTCGGCCGGCCACGGCTCGATGCTCCTGTACTCGCTGCTGTATCTGTCGGGCTACGGACTCTCGCTCGACGAGATCAAGCGCTTTCGCCAGCTCGGCAGCCTGACGCCGGGGCATCCGGAGCATCCGCACACGGTCGGGGTCGAGACCACCACCGGTCCTCTCGGCCAGGGCTTCGGCAACGGAGTTGGGATGGCGATAGCGGCCAAGCATATTGACGCGCGTTTCGGAAAGAGCGCGGGCGAGCTGTTCCAGCATCGGGTGTTCGCAATTGTGAGCGACGGCGACCTGATGGAAGGCGTGGCGAGCGAGGCCGCGTCGATCGCGGGACATCTGGGGCTGGGCAATATCGTTTATCTCTACGACGACAATCACGTCACGATCGACGGCTACACCGATTTGTCGTTCTCCGAGGACGTGTGCATGCGCTTTGACGCGTACGGCTGGCATACGCAGATCGTGGAAGACGCCAACGATCTCGCGGCGCTGTCGGCGGCGATCGAAAACGGAATCGCGGAGACCGGGCGCCCCTCACTCATTCGGGTGCGCTCGATCATCGGCTACGGCAGCCCGCATCGGCAGGGAACTCCGAAGGCGCACAGCAACGCGCTCGGCGTCGAAGAGGTGAAGCTGACCAAGGAATTTTACGGATGGCCGGTCGAGCCGGCGTTCTACGTTCCCGATCAGGCGCTGACCGAGTTCCGCCGCTGTATCGAGCGCGGGGAAGCATTCGAGAACGACTGGAACGCGAGCCTCAAGAGCTGGACCAAGAGCAGCGCGGCAGAGGCGGCAGAATTCACCGGGATGATAAGCGGCGAATTACCGAAGGGATGGGACGCGTCGCTGCCGGTCTTCACTCCTGCCGACAACCTCGCGACGCGCGAATCCGCCTCGAAGGCAGAAGGCGCGATCACGGCGAAGATGTGGGGGCTGTTCGGCGGGTCGGCGGATTTGAATGAATCGACCTTCACCGACGTAAAGGACGGCGGCAGCTTCGAGAAAGGAAACTACGCGGGCCGCAATCTCCATTTCGGAATCCGCGAACATGGGATGTGCGCGATCCTGAACGGCATCGCGCTGCACGGCGGGTTTATCTCGTACGGCTCATCGTTCTTCGTGTTCACCGACTATTGCCGCGCGTCAATTCGGCTGGCCGCGCTGATGGGAATCCACGTGGTGTTCGTTTTCACCCACGACTCGATCGGCGTCGGCGAAGACGGTCCGACGCACGAGCCGGTCGAGCAACTGACCGCGATGCGCGCGATTCCGAATCTGGTCGTGATCCGGCCCGGTGACGCCAATGAGGCCGCCGAGGCATGGCGCGCCGCGATGACGCACAAGGGCGGCCCGGTGTTGCTCGCGCTCTCGCGGCAGAAAGTTCCGACGATCGATCGCAGCAAAACCGCGCCGGCCAGCGGCCTCGCACGAGGCGCGTACGTGCTGGCGGAGACGGCCGGAAAGACTCCGGAGATTCTACTGCTCGCTACAGGCTCTGAAGTGCAGCTCGCACTCGGCGCCAAGGAGCAGCTTGAAAAGCAGGGCAGGGCGGTGCGCGTGGTCTCGATGCCGAGCTTCGAGCTGTTCGAGAAACAGGATGCGAGCTATCGCGACTCGGTGCTGCCGCCCGCGATTCGCAAGCGCCTTGCGATCGAAGCCGGCGTGCCGATGAGTTGGTACCAATGGGTCGGACTCGACGGCAGCGTGGTTGGAATGACGACCTTCG
>JBARDN010000152.1:0-9437 GCA_049795175.1 Binataceae bacterium (SeqCode) | reverse complement strand
CGGCAAAAAATCGCCGACGCCGCCGTCGCGATTCTTACCAAGCCGCTCAAAAGCTACGACCTCCATGCGCCCAACGATCTTGCGAGCTTGCGCCGCCATATCCGCAAGGGCGACGTCATCCTGGTCGAGGGCAACGAGCGCATCAGCCAGTGCATAAAGTACCTGACCCAGAGTTCGTGGTCGCATTCGGCATTGTACGTCGGCGACGAGCCGCTACGGCGCAATCCGCAGGCGCGCTCCGAGTATCTGAAGCTCTACGGCGACGACGCCGAGTTTCTGCTGGTCGAGGCGTTGGTCGAGTCCGGCGTGATCCTCTCGCCGCTCAGCCGCTACCGCGACTACAACATCCGCATATGCCGCCCCTACAATTTGTCGGCGCAGGATCTCGCTGCGGTCATGGATGAGGCGATCGCCAACGTCGGCGACCAATACGACATCAAGAACGCCGTTGACCTCGCGCGCTACTTCCTGCCGGTCAGCCTGATCCCGGCGCGCTTTCGCCGCCAGGCGCTGCACTTCGGCAGCGGCGAGCCGACCCGGGTCATCTGCTCGAGCCTGATCGCGTCATGCTTCGCGCGGGTGCGGTTTCCGATCGTGCCGCGCTACGAGCAATTGCCCGACGGAACGCCCGCCGCGGTTCCGCGCCAGGGCAGGCTGTGGCCGAGGCTCCGGCGCCGGCGCACGGCGCCGCTGCCCGCGGGAGTGTTTCATCCGATTCCGCCGTGGCTGGTGACGCCGCGCGATTTCGATTTGTCGCCCTATTTCGAGATCGTCAAGTTCAATATCATTGAGAACATGCGTTTCGACTACCACAAGATTCTGTGGGCCGAGGAATTGACGCCGGTCCAGATCAAAAAAGGCGCCTGACACAACTTCCACAGCGGGGGAGCAACCTTGAGCGACGAACAGGAAACCAGCGCGGGCCGGCGCGAAGAACTCGAAAAGACCATCGCGAAGATTTTGCATCGCCACTGCAACTTCGGCTGGGCGAACTATTATATCCCGAGCGAAAAGTTCCCCAGCCTGATCGAGGAATTGGTCGAGTTGCTGAGTCCCGGCGGACAAGTAGCGCATCAGGAGCTGGTGGAGTTCTTCCTGGAACTCCAGCGCGCGCCCTCGATGCAGGATCGCGTGGCGAAGCTCCAACGCGACTACGCAGTCTATCGGCGGGGCTAATTTTATTCTGATCCCTCGCCCTAAGAGGCCGCCGAGACGGCGGCCCCACTGGCAAAAGGCTTTTTTCAGTAGGACCGGCGTCTCGCCGATCATTACAGATCGCGCTGCGGCAAATTATCTACAGCCTTCCTTCACGCGGGTGAGGGTGGCCTTGCAGAATCTCGCCGCGGTCCCGCGCTAGTGCATCTCCGCCTTGAGCGCGGTTAATTCGCGCGCCTGCGCTGCCGCCTCTTCCACCAGCCGGCCCGGGAATCGATCCTGCAACGGACTCAGCATCGAGCCCAACTGCACGATCCGATGCGCCATCCGCGCGATCGCTCCAAACGGCGGCGGTACCAGCTCGGCTGCGTCGCGAAATTCCAGCAGAGCCGGAGTGTCCCATCCGAGCAGCCCGCTGATGAACATGTAAACCGGCAGCGATCCGAACAGGCACAGCAGCACCACCAGCCACGCGCTTCCCGCGTGTCCCGGTCCGCGAAAAACCGCGATCGCGAATTCGTGCAGCACCACGTAATTCCCAAATGCAGCGAGGATCGGATTGGCCAGCGTCTGCCACACGCTGATCGACGGCCACGCGATCAGGTAACCCATCAGCGGCCATGCCAGCGCCGACTTCAGGATCGACGACAAGATGAACGCGTAGAACACGCCGTCGAATCCGTACCATTTGATCAGATACCACGACAGGACGACGCGTCCCACGTTCTCCACCAGCGCGGTCAGCGTGAACAATCCCGTGCGCCCGACCCCTTGGAACACCTGATCCGGCATCCGGGTGGTGAAATCGAACGCGCGCCACACATGCATCAGCATCATCACGCCCGCGGCGCGGACGAACTGCGGAGGCAACAGTCCGTTGACGAAAATATCCGAGAACGCGACGAACGCTCCCCCCAGCATCGAGGTGACGATTATTCCCCAGCGCAATCCCTGGTCGAGATAGCGCCGCGTCAGAAACATCATCGCCTGCGAATAGCTCTCCGAGATCGACGGCATCAGCGTGGTGAAGATGTACGCGCCGGTCTCGAGGTACGCGAAGGTCAGCGAGTAGGTCAGGATCCAGATTTCGTTGAGCTCGAGAAAATTCGGAATCAGGATTCCCATGATGACCGGGACCAGCGCCCACGAGGTCGCGGCCAGCACCTGCCCGCCGGTCAGCTTGATTCCATAGATGAGCGATTTGCGCACCGTGTCGCGATCGAAGTGCGCCAGGAAAATCGTCGCCAGCCGAAAGCCCATCTTGTCATAGAATACCGCGCAGAACCCGCCCATTAGCAGATTTGCGATCACGCCGCCGATCGCGAAGCCGAACACCACCCCCATCCCCTCGCCGAACACCGGATGCATCAGTCCCCAGTGGCGCCCGTAGACGCCGCAGGTGAGCTGCACGAACGGATTCAGCACGTAGGTCAGGACGATCAGCAACTGCGCGTAATCGAAGCGTTGCAGCGCGCGAAACAGGTTCGAGAAAATGGCGATGAAGCCGGGGAACTGGATGAGCGTGTGAAGGATCACGAACCAGGTCAGAAACGCCATCGCGGTGTGCGGCATCCAAATTGCTGCGACCAGTCCCAGCGCCGTGATTTGGAACATTCCCGCCATCGCATGAAACCAGATGAAGAACTGCGCGTAGCTGATTGCGCGTCCGGGCTCCTTGACCCGATACTCGGCGAAATATTTCACCATCGCCTGCCCGGTCCCGAGATCGAGCAAGGTGAAGAAGAACAGCATGAACTGGGTAACCGCCGCCCATGCGCCGCGCGCTTCGAGGAATGGATTGACGAAGTTGCGCTCGATGTAAAACGTCACGTTGAAGTTGAACGGGATCATGACGATCAGCGCGAGCAGGTAGTTGAAGAAGAAGCCGGAGAGCGGGCGATGGAACCCGACCTTTTCCCATCGCGGATCGCCGCGGTTGGGCGCGGTCTCAGGCGCGGCGGCCGGCACCGCGGCGGCCGCGCCGAGCGAAGCCGGCTGTGGCGTCGAGGATGGTTTGGCCTGCAGATAGAAATGCTCGAGCTGTTCGGGATGCCGCAAACTGTAGCGGCGCACAATGATGTAGCAGAGGACGAATGCGGCGAACATCGTCGAGAAGATCACGCCGAGCCAGATGATCTGCTGCGTGTCCGGCACCGGCGAACCGATCCACGAACCGTACGGCGCCGCGGCGACGCCCGCCGATGATCTCGACATGTCGTAGAGCAGCCAGTTGAAGTAGCCCCAGCGCTGAAAATCGTAATTCTGCGCGCCCGCGATTCCGCTCAGCAGTTTGCGGTAGCTCGCGATCCGCGCGCGCTGGTCGCCCTGCCGGAGCCATACGTTGAGGACGTAGATCGTCCCCGCGCCCGACTTCATCTCGAGCAGCACGGGAGTATGCGCGCGCACCGGATCCTTGCCGCTGGTCGCCACCAGGATCGTCGCGGCCGAGGTCGTAGCCAGGAGCGAGCGCTCATGCACTCGCACCGCGGATTTCCAGCTCACGTTGGTTGCGAGCGGATTCGACGCGGGACCGGTGTACACGATAATCGCGGCGAGTTTTTCGATCTCCAGCGCGTGCTTCGGTCCGGCGGGGACCTCGACCGTGCCAGTCTGCGTGATCGCTCCGCCGCTCAAAGCCGCCAGCGCCGCCGGATCGGTGTTCGGCCCCGTTACAATGACGACTCCCATCCCGGCTGCCACGCGTGCCTTGAGCGCCTCGAGGGCGGGACCGGGAGCGGGCAGGGTGTCGTCGAAGACGGCGGTCTGCGCGGCCGACAGATCGCTCACGCGATGGGTGGAAGGATCGAGCCCTAGCCGCTCAAGGACCAGGTTCTCGGTCCCGCTGAAATAGACATTGAATGCGGGCGTCTGCGCCGCGAGCGCGGCGGCGGGTATGAGGATCGCCGCGAGCATCGCGGTTATCAGCGCGAAAGTTATTTTTGGAGCCGAGCTGAATGCACTTCGATGACGCGCGTTCGGCGCCTCGGCGATGCAGGACGAAGAATTCTCGAAACCGGCCTTTTTCAAATATTGCTCCCCACGCGCATCACCCGCGCCAACAGCCCAAGCCGCGATGCTTGCTTCAGCAATCCCGATGCCGCCGGGTCCGTGGCGGCCCGGCATCGACTTTCAACGAACTCCGGTGCTCTACTGCGCAGCCGCTGCGCTGCATGCAGTCGCTGCGTGTCGCGCCGGCCCCGATTCTGTTTGTTGTTCCCCGATTTCTCGGCAACTGGAATTCGGCGCGGCTAGATACTACAAGACTTGAAAGCGATATTGAAAATTAAATCTTACGACTGTAAGGGCCGCAGCTCGGCCGACCGGGCTGCCGCACAGGAGGTTCACGATGGACGCGATCGAAGCGATCAATTCGCGCAAGGTGCAGCGGGCGTTTGCGCCCAAACCCGTCGAGGACGACAAGCTCAACAAAATCGTCGAGGCCGGCCGCCATGCGATGAGCGCGCGCAACTTGCAGCCGTGGCAATTTGTGGTGGTGCGCGATCCTAAGCGTCTCAAAGAAATCGGCGAACTCTGCAGCACCGGAAAATTCGTCGCCGACGCCCCCAGCGCCGTTATCGTCCTGAAGGACCTCGGCAACACGCGATGGGCCGACGTCGATTGCGCCCAGGCGGTGCAGAACATGGCCAACGTCGGATGGGCGCTCGGCCTTGGCACGTGCTGGGTCGGAAATTTCGACGGCGCGAAAATCGGGCCGCTCATCGATCTGCCGGCCGGCTGGGGCATCTTCACGATTCTGCCGTTCGGCTATCCTGACGCGAAGCGGCCGCCGGAGTCGCGTCCGCTCAAACCGCGCTCCGCGATGGTGCACAACGAGCGCGTCGGAAAATCGCAAGCCTGACCGCCAAGCGAGCCGCATCGTTATCTGCTAGAATCGAGTTCGAGGATTCAGAGGTGAAATTCCCATGCCGATAAAAGAGCAACCGCCCCGCGATGCGCACGAGACGCTGAAGGCGAATCCCAAGGCAATTTACCTCGACGTGCGCACCGAGGGCGAATTCGCGCAGGGTCATCCGGCCGGTGCGATCAATATTCCGGTCGTGTTCATGAAGGGTCCGGGTCAGATGCAGCTAAATCCGGATTTCCTCGAGATCGCCGAAAGAATCCTGCCGAAAAACCAAACCTTGGTCGTCGGATGCCAAGCCGGCGGACGCTCGATGCGCGCGTGCGAGATGCTCGAGGACGCGGGTTACGCCGATCTGACCAACGTCACCGGCGGCTTCGGCGGACAGCGCGACCAATCCGGCGCGGTGGTCGTTCCGGGATGGCGCGACAGCGGACTGCCAATCTCGACCGACTTGGGCGACGCAGCTTACGAAGCAATTCGGAAAAAGGCGAACGTGTAATGGCTATTCGGCTCAACCGCATTTACACGCGCACCGGCGACAAGGGCACCACCGCGCTGGTTGGCGGACGCCGCGTGCCCAAAGAACACGGAAGGATCAACGCCTACGGCACGATCGATGAGCTCAACTCGATCATCGGAATCGTGCGCACCTATCTTGCCGATTACGTGGCTCGCCTCGGCTCGGAAGGCGCCTGGTATGCCGAGATGCTGCGCCGGATTCAGAACGAGCTGTTCGACGTCGGCAGCGAACTGGCTACGCCTGTCGACGGCGAGTACGAGGGGATGCATCGGATGAGTGCGCTCGAGATCGATCTTCTCGAAAACGAAATGGATCGGATGGAGAAAGTTCTCGAGCCGCTAAAGTCGTTCACGCTTCCGGGCGGCGGCGTGCTGAACGCATTCCTGCATCAGGCGCGTACGGTCTGTCGCCGCGCGGAGCGGGTGCTGTGGACGCTTCAGCGCGAAGAGCCGATTAACGAGCAACTGATTATTTATGTGAATCGTCTGAGCGACCATCTATTCGTGCAATCGCGATGGATCGCGCACCAGCTCGGCGAGGCGGAGTTTTTGTGGGACCGCGGGCTGCGTCTGGACGATCCTGAAATAAAGGCCGCGCGGCGCACAGCCGCGATGAAACGCCATGCCGCGCGCAGCGGCGCGAAATCCTGAAGCTCCGGAGATCCGTCATGGAAACGGAAAATCGACTCTATCTTCGTCAGGCGCAGATCGGCCCGATGGCGAATTTCGTCTACATACTCGGCGACAAGGTCGCCAAGAAAGCTGCGGTAGTGGATCCCGCATGGGACGTCGCCAAGATTTGCAATTTCGTCGAGCACGAAGGCTATGAACTGGATAAAATTTTGATTACTCACTACCATCCCGATCACCTGGGCGGAAAGATGATGGGACAGAGTATCGAGGGCGTAGCCGAGATGCTCGAGCGGGTGAAAGCGAAAGTCTATCTCAACAAGCATGAAGCGGACGGCGCAAAGAAGGTTGCCGGTCTTTCAGACAGCGATATCGTAAAGGTCGAAGCCGGCGATACCTTCAAAGTGGGCGAAATCGAGGTGAAATTTCTCCACACTCCCGGCCATACTCCCGGTTCGCAATGTTTTCTGGCTGAGGGCAACTTGATTTCCGGCGATACTCTGTTCGTAAATTCGTGCGGACGCGTCGATCTGCCCGGTTCCGACCCCGAAGCGATGTATCACAGCCTGAATACCACATTGAAATCGCTCGACGACGCGACAGTAGTATTTCCCGGACATGCCTATTCCTCGGAATCAAGTACCACGATCGCCGATCAGAAGCGCCACAATATGTATATGCGCTTTTCGACCCTGGACGAATTCCTCGACGCTATGGGCTATTCCCACCGCTAAGTATCGGAGATCCCAGAGCCGATGCGGACCTGTATTCGTGATGTCGATCGAGGTGGCCATTGGCGAACCGTAAAAGCCTTTTGAAACGGATATCTATTGATCCGAAGGTGTGCTTCGG
Source organism: Binataceae bacterium (SeqCode) (assembly GCA_049795175.1). Lineage (GTDB taxonomy): Bacteria > Desulfobacterota > Binatia > Binatales > Binataceae > JBARDN01. Next base: position 2,416 of record JBARDN010000152.1, on the reverse strand, counting down.
AAAGCCGTGCATCAAGGGTCACAGGATATGAGTGTCCCTCGTTCTGGACCTTCTCGCGAGTGGGGAATCGAAAGAGCAGATCCGGAATGAGTATCCGGACCTCGAGAGCGCCGATATCGACGCCTGCATCGCGTATGGAACAGAAATGTCACGCGAACGTTTCGTCGAGATCCCCACGCAGCCCCGGCATTGAAACTCAAGCTCGACGAGAATTTGAGTCCGCGCCTGGCGATTCCGTTGCGAACGGCAGGACATGATGTCTCCACGGTCCGCGAGCAGGCCATGATCGGTGCTTCGCACAGCGATCTAATCGAGCGATGCCGTCGTGAGCGCAGAGCGATAGTCACCCTCGACCTGGGCTTTGCGAATCCACTAATTTATCGGCCTTCTCGCTATCACGGAATAGCGATTCTGCGTGTGCCGCGGAATCCATCAACTCGCGCCCTTCACGATCTGATAAGCACGCTTGGATCTGCGCTGGACAAAGAGCGGCTGGACGGCAAACTTTAGATAATTGAGATAGGTAGGTTTCGGGTTTATCAACCGACCGAGAACTGATCTCTTTGCGAGCGACCGGCTGATGCCAAAAGAAACTCAACACAACGTCCGCGCGGAGATCGAGAAGCTGCGCGAGCAACTGAATCATCATAGCTATCGCTACCACGTCCTCGACGATCCCGAGATCTCCGACCCCGAGTACGACGTGATGATGCGCCGGCTCGAGGCGCTCGAACGCGAGCATCCGGAGCTGGTGACGCCGGAGTCGCCTACTCAGCGCGTCGGTGCGGCGCCGAGTGAGAGATTCGCGCCGATTAAGCATCGCCGCCCGATGATGTCGCTTGCGAATGCGATGAACGCGGACGAGATGCGCGAGTTCGACAAGCGCATCAAGCGCCTGCTCAAGACCGAGGACGAGATCGAGTATATCGCGGAGGTCAAGCTCGACGGCCTGGGAATCGAGCTGGTGTACGAAGACGGAAAGCTCGCGACCGCGGCGACCCGCGGCGACGGCGAGACCGGCGAAGACGTTACCGCCAATATCAAGACGATCAAATCGGTGCCGCTTCGGCTGCGCAAACCAGATCATGGCAAGATACCGAAGCTGCTCGAAGTGCGGGGCGAGGTTATATTTCCCAAGCAGGCGTTTGCCAAGCTCAACGCCGACCGCGAGGCGCGCGGCGAGGCGGTGTTCGCAAATCCGCGCAACGCGGCGGCGGGATCGCTGCGCCAGCTCGATCCGAAAATCACCGCGTCGCGTCCGCTCGATATTTTTCTCTACGCGCCCGGCGTGTTCGAGGGCGTGAGCTTCGAGTCGCAGTGGGATTTTCTGCAGAGAATCAAGGCGCTCGGACTCCGCACCAACCCGGAGTCGAAGCTCTGCCGAAACCTGGACGAGGTGCTTGACTATTGGAACGCGCTCACGGAAAAGCGCCATGCGCTCCCTCACGACGCGGACGGCGTCGTCGCCAAAGTGAATTCCTACGCGCTCCAGGCGCAGCTCGGCGAGGTTTCTCGCGCGCCGCGCTGGGCGATCGCGTACAAGTTCAAAGCCCAGCAGGCGGAAACCGTGGTCGAGAAGATCGACGTGCAAGTCGGGCGTATCGGAGCGCTGACCCCGGTCGCGAAGCTCGCGCCGGTCGCGCTGGCGGGCGTCACGATCTCGAATGCCTCTCTACACAACCTCGACGAGATTCGGCGCAAGGATATCCGCGAGCGCGACACCGTGCTGATCGAGCGCGCCGGCGACGTGATCCCGTATGTCGTGCGCGTCACCAAGCCGGGCAAACCGCGCGCGCATGAGTTTACGATGCCGTCCAAGTGCCCGGAGTGCGGCGCCGCGATCGTGCACGAAGACGGCGAGGTCGGCTACTTCTGCGTCAACGCGAATTGCCCGATGCGGATGCGCGAATCGATTCGCCACTTCGCGTCGAAGGCGTGCCTCGATATCGAGGGGCTTGGCGACAAACTGGTCGCGCAGCTAATCGAGGCGGGCTTGGTGCGCGAGCTCGACGACATTTTCAATCTGACCAAGGCGCAGCTTGCGGGGCTCGAGCGGATGGCTGACAAGAGCGCGCAGAACGTGCTCGATGCGATCGCCGCCGCGCGCAAGACTTCGCTCGAGCGCGTGGTCAATGGCCTCGGCATCCACCAGGTCGGAGAGCATACCGCGCGCCAGCTTGCGTTGCGGTTCAAGTCGCTGGAAAAAATCAGCGCCGCGAGCGAAGACGAATTGCGCGCCGTTCGCGATATCGGCCCCGAGGTCGCGCGCAGCGTGCGCGAGTATTTCGACGAGCCGCGAAACATGCACGCCGTTCGCCGGCTGGAGAAACTTCTCGAAATCGAAGCGCCTGCCGAACCCTCGGGACGCGGCGCGTTGCGCGACAAGAGCTTCGTGCTGACCGGCACGCTCGAAAAC
>JBARDN010000151.1:0-4818 GCA_049795175.1 Binataceae bacterium (SeqCode) | reverse complement strand
TTCGGCAAGAGAATTTGGGATTTGACGGTCAACGAGTTCGATTGCCCCGGCTTCCAGCTCGGCTACTACTACGCCAATTCACCGATTATCGATCAGGACGGAACCGAGCCGCCGCCGTTCTCGGTGGAGAAGTATATCGAGACTTCATGGCCCGGCGTCCGCCTGCCCCACATCTGGCGCGCCGGCGGCCGCTCGATCTTCGATGACCTCGGCGCTGCGTTCACTCTGCTGCGGGTCGGCACGCGGCCTCCGAGCGGCCGCGCTCTGGTTGCCGCGGCGATCTCGCGTCGCATTCCCCTGACGGTGCTCGAGGTTCCGGAAGCCGAAGCGGTCAAGAAATATGAAGGATACGGCCTGGTGCTGGTGCGCCCGGATCAACACGTGGCATGGCGCTCGAACGAGGAGCCTGCGGATCCCGGCGCGATCCTTGATCGCGTCACTGGCGTGCTGATGCCGCAGAGAACAGTGGAGACCGGCATCGCCGAGCGTGTTGCCGGCGGCTTCCTTTTCGGCGAGGGGCTCCGCGCGATCGGCGACCATCTCGTTTTCTCCGACATGATCGGTAAGAAGGTCCTTGAGTTCAATCCGAAAACACGAAGCCTGGAGACGCTCTTCGAGATACCGCAACAGCCCAACGGGTTGGGCGTGCTGCCCGATGGCCGTATCGTCATCACCTCGATGTTCGACGCCAAGCTCTATGTCGCCAACGGACGGGAGCTCGCGGAATATGCCGACCTCAGTTCGATCGTGACTGGCTATCTGGGCGATGTCGTCGGCGACGCTCAGGGCCGGCTGTATGTCGACGACATCGGTGCGCGCGTGTTCCATGGAGAGACGCCGGCGCAGAAAAAAGGACGGCTGATTCGCGTCGACGGTCCGGGCCGCTTCAAAGTCGTGCTGGAGAATCTGCTTTTTCCCAACGGTCTGGTTATCTCACCCGACGGCCAGATGCTCTACCTGGCCGAGACGATGACGGGACGTATCGTGCAATGCCGAATCTCAATCGACGGAGATCTCAGTGAGCCTCGCCCGTTCGTCGGACTTACGACCGACGGCATGACGGGCGATCGCGCCGGCGGCGTTTGGGCCTGCTGCCCGATCGGCGACGAAGGTGTTTTGCGTTATGACTCGGCCGGCCGCCTGACCGCGCGCGTGGCGACGCCGGGCGGCCAACCTGTCGCTTGCGCACTGGCTGGCGCAGAGCAGGATGAACTCTGGATCGTCGGCTTCAAGACGCTCCCGGCCGGCGCCAACCTTTTCGACGCGATGCGCAACTGCGAGACCAAAGGCATCCTCTGGCGCGCCAAGATCGTGCCGCGCGATTAAAAAGAACCAGAGCGGCACCCTCACCCGCGCGTCACGATGCTTGCGAGAAAAGCGCAAGCATCGCGCCGCGCCGCCCTCTCCCGGGGGGAAGAGGGTATCTGGAGGAGGCGCGTCAGATTTGCAGAATCGCGCCGTCTTTGATCACTGCACGAAGTTTGCGCAGAGCGCTGATGTCCACCGACGGGTCTCCGTCAAGCAGGATCAGGTCTGCGAGTTTTCCCGATGCGATAGTCCCGACAGCATCCGTTCCAAGATGCTCGGCGGCGTTCCTGGTGGCCATCTTCAGAATTGCCAGGGGTGCGATTCCCGCCGCGGCCGAGCGCTCCGTTTCGACCAGAGTGTTTTCTCCGAACTTGCCGAATCCGCAAAAGCTGTCGGTGCCGAGCGCCACTCGCACGCCTGCGTCGGCGATCCGTTTCAGATTGGCGTATCTCACCTCGGAAGCGCTCTCTTCAAACCCGAGCAACCAGAGCGTCGGAACGTAGGAGGCGCGATTTCGCAGTAACAACTCGATCACGCGGTCATCACTCAGCTTGTGTTCCATGATTCCGTGCTCGAGCCCGTCGGCCCCGGCTTCGAGCGCCTCGATAGCGGCTTCCTGATCGACAGTATGCACGGTGACTTTAAGGCGATGCTTGTGCGCCTCATCGATTATCGCCGCGAGAACTTCGCGCTCCACTCTGAGAATCTGGACATTCAGTCCGAGCGCTTCGGCTTTGAAAAAATATGGTTCTCCGTGCCTGCATCCGCCCTGGTGGACGATCTTGATCGCGTCAACCTTCTTCTCGGCCATCCGCCGCACCGCTTCTCGCACTCGCTTGGGCGAGTCAGCCTCGATAGTCGCGCGACGCCGGACCCACGGATTTTGACCGTAGATGGTGGTGGCAGGATGACTGCCCGGAGCCGCGAACGCCGCGCCGGTTGCGAACAGGCGGGGGCCCGTGAGGGTGCCGTTCGCGAGCATTGCGCGCACTCTTAGAATGTCATCCTCCGAGTCGCCGACCGATTTAACTGTAGTCACACCGGCGGCGAGGAAGTCGCCCAGACGTTTCGGCAGCTCGCGTTCGATATCAGCCGCCATCGTCGGCTCATCTTTCGCAGTCCACATGTTGAGAAGATGAACGTGACAGTCGATTAGTCCGGGCATCAGAAATCGTCCGCGCGCGTCAATCTCCCGCGCCGTCGGGACGGGCGCACTACCGACGAAGGTGATCTTGTTGCCGACGATTCCGACGCCGCAGAGTCCTTCGCGTACCGTTGAGCCGTCAAAGACTCGCGCGTTCTTTATCAGGAGGTCGTACGCCACGTGGTTCTGTTCCGACATGAGGATTCTCCGAAACGGCGGCTATGGTTTTTTCTTCGATGCCGGCGGTGTTGTCCGCGGTTTGCCGATCGCCGGCGAGCGTTTTGGCGAGCGGCGGAAGCTCCAGAAGCGGACGCCGCCGGCGCCGGCTTCTTCGCCGTTCACGATCATATCGAAGCCCTGTTTCAGATAGAACGCGACGTTGCGCTGGTTCTCGGTCTCGAGATAGCACGCGAGGTTGTCGGCGTCGGCGCGCTCGACGACTGGACGCATCAACGCGCCACCGAGTCCGCGCCGCTGACAGCTTGGCTCGACGCCGAGCAGGAGCAAGTACCAGCAAGCCTCGGTCATGTCGCGCTCGCGCGCCTGCCACTCGCGGTCAACCACTTCGCGATAGCGCTGATAGGCGTCGTTGCCGATAAGGTTGGCGAGCAGATGCATCCCCGAGGCTTGGATATTCTCGCGCGTCCACTTTGCGTTCGGCGCAAGCCACAGCGCGACGCCCTCCACCGCGTCCGCATCCGCAGCCGCATAGACTTTGCCCGCGAGAAATCCGAAACGGATCATCGGCGCGTACACGTCGGGCAGCAGCCGCGCGCGCTGGTCGGGATCGGGAATGGTATAAGCCATTAGCGGATCGTCGTGGAACGCGCGCGCGAGCGTCTTCGCGGCCGCGGATATTTGCGAATCGGGGAGCCGCACGATCTTTGAACTCACGCGAGCACTCTCGCATACAGCGTATCAGTTGAATATTCACGCTGCGTCGCGGGGAAACGATATGTGTATGGCGACTAGGTATTCTTCGCGGTATCACGTTTCACGTGAAACATTTTTGATTCGTGGGTTCGTTTTATCCGTGGGTTCGTTCGTTGCCGCGCCATTTCGAGCGTATGCCGTTCCAGCGCTCTCAGCCTGATCGGAGCGGAAGATTAGATCGTCCACCGGCTGGCCCGCGTCGAAACGGGCCAGCAGTGCATCGGGATCGAAGCGTTCTCCGATCGGATTGGCCGCAAATGCGGAGCCGGCCATGAAATCATTGGCGGCCTGCGGCTCCATCAGATCGATTTGAAACTCCATCATGTTCTTGTCCGGATCCGCGTAGTAGAGCGAGAGTGTCAGTCCATGTCGAATCGGTTGCGCGGGCACAATCCCGTGGCTCTTCAGGCGCCGGTAGGTTTCGAGAAGCCCGCCGAGATTTTTCCAGGTGTAGGCGACGTGATGCACTCCGGCGTCGCTGTCACTTCGCGGCCGTTCGTCGCTAGTGTCACCGAGATTGATGAACGCGAAGCGATGATGCTCGGAGTCATAGGTCAGAAACGCCAGTCGGTCATCGCGATGCTGCACCTTCGCGCCGAAGACCTTGATATACCAGTCGATCATCTCGACAAACTTGTGGGTTTTGTACACGACATGCGCGAATTTGCTGGGCGCGATCGCTCGTGGGTGCTCTTCGACTTTCATATGGAGTGCTCCATTTGTTAACCGGAGTCGCCGAACATTCTGAAACTCCGATTACAATTCCGATATAGGCGCTATGCCTTCGCACCGCAAGGTTCCCTGATCTGGTCGGGCGACGGACCTCGAAGACTCCGCAGGGACAGACAGCGACACAGTCTGCCTTCACTTCGCAGCGCGCTCGATCGATCCTAACGCGCGTATGCATTCGGCTCGGCACGACACTGCTCGCCGGGCCGTCGGGGACCGCGCCCGGCGTGCCGCGCCTTCACCTTGTCGAAGTGTACGTTCACCGAAGGATGATCCGGGATTCCATCGTCATTGCTCATCGCCATGCCAGCTCCCTGAGCCATGCGCCAGAATACTAATGTCACGTGTGTTCGCCATTCGCGTTGATGGCTTGGGCATGCCATGTCGTTGACTTGGGCAACGCAAGCGGATGATTAATAGCATCGAAGGGTGGCGGATGAGTTTGCACAGGAAGCCAGGACCGCGTCCGGCCGCAACCGGCCAGGAAATCTTCAGAACAAGACCGCCGCATCACCGCCGGCTCCGGAAATGGTAAAGACGTGGAGCGGATGCAGAAGTTTATCAAACAGGCTACTTCTCCCGCAGAGATTGCTGACGCTGTGTTCAAGGAAGGAATCGGCCAGGGAAGCTCTACATCATTCCGCACAAGGACACGGCGCAATCCATCAGGAACCGCTTCGACGGAATCTTGAAAGACGTGTGAC
>JBARDN010000150.1:0-14536 GCA_049795175.1 Binataceae bacterium (SeqCode) | reverse complement strand
AGTCTGATGCTCTGTCCAGTTGAGCTATGGGCGCATCCAAACGAGAGGACGAATTTAGCACACCCGAGGTCCTTCGCGAGACCGCCCGCAGTGAACCGGATCATTTTGCAAATCGCACGACTCTCGGCGCTACCGGACGACCTGGAAAACCGGTTCGAGCCCTGATCCGAATCCGGGATTCCTCGCGCGGCGTCGTCACTCTTCGACGATCTCGCGTCCGACATCCGGTCCCCAGTCGAAGGCCTTGGCATAGATCGCCCGCCACGCCTTGGGACTTTTGCCCCGGAACAACTCCTCGAGGGTGAAATGCGAGGCTGCTCACCGGATGACAATATCGCCGTCGTGCATGCCTATCTCGACCCGCTCGCCATCGCTAAGCCGGACGGTCTTCGCAACTTTGCCGGGGATCCGGACCGCCAAGTTTTTGCCCCACTTTCCAACGATCGCTTCTGACACGGTTTGCTCCGTCTTCGGGGATATCTCTAACCTAATCCTACGTCGTGATTCGAATAGCTGACCGGATATGCGATCAGATTCGTGGCGGCTTGCGGTTGCTGCCGAGCCCGATCGCCGCGGATTGATACACGTCTGCGCCGGCCGCGTTGGGTGTTTGAGACCCAGGCGGTTCGGCGCAGGACGCATCGCCTGAAAGACGATTAAATTCCGTCAGCCGTTACCCTACCGGCGGCGGAAGGGCGATCTGAAGTTGAACATTTTCTCGCAGAGCTGGTCTTGGGGTTGCGTTGTATAGTTACACTGCGCACCCGAGATGGCGGCTCCGACCAGATTGTATTTTACGTTCCAGTTGAAGTTCGATGGATCTTCCTTGGAGCTGAACTTTACCGGAGTTGGGCGTTCACTCTTGTCGTTGGCCGCGAAATAAGTAGCCGATGGAAAAGTGACCTGAAATGCGGGACATCCGTTGGCTCCGCAATCAAGGTCCTTGACCGACCAGTCACAAACAGTCTGACCAGTGGGATTCTTCTGATTGCACAAAGAGAAGTAAGGACTGTCGGGATTGCACTGGCAACTGCCGGCGCCGCTCGAGCTCCATTTACACATCGAGGGCGGTTCGCATTGCTGCTGGCCGAGAGTTACCGGCGGCTTTGATCCCGGAATTATGGTCTTGAAATTGTAGTCGCTGGCGAGTCCCGCCATGTTGGTCGTCACAGTGAGAATTCCCTTACCGGAATCGTACTGGCTGCTCCAACCCTTTGGCAATGCACCACCGTTTGCGGTGGAGAATTTGTACTTGGCGGTGCTGATATCGACGTAGCCGAACTTCACGTTGGTTTGCGCGAAGGTTTTACCGCCCGAGTCGGGGACATTTTTGCCTACATACAATTTATATATCTGCTGGGTATCCGGCTTGGAGTAAACGAAAAACAAATCATAAACTCCCCCGGGTACGAAGGTATTCACGCTCTCTGCGCCGGCCTTCGTCTGGGTATCCTTTGAGACGGTCGTGTCGATGTAATAGACACCGTGATTGGCCGTCAGGCCGCTGCGCTGGAAGGTGTTTTGACCCATCATCCGCTTGACCTGTTCATTACCGGCAGATTCATTCGAGGTGAGAAGCTGGCGATAGAGCGGCACTCCGACACATGAACCGGAGCCAGCTCCGGAACCGGGCGGATTGCTGCAAGTGCTGCCCCAGCTTTTATCCTCGCATTGAGACAATGGTGGCGCCGGAACATTCGGAGGAGGCAGCGGGACGCTGAGCGCGCATTCAGGATAAAGCGCCGCGGTTACATATTCATACGGACTGGTCTTCGCGGTCGCTGGAGGACACTTCGAGTCGCTCCCTCTGTTGGCAGCCACGTCCGTGCCGCATTCCGTGGTCTCGACCGGAGCGTCGAAGAACGGTTCCTGATTGACCGAGATCGTTTCGCTCGGCACGGACGGCGTTGGAGTTGCGCTAGGCACGGGGCCCGCCAGACCGGTCAAGCTGCCGTCGTCGTCGTTGAGCACGGTCTCGCGATCGACGTCGGTGAAGCCGGCGAAATATTTATCGTTCCAGGAGCACCACTCCTTTTTCGTCTCGCTCAGATTTGTGTCGAAGTTAAGCAGGCCGCCCTTGAACAGCGGTTCGGTGACGAAATGGCGGATATCGACGCCGCTGAAAAAGAGATTGGTGGAATGAAAGGCCGGAGCATAATAAAAACCGTTGGGCTGCTTCCATCCGATTGCCGCATTAGGCAGAAAGCAGCGGTTGTCTTCCGCATTTCCGTTCGCCGCGCGATAAGCCCGCAGACCAGAGACGCCGCCATTCATGAAGCCGGCAAACTGACAAGGATTGCCGGTAAGATCGCTGGGTTCACATTTGCCGCCCTTGGTATTCAGCACGGCGCCGGACACGGTTCCGTCCTTGGTCAGATAGGTCGGATGGATATTGAGAAAGGCGTTGGAATCCTGATAGGTCGGACCGTCATAGACGCTGAACAGGCGTTGGAAGGTCCCAAAGTTGGTGAGCTGCATACTGATGCCATCAGCCTGCGACAGACAGTATGAGTTGTTGGGGTCGCCGCTAATGTTCGGGGCGCATTCCAAACCTTTGGAAAGGCCATCCTTGCTGACGAATGGATTAAATGGACCGCCGTTGGAGGCATACGGATTGTCAGAAAGGGCACTGTTTGGATTCTGCCATTGGCTGCCGCCGACAAAGGCGGTTTTGCGCGCCAACGCCCAGAAGCCGCTGATCACCGAGGATTTGCTGTAGTCGCCGCTGGTAACGAAATTCAGACCGCCGCCCTGCACGTCGCCAATTTCGCTGTCGATCACCAATGACCAAAATGGCCGTACCCAGATTGCCGAGAAGTTATTCTGTGCCCAATTAAAATTGGTCACGAACTGGTCGAGCACCACCACGTCGCAGTTTCCCCTGGTGCCATCGCTACAGATATTGACTGCGGTGCAATCCGGGTTGGTTTTTCCCGAATCGGCATCCGCGCAGCGCGTCGCCAGACGTCCGCCGCCTGACACTCTCGGCCAATAGGTATCGTCATTGGGAACTGGAATTGGAAAATTCCGCGTCGCCTGAGTTGATGGCAACATCTGCAGCGTAGAGACCTTGGATGTCAACTTCGATGGATCCATCTGGTTGACGCCGAGGCATACGGCGCTGTTGCCGATCTCCATGAACGCTTCCATCGCCGAGCTGCAAGAGTTGCCGACAAATGTCTCAAGCGGAGTTGTACCCCCGCGATCGGTGAAGGGTGGAATGGTACTAGGCAGGCTCCCTAATTGTTCGCCGGCATAACCGTACCATTTCTCGGTTTGCGACAGCCCGCTAACCGCACCCGGCACAAACCAGTAGCAGGTGCCGCAAGTGCCCGCGCCGGCGGCCATGTTGTACTCGAAGTCGTTCATCCCGTTCATGATCCAGAATACAGACGGATGGTTCGAGTCCGAGTAGTAAGGGAAGTTGTCGTAGCCCAAAGCGCAGGTCTTATCGTGAGCCGTACAACTCGTGTCGGTAGCGGTCAGGATGCCCGGAACTCGGCGCGGATTCTGAACATTAGCGACTGCCGCACGCGCAAAAACCCCCAGGTTGGCATACAGTTGGTTTCCGGTCTCGGTTCCGTCCTCCAGGTAGTAGCCATGCCCGATTGATGCGTACCCAACGTTGCGCGCCAGCAGCACACCCTGGGTCGCGTGGATTACCATCCACCGCGTCATCGAATCCCAAACTGAACTGTCCTTCACGAATGTTACAGGCGTTGCGCCTTGTGGCGTCTGGCGCGCCATGTGGAAATGCACCGGATAGTGCATGATCGCTCCGCCCTGGCCTAGATGATAAAACTCCACGCCCTGCACCTGGTAGCTCAGGAAGCCCTGGCGAACGATAGTGTGGCCGCCGAAAAAATACCCGGTCGAGCCGTCGGTCGGCGCCGCAGGGAAGGTGGTCGTGTAATCAGGCGCAACCGGCGCCGTATCGCCCTCGGAAATGATACGGATGCTGTGGGTCAACAATCCTACCGCAGCGCGGGTGTCGGCGGAGCTCACGTTTAGCCCCAGACGTGAGATTCCGGGGTAGGTGGTATTGGACAGGCTAAGGATATCCCCGTTATGCGGCCATTGCAGGCCGGTGACGCCCGGAGCCGCGTTGGTAAATGTAATCTTCGTGTTGGCGCCACTAGGTTCCGGCGGTGCGCTGATAACCAACTGCTCCGCATGACCCGGCAAATAATCGGTCGAGCTGATGACGATATTGTCGTTCTGCTTCCAATCCACCTTGCCAGTTACGATCATGCTGGTAGCTTTAGGCTCTACGCTGCCCTGCAACCGAACCCAGCTCGTTCCGGTGCACGAGTTATCCTTATCCGCGCCGGTTTCCACGCAGGCGCCGGGTTGGCCGGCGTATGATGCACCCTCCTTCCCGAAGAGTTGCAAGGTGCCGCCGTAGGACAGCGCAAGGACCTTGTGCCCGAAATAAGCAGTGGGAGTACTGGTTCGATCTGACGGGTCGAGAGTCTCGTAGGAGTAGAAGCAGTCGTTTACCTGGCCCGGCGTAAGTACATTAAACGCGCAATCGGCAGTAGGTCGTAGCATCGGCGGCATCGTGCGTGGGTTGGATTCCCAGATCGTAGTTGGGACGCCGCAATTCGCCGATACGCAGGTAGCTCCCGGATCGGTGGCGGCGCCCCACAGGTGAATCGTTAGGGCTCCGTCGGCCGTGCCGATCGGCGCCGCCTTTCCGGCGATCAAGCTGCCGCCGTTCTCGATGATAATATTCTCCGCGTAAAAATCGATCTTCGCGTCGGCGAAAGTCAAAGTTCCGCCCGGCGTAACACCCGGGTTCGTGCTGTAGATGTTCACATTGTGAAACGTGTAGGTGCCGGCCGCCACTGTGCACGGGCCTGTCACCTGGAGATCCGTGGTCGCATCGCCCGAGGTCAAAGTCTGGTTATTACACGTTGCGGCCCGAGCCCAGCCGGAAAAGATCATCACCAACAGCATCAAGCTGGTAAACAGAAGCAAAACTCTGCCGGGTTGATGATTTCGCGATGTCGTAGACAATGTGGTCCCTCCCTCTGCTTCGAGCACTCTCAAAGCGCGCACCTAAACCGCCGACGGCTCGAATAAATCCGAAACCGCGACAAGTTTCAAGTGATTCGACAAGTTTTCTAACTAAATGTATTTATTAAAGGTATTTGTCATGATAAATGAAATCGCGACCGGGACTGTAGACGGCTCGATAATCTGCGAACTTGGCTATGAACGGTGAAGGGGACGAGATGAACCAAATGATTCCGGTGGTTCCGCGCAGTTATGACTCCAGGCGATGGTTGTTGTTGGGCCTGCTGATGACCTTCGTGTTTTTCATCGGATGCGGCGGCGGTGGGTCGAGCTCGAGCCCGCACCATCACCGGTCGCCTACGCCTACGCCTACTGCCACGCCCACTCCGACACCGCCGCCAGGCATCGTTGGATTTCTTTTTGACGGCTCGCCGTCATTAGGCAGCCCGATCGCTGGCGCGACGATAACCCTCTTCCAGGCCGGCGCCAGCGGATATGGCACCGGAGCGGTTCAGCTTGCGCAGGTAAGCACCGGGTCCGATGGCGGCTTCAATTTTCCGACGATCACGTGCCAGACTGCCGCCCTTTCGCGGCAAATTTATCTGCTCGCGGCCGGAGGCACGGTCACTGGCCAGAGTGGTCCTAATACCGCTATCGCGCTGATCGCCGGCGTTGGCTCCTGCGGCGATTATGCGCATTCGATCGTCATCAATGAGGCGACCACCGTCGCCGCGGTGTGGGCGCTGAATCAATTCATGGATTCATCCGGTGGGAACATCGGGACTTCTGCGACCAACCAGACCGGGCTCGGCAATTCTGAAGTTGCGCTGATCTCGAACTTCGTCGATCCGAGTATGGGTCTCGCACCCGCGTCGTTTCCAGATGGATTCACGTCGCCGACCGCGACGCTCTACACTCTGGCGGATATCCTTGTGGGATGCGTCAATTCGTCGGGCGCAAGTTCGAGCGCTTGCCAGGATCTCTTTACTGCGGCAACACCGCCCGGCGGCGATGCTCCCACGACCACGCTACAAGCGGCACTCGACGTCGCGCGCAATCCGGTCAACAACGTCAGCACCCTGTTCGCGCTGGTGCCCTCTAGTCCGCCTTTCACGCCGGGACTGGCCTCGGCACCGGGAAGTTGGGTGGCGGAGCTCAACTATGCCGATCGAGACGCACAGCTCAACTCTCCCTACTCGCTGGCATTAGACTCGCTCGGCAACGTTTGGGTCACGAACGGGGCCGGCAACAGCGTAAGCGAACTAACCGCCGGGAGCGGTTACACTACGGGGCTCAATTACTCTCCGAGCGGAGCAAACTTTAATTTCCCCGTGTCGGTGGTCATCGACACGCTAGGGAACCTGTGGGTAGCCAATATAAACGGCAACAGCATCAGCGAACTGACTGCGGCCAGCGATTACTCCAACGGATCCAATTTTGCGCCCGCCGCCGCGATCTTCAACAATCCTTTCCAGCTTGCACTCGACTCCGCCGGCAATGTCTGGGCGGCAAATTTTGGGGGCAACAGCGTTAGTGAGCTGCTGGCCGGATGCTCCGACGCGAGTTGCACCGGGGTGAATTTTAATAATTCGAACACCGGCAGCCCCGGAGCCGTATTCAATAGTCCCGTCTCGCTGATACCTGATGCGGCCGGCAATATATGGATCGCTAATTTCACCGGCAATAGCGTCAGCGAGCTGACATCAGGATGCACCAGTGCGAGCTGTACCGGGGCAAATTTCAATAATTCGAACACCGGCAGTCCCGGCGCGATATTCAACCAACCACTCGAGCTCGAACGCGACCCCGCGGGCAACTTGTGGGCGGCAAATCAGGCCGGCAACAGCGTAAGCAGGTTGACCGCTGGATGCTCTGCGGGAAGTTGCACCGGCACAAACATCAATAACACAAACAGCTTTGGCGCAGCCCTCCAGGGCCCAACCTCGCTGGTCCTCGATCCCAGCGCCAACGTATGGGTAACCAATCAGACCGGCAATAGCCTGAGCGAACTCTCGGTGGTGACAGCGTACGCGACCGCCTTCAACTTCGGGCCCTGGGAAACATACCGCGGACAGGTTTTTATCGCGAACGACGCCTCGGGAAACCTCTGGATAGCAAATGTCTATGACGACACCGTGACTGAGGTTGTTGGTATAGCAACTCCGATACTCACCCCGGCGCAAGCTTGTCTCCAGCTCGGACATGACGCGTGTCTGCCGTAATGCCGCGCCCCGTCCCTTCACCAAAGGCATCAGTTTCGCCACCGCGGCGGGCCGGCAGCGATCCTCGAGCAGGCATCGCCTGTTCTGGAGCCGATTTCACTCCTTAGGTGCGGCGAAAGACTGCGGAACGGGTCGCAATCTGAGCCGAGGATCACGGGGCTCGGCGACGCACCAAGCCTCTTGGATAACAGTCAGTCTGAATCGGCTTGCGCGCTCGCCGAAACCGCGGTCCAGGTCGAGTCGGGATTGTATTCGTCCATCGCGGATGCGGTCGCGGCGGTATCGGGACCCAAATCCTTCTGATAAATCTGGCCGTCCTGGTTGACGATAAACGTCATAACTCCGGTCACGCGGTAGCTGACCGGATATGCAACGACTGCGAATCCTCCGGTCATCTGACCATTGACGATGTAGTCTTTGGCTCCTCCCGCGGCGTTCGCTCCCTGGCGCGTCAGCAGCCGGTAAATGTATCCGTGAAAAGGGCGCTCCGTCCGCGCGGTCTGATGCGGATAGCCCTCTGCCGCCGCTTCCGCCACCAGCGGACCAAGCGGACTTTCCGGCTGCTGCCCTGCACTAACCTGCCAGTATAATCCGTTCTGCGTGCCGGGTGTGCTGCTGAACTTCTGAGTATACTGTTGCGCCGCTCCGCCGTCGTGGCTCTTTGCATAGTAATCGTGCTCGGCCTCGACAATCGCCTTGCAGACTCTGATTACCTTCAGCTCGTTCCAGCCGATGTTCCGATATAGTATTTCTTCCTTGCCGTAAGCGGTGTCAAAATACCATTGACTACCGCTTTTCTGCAGAGGAATCGGCGTCGGCCAATTGTCCTCGCCGATATACAGAAATACCCGCCCGTCGCTCGCAGCGGTAAACTGATGCAACTGATCGTAGCGCTTGATAAAGTTGGCGCGATTGGTTTTATCCGTGATCGGATCGCCGGACGTAATCAGGGACTGCGCCGATGACCCCAGGATTGCGAGCACCTGCTGATCACTGTCATTCTTCATCGCAGCGTCAAGACTCGCAGCCGCGTCCTGCGGAGAGTTGAACATCTTCTGCCCCGGATCTTGAGCGAACACCGCTCGGCAGGGTGCGAGACCGATCGCAAGCCCGATCAATAGGAGCGTAGAGGCATACCCTCGCAAGGCTCGCTTTCGATTATCGTCTATTCCTTGAAGCATTGGTTTGTTCCTGGACTCGAAGAATAGTTTGCGTATCTTGCTATGCGTTCACGCTCTAATTACTCGGATCGATAACTCTGACTATTCATCGCCCGACGACGCGTAGCGATCAGTGATGCTCACCGCCGCCGTGCTCGCCCCCCGCTCCATGTTCGGCACCACCACCGTGCGAAGCGCCACCGCCGTGCGAAGCGGCGCCGACGTGTGAAACCGGAGCGCTGCGTCGAACCGGTGCGCCGCGGCCCCAGCTACTCCGCCCGCGGTTGCTCGCAGCCCACGTGTCGCGGCCGGGCGCATAACCACCCCACGCACCCCGGTAATAACCAGTTTCCGGATGGCCGCCCCATCCGCGGTAATTATAATCCGGGTAGGTCTGGACATAGTTATTGGTATAGGCGGGGTATCCGCCGCCGCCCCCATAATACCCTCCTCCCGGACCATAACAGCCCGCGACAAGGATTGAGAAAACAAGCGCGCACAAGAATCGAAATGGACGACTGGCGAGGAATTCCATATTAGCCCGGCTTCAGAGGGAAAATCATTTATTGATTTCCATCTGATCGATTCTCGGCCCCATCGGTGCGATCGTCAAGTTGTTTTCTGCGCGCGCAAAACGAGGTTTATTGCAGCAAAGCACGGCTTTCCTGCCTGCACCCGGATAAAACGCTGAGAATGCGCATGCTGGAAAAGCGTTCTCCGCTAGCCAATATACCGAGGGGCCGCTTTTCAGTTGATAGTAAGACTGTTTCGGTTCCGCGAGATAACAAATAGTCAGTGAGGTTTCTCGGATCTATCCAGATCGGCGGATGGGTCGCGCGTCAGGTCACTCTTCAGAAATTCCACGCTCTCCGGCAGCGCAACTTGAAAGTTGCCTTCGCGTTGAAGCTGGATCCGCGCGCCGTCCGTTACGCATCGCAGCAGATGCCCCCCGCGAGTACGATCAGCCGAAAGAAAATGAAAGTGATATCCCGCGATACTGAACGCTGCCGAATAACGCGGCGACCAAAACCCGACGATCGTTCCACGCAGATCGCTGAACTCGAACTCTGCCTGATGAATGGTCGCCTCCGCCAGCGGCACCCCCTCGACCGACTTGCACGCAGCGCGGACCTGCAGATGCTCGAAATGCGCGTCGATCCGGATCGCATAAAACAGGTTGTTAGATCCTCGCCGCCGATCGATCGCGTCGCACAGCGCCGTCAAGTCCGTTTTTCCGCCGATCGATAGCTCGTCGTCCGCTGCAAAGTGCGTCACGACCGCAAATGGACTCTGCGCCGCGTCCTGCGCGATCCGAACCGAGCCGTCGCTGCGCACCTGAAAGAATTCGCCGTCAAGCACGATCATCTCGCCGTCGAGATGCTCGAAGGTCCCCAGGCCGAAATCGCCATGCTCCCGCAGCGTCGCGACCGTCACCGCGCCATCGTAGATTCCCTGCACCAGAGCCGCCGAAGTCGAGACTTGGAACAGCGTGCGATGATCGACTTCGAGATGGCTCGCCAGCGCCGCGTTGACGATGTGCCGAATCGATTCGCCGGTCTCGTCTCGCCGCTTTTGAATCGCGCGCCACAACCCCTCGGGCAAGTTCAGCTTTACTTCGTGATGCATCGTGCCCCTCGCTGCGAGCCTGTATTGAATATCAGCCAGAACGAACCCACGCATCACCGTCTTCCAGCAGAGCGCGCGTATTCCCCTCTCCCTCCGCCGGGAAGGGGCAGCGTGCGGCGATTGCCCCTTCCAGCAGTCGCCGTGACACGCAGGATGAGGGCGGCTTGGGCACCAGCCTCCCCGCATTTGACTCGTTTCCGCAACTATTCCAGAATGACTGACTGGTCAGTATATGAAGCGTGCAACCGCAGAAGCCCATTCCGCCACAACTCCGATGCCGCCGACCCCCGCGCCGCAACCGTCCAAGCGCGAGCGCATCCTCGCCTCGGGTCTGCGCCTGTTTGCCTACGAGCCTTACCAGGCCGTCACGATGGACCGCGTCGCCGACGCCGCCGGTGTCGCCAAGGGCACCCTCTACCTCTACTTCCAGTCCAAGGAAGATCTCTATCTTGAAATTCTGAGCGATGGCCTCGAGACCATCGCGCGCAACTACGCGTCCACCGTCGATCCCGCCTCGCCGGTAAAAGACCGGCTGCGCCACGCCGTCACTCTCACGATCCAATTCTACAATCAGCGCCGCGATCTGCTGCGCCTCATCTACACCGAGGAACCGCGGATGGCGCAGGCGCGCAACCGCCTGATCCAGGGATGGCGCGATCGCGGCGTGCGCTTCTTCACCACCTTGATTGAAGAAGGGATGCACACCGGAGCGTTCCGTCCCGGCGACGCGCTGCTAGCAACGCATGCGGTTTTGGGCGGGATGCGATCGGTGATGCTCTACTACGAGGCGCGCCGCCCGATCGACGAGATCACGGCCGAAGTCGGCGAGATAGTCATGCACGCGCTCAGCCTCGAGCCACATTCCAACGGGCGCCGCCCGGGGCATACCCAGTAAGCTCCACATGATTCGAAAAATTATTCGGCGAATTATCACGCTCGCGATCCTCGCCGCGCTTGGCTGGGGTTTCTATATCTTCGGCGGACGCTACCTGTGGCCCGAAGTCGATATGACCAAAATCGCCGCGGTCGGAATGATCGAAGCGCCCGAGGTCAATATCACCAGCCGCATCCCCGGCCGCATCGCCAAGCTGACCCTGCTCGAGGGCGACGCCGTGCATAAAGGCGACGTGGTCTGCGAGATCGAAGATATCGATCTGCGTAATCAACTTGCGCAGGCACGCGCGAGCCTCGAAAAAGCGCTGGCCGATCTCGCCCAGGCGCGGCGCGACTCGGCGCGCGACGACAAGCTCTTCGCCGAACACATCATTCCCGCCAAAGAGCATGACGATGCCAAGACCGCCGTCGATCAGGATCTCGCCGCGGTATCCAACGCACGCGCCAACGTCAATTTCTACCAGGACCAGTTGCGCGACACGAAAATTCTCGCGCCGGTTGACGGCGTGATCGTCAACAAGGCGCTCGAAGTCGGCGAGTGGGTCACGCCCGGCACTCCGATTCTGACCGTCGATGATCTCTCGACCATCTGGGCGCGCGTCGACGTCGAGGAAACCGATCTCGGCTCGCTCTATATCGGCAAACCCGCGCGCGTGCGGCTGCCGACCAATCCGCCGCTGGAATTCAGCGGCCGCATTATCGCGATCGGACAGGAAGGACAGTTCGCCACCGAGCACGACGTGCGCCGCGGCCGCCAGGATATCCGCACCTTTTACGTCAAGGTGAAGGTGCTCCAGGGCGGCGGCGATTTGAAGCCCGGAATGACCGCGGAAGTGACGTTTCTACGCAATGATGGAACCCGGCTCAGCAGCAATTCAAACCGAAAACCTTACCAAGCGCTTCGGTAGCTTCACCGCCGTCGAAAGCGTCAGCTTCGAGGTCAGCCGTGGCGAGGTCTTCGGCTTGCTCGGCCCCAACGGCGCGGGCAAGACCACGCTGGTCAGGATGCTGACGACGCTGATTCCGCCCACCAGCGGAAAAGCGATCGTCGCCGGCGACGACGTCTCGCGTCATCCGCGCCGCGTGCGCCAGAAGATCGGCGTCATCCCCCAGGCCCTGACCTCTGATCTGGATCTCACCGGATGGGAAAATATCGACATCTACGGCGCCTTCTACGGCGTTCCGCGCGCACAGCGCCACATCCGCGCCAAGCGCCTGCTCGATATGGTCAAGCTGACCGAGCGCGCAAACGATCTCGTCGCGACCTATTCCGGCGGGATGCGCCGGCGGCTCGAAATTGCTCGCGGCCTCATCCATTCGCCCGAGGTTTTATTTCTCGACGAACCGACGATTGGACTCGATCCACAAAGCCGCCGCGCGGTGTGGGATCTCCTCGGCGAGCTTCGTAACGAAAGCGAGATCACCGTCTCTCTAACGACTCACTACATGGACGAAGCCGAGCAGCTATGCGATCGGATCGCGATCGTCGATCACGGCAAAGTCATCGCGCTCGACACGCCGATCGGGCTCAAGAAGCTCGTCAACGGCGCCGACCGTGTCGAAATCGAAGTTGAGGGCGACGCGGCGGCGGTCGCAATCGCGCTGCGTGCCGAGAGTTTCGCGCAGGAAGTGATCGACGACGGCGGCGGCAAGCTGATTATCGCCACCGACGACGGCGCGCATATCATCCCGCGCCTGATCGATCGCGTCGAAGCGCAGGGCGCGCACGTCACCTCGATCAGTGTGCACAAGCTCTCGCTCGAAGATGTGTTCATCCGCTTCACCGGCCGCACCCTGCGCGACGAGGCCGCCAAGAAAGTCAGCTTCCTGGTCGGCGCCGGGATGCCGCAGCAGCGCTGACACGATCGTGGGTAGCGGATCACTATGAAAAATATTGCGGCACGCGACGAGATGTCATTCCCGCGCGCGGGAGGTGTCGCCGGCACGCGGCGATTCTCAGC
The DNA here is from genome assembly GCA_049795175.1 of Binataceae bacterium (SeqCode). Lineage (GTDB taxonomy): Bacteria > Desulfobacterota > Binatia > Binatales > Binataceae > JBARDN01. Next base: position 1,654 of record JBARDN010000150.1, on the reverse strand, counting down.
ATTCCCTCTCCCGGAAGGAGAGGGGAATTGGGAACCACGGATCGCGCCGCGAATGACGGCTCGAAGAAGCCTCACCCCATGAAAACTTTTGCGATCATGCGCCGCGACTTGCTGAAGCTGATGCGCAATCCGCTGACGCTCGTCTCGACCATCCTGATGCCGATTATCTATCTCGTGATTACCGGCAACTCGTTCCAGGGACAGCTAAAGCATCTGCCGGTCGCCGTCGTCGCGCAGGACCACGGCGAGTATTCGCGCCGCGTGGTCGAGCAGATGCTCGCGCTGCAGGCCGGTCCCAAAACCCTCGAACTGACTTTCATGAGCGATCCCGGCGCCGCGATCGCTGACGTCCGCAACGGCAAGTACAAGGGCGCGGTTATCATTCCCCCGAACTTCAGCCACGATGTCGCCGAGGGGCGCATCGCGGAAATCGGCCTATTCACCGATAACGTCGATTCGATCAGCGACGCCACCCTCGAGCAGGTGATGGCCGACGCCGCCGCCGCGGTCAAAATAAATTTCGTCACCGCGCGCGAACCCAAGCTCAACCAGATCGTGCTCCGCCCGAGCTGGCTCTTCCAATACGTCGATTACGATCGCTCGCTGATTCCCGGCGTGATCGTGATGGCGATCTTCATGGGCTCGCTGATGGCGGGCGTGTTCAACTGGGTGATGGACAAGTTCATGGGCGTGACCGAATGCTATCTCGTCACGCCTCTCTCGCGATGGAATATCGCCGCCGGAATTTTAGGCAGCGGAGTCACGGTCACCAGCATCGCCGCGATCCTCGTTTTGTTTTTGGGATTACTGATCACGCGCGGAACCATCGCGGGCGGTTTCCCGGCCCTGCTGACGCTCATCGGCATCATAATAATCAGCTCGACCGGCCTTCTTGCGATGACGTTTTCACTGCTCGGCCGCGCAGGCCATCCGCGCCTGGTCGGTACCTTCGCCGGCTTCCTGAACGTGATTCTTTTTTTCCCCAGCGGCGCGATCTATCCAATCGAGAGCTTTCCCCCGTGGTTAAAGGCCTTCGCCCGCTACAACCCGGAGACTCATTCCGTAAGCGCGATCAAATCGATCCTGTTTAAAGGCGCCGACTTCGCCGCCGTAACCAACGACGTAGTATTCCTGCTGATCTTCATGGGCCTGATGCTCACCCTCGCCAGCATCTCCTTCAAACGAACGCTGTAACGAAAGTGGTATTCCAGTAGGACCCGCGTCCCGCCGATCGTCGCCGCGCCGCGCAGCGACTTAAGTGTCCAAGAGCCCCTCGACCTGCGCCGGTCGACAACGGCTGTCGCGCGCCCGTGCGATAATGCCGCGATGAAAAACGAAATGCGGACGACGATGGAAAACGTCGGACAATTGCACGCCGTCCGATGCGAATGGTGCAACCTCAAAATGGCCTGCAACTGCTTCTTCGACAACACCGGCGACCCAACCGAACATGCGCATCCGCTGGTGATGTGCCCAAAGTGCCAGGTAACCGAGTTCCTGAATCTGCTGTTCGGCCGGCACGACCGATCTTGAAGGGTCCGGAGCACGTGCGCCGCGCTCCTCGTGTCACATCCTTCCCGTTCTGATAACGCTTCGCGTCGGCCGACGAGCCGTCGGCCGCCACTGGCAAAACTTAAGATAAAGAATCAGTGGG
>JBARDN010000149.1:0-3475 GCA_049795175.1 Binataceae bacterium (SeqCode) | reverse complement strand
CTTCGCGCCCATCGCGGCGGCATGCTCGGGGCTGCTGGTGATGCGCTCGATCGCTCGCGTGAGCGCGGCAATATCGCCGACCGGATAAACGAAGCCATTGTTGCCTTCGATTACCAGGTCGGACGCTGCGCCCACCGCGTCGCTTGCGATCACGGGCTTGGCGGCGTTCATCACTTCGTTGAGGACCAGTCCCCACGGCTCCGCGCCGGAAGGGAGCACGAATACGTCGCAAAGGTCATACAGGCGCGGAAGCTCGGTCTGGTTACGAAAGCCGAGGAAGCGGACCGCGCCGTCGAGTCCCAGCGCATGCGCACGAGCCTCAAGTGCGGCGCGCTCTTCACCGTCGCCGACGATCAGCAAATACGGTCGCGGCGGAGAATGAAGCGCAGCGCATGCCTCGAGCAGATCGCCGGCGCGCTTGCGCGGCTGCAGCTTCGAGGCGAACAGGACGATTGGCCGTCCCGGCGCAAGCGCCATCTCGCGGCGCAATTGCTCGCGGTCCGGACGCGCGGCTTCGGCGCCGGCACGGAAGAATTCGTTGTCCACCGCGTAGGGCATCGCAAACAGTTTCGATTCCGGCACGCCGTGGCCAAGATAATATTCGCGGTTGCGCGCTCCGATCGGCAGGCACGCATCGACGCGGCGCAAAAGCGCGGGCAGCGCGCGGCGCTTGAGCATCCGCGTCAGAATCGAGCGGCTCTCGCTGCCGTAGTGCGACTCGCCGCGCATCAGCACCTTGATTCCGAGCGAGCGTGCCGCCGCGACCGCCCGGAGCATCGCCTGATGCGCATAGCCGTGGATCCATAGCGCGTCGAAGCGGCCCGCGCGCAGGCGGCGGCGAATCGCGACAGTGAAGGGACGCCAGAAGGAGATTTGATCGATAGCGCCGAGCGCAGGTAAAAATTCGCTGCGATAGCCCTCGAGCAGCGGAACGTCCCATTTAAGCGTGACGCCAAAGCCGGCGTCCCGATACTCGCGCATCGAAATGTCGCTTAAGAAAAATACCGTCAGGTCGATCTCGGGCGACGCTGCTAGATGACGGAACATCGGCGCCTGATACTGGATCGGGTGCGTGACCATGCAGGCGATTCGATAGGGCGAGATCATTGCTATATTCTATCCCGCTTAATGCGATACGCGCGGAGTCCCCATCGCCGATCGCTCGGAAGCGGCGGGCGTGTCGTATAGCAACACCACCATTCCCTTGAAAAGAATTGGAACATGCGTCCGGTATTCTTGCGCCAAAGCGACGACGAGTTGCGATAATTCGCGTTCATTCCGGACATGCGGATCAAGACCAATACTCTCCGGTCTGATCAACCAGACGCGATGGTACATTTTCGGGAGCGAGCCGACCGTCCTGAGAACACCCCCAGTATCAGAGGCGAAGCGATTGGCCACGATGCGGACTCCGTCGACGATATCGCGGTTTTCGCCGAGTACTACGGGAGGAGCCCCCGGCCCAGGTGCTCGAGCGGCGTAATATTCGAATACGTAACGATTCAACGGCCAGATGACGATCGCGGCGTCGTCCGGTTGGCTGTGTGTCATCACGTATCTGACCGCTGCGCGCCAATCGTCTCGCGGCTCGGTCGAATAGATGCCGTGGAGCTCGCGTCCTGTCAGGGCGACGAGCGCGGCCACCATGATCAACGCCGCCTTCGGTCGACGAAAGGTCAAAAGGCCTTGTGCTGCGAGTACTACAAAGGGAGGAAAGCTAACCAGGAGATAGCGCGCTACCAGCATCGGCACAAAAAACGCGCCCCCAATCGTTACGATGATTGGAACCAAAAACCCGGCTAATGCAAAGAGGCAACCCTCCCATCCGTTTGGATCTCTTCTGTGTTGAAACGAAACGAACAAGGCCTCGCCAACAAAAAGTAGAAGTATCAAACAAATAACTACTCCACTCTTGCTATTCAGGCCGCCGGCAATTGTCACGAATAGCTGTCCGATCTGCGCCCATGAAGGCGGAAGAATCCAACTGACCTGGCCGGTGTACAGCATGGCCATAAAAATGGGAATCGGCGCCAGCGCAATCAAGCTGGCTGCGGTGGCCAGCGCGAACCGCCTGGCTATTCGTGAATCCGGCCGCCGAATCGCGATGCATACCCATTGGGCTGGAATGATTCCCAATCCAATGAAATGGCAATAACCCGTGAGCACTGTCAGCACGGACCAAAGACTCAGATTTTGCGATCGGGGATTGTGAAGGGCGGCGAGAAACGCGAGCCAGCAAAGAGCGCTCAAAAGTACATAGAGCGAATAGCCGCGGACCTCCTGGGAATACCAGATCTGCACCGGACAGAGCGCCGTTATCCCGGCCGCGATTAATCCGGTCCGGCGGCTGAAGAGCCGCTTGCCTAAATAGTAAATCGGCACGATGGCCACGATGCCAATGAGCGCTGAGAATGAACGCAGCGCCACGTCGCCGCTGCCGAAGCATAGCGTCCACGGCTTCAGGAGCACGAAGTAAAACGCCCACCAGGGCTCATAAATCAGCGACAGCCAAAATGGGCGCCACGACTGCATCACGATAGCTGCGCTGAAGCCCTCGTCGCCCCAGAGGCTGTAGCCGCCGATCTTGTAGATCCGTAGCGCGGCTGCAGCCAGAACGACAATCGTAAGCATAATCCCCGGGTTCCAGAGCCACGACGTCCCTGTCTGGGAATCGGCATGTTCGTAAAGATCTGAAGCACTCCCCTGAGTGACGGCGTCGGTCATGACTTAACCGAAGCGGGTGCGGCGGGGATCGCGTAAATCTCGTCGGTGTCCGGCGTTCCCAATATTTGATTGCCCTCGAGGTCGCGGAGGTCGTACCACTCCGATCGCAGGATTTCGGAGCACAATTGCTTTTGATGCGCGGAATGAAGCGCGACGAATACAATTGGGCGTGCGCGGCGCAATGTCTCGCGCGCCCCTTCCAAGACCATCGACTCCGCGCCCTCGACGTCGATTTTGATGAGCGACGGCGGCGGAAGCTCAGCGGTATCGAGCGCGATGGTGCGGACCATCAGCGACCCGCCCTCTGCGAGCGCGTTCATAGTTTCGCCGCGGTCGTTCGAAAACGAAGCAGTCCCCGTCTGTGTGCTCACGGCAGCGCTGATGACCGTGACGTTGTCGAGGTGATTCATCGCAACGTGCCGCACCAGAAACGACAACTCGCGCGGCGACGGTTCGAAGGCAATCACGCGCCCGGATTCGCTAGTCAGACGGGAAAACAGCAGCGTGTAAAATCCTGCTTGAGCTCCGATGTCGTAAATGGTCATGGCGGGCTTGATGAATCGGGCGAGCGCGCGTTGCTTGTCGAGCTCGTAGGTGCCGAGCCAGCATCCATGCGTCGCGCTGCCGGAGATCCAGCGCAATCCTTTGGCCGGACCGCGGAGGATCCTCACGGCGGAGCTTGGCGGCAACAGCGCGAGTGGAAAGCGTAGCAATCGGCCCGTTAAAGATTGATTGCTAATGCCGGACCAAT
>JBARDN010000148.1:0-13233 GCA_049795175.1 Binataceae bacterium (SeqCode) | reverse complement strand
CTCACATCGCGCTCGCCGAGTCGAGTCTGGTCTCCCGCCGCGCTCCGCGCTACTGACGGCAGCCGATCCGTTTCTGTCATCCTGAGCCGCAGTGAAGGCTCTCCGCGAAGCGAATAGTGCAACCAATCTGGGCCTTCCGCACTAATCGCTTCGCGGAGATCCTTCACTGCGGCGGCCTCCGTTCAGGATGACGGACAAGAATTCGACGTCTATCGACAGCCGCGACTGAGCGCGGCAGCCTCGCGCGCGGGAAACGACACATCGGCATCGGTGGCTACGGACGCTCGCCGCTACGCAGGCGGGCCTCGATCGCGTCGAGAGCGGGTTCGCAATCGGCAACTGTGTCGATCACCTGGTGTGCGCCGGCTGTAATCAGTTGCGAACGCGCGTGCTCGATACGAGACGCTTTCTCCGCGAGCGGAAGCGCGGCAAAATCTTCAGACGACAAGCCAACCAGATTACCTGTCCGGGCGACCCCGATCGTCCATACGCCTGCGCGCAATCCTTCTTCGATATCCACGACGGTGTCGCCGATCTTCACGATCGCCGCGAGCGGTTCGACCTGGAGCCGGATAGCATTGGCAAAGATCATCCATGGAAACGGCCGGCCGGCGCCGACTTCATCGGGCGTGACTGAACAATCAGGATGGTAGCCCTGCTGGGCGGCAGGACCGAGGATCAAGTCGAGCATGGCGCGAGTATAGCCAGTTGTGCTTCCGATCTTGATTCCGCGATTGCGAAGGCTTGCAATTGTGTCCGCGACGCCATCGATCACATTCGAGTGCGCAACGATACAGTCGAGCTGCAGTGGCACAAAATCCGCGAACAGGCTTTCGATGTCGGCTTCGGCCGGTTCGTGTCCGTATGTCTTATACCATCGAGCTGCGACGTCAGGCTGAAGGAGTATTTTTTTGAGGTGATCCTTTTTCAGGACGCCCATGTCGCGCCGAGCGTCCCCCTCGGAGATTGGAACGCCGCGCCGCGCGAATACTTGTTGCAGGACGCGGACCGGTGCGAGGCTGCCGTGATCAACGGTCGTACCCGCCCAATCGAGGATGACCGCCTTTACAGGCCCGGAATATACTGTCTTCATTATATGGACATCTCGCGAGTCATCTGTTCCGCCAAGCCGAAGGACAATGTCATGCCCGAGCCGCCAACTGCTGTGACGATCCGTACGCCGGGGGCGGCGTCAATCGCGACATAGGATTTGTCCGGATGCTTGGCATACACCCCGTACCATCGTTCGGCGATTGAGAGATCCGGCGCGAGCAGGAACCTGCGCACGTCGCGCATCACGAGTTCGTCGATTTCGGTTTTGTTGAAAATATCGACCGCGAGGCCATACTCGTGGGAATCTCCGAGCGTGAGCGCGCCATCGGCGGTTTGCGAAACCAGAGTATGTATTGCCCAGCGGTCATACTCAGAACGCTCGCGCGCGACTCGCTCTTTATATTTGGGCAGCGTCGCGGTGCAGATTTTGAATGCAGGATAGAACCTGAGCGTAAGGCCGGCGGCCAAAGACGGGCCGAGCTGCCATCCGTCTTTCTGCGGCGCGGTCCGCATCATCTGCAATTTGCATCGATTTATTGCGCTCTCGGCGAATAGTTCGGGATATAGCGTTTCGAAATCATCGCCGCCGCATACGAATGCATGATTGGCCCGCCACGATTCGGGGCCGGCCTCGATGATCGGTAACTTGATCGATCGCACGGCGGAGCCGAAGCGGAACTTGACGCCATATTTTTCAGTGAGAAAAACCGGCAATCGCACGAGAATCTGGCGCGGATCGACCGTCATCTCAGTGGAGCTCCAGAGTCCGCCCATCAGCCCGTCGGGATTCACGGCTTTGCTTTTCTGCAGAACTTCGTCGGCGCGTAACCATGTGCAGGTGTAGCCCAGTCCGGGAGCGTGCTCGGCAAATTCGCGCGCCACGTCGGCCTCGTCAGGGTGGTAAACGACGTGGAGCGAGCCGGTTGGGAGATACGGCAGGCCGGCGTCGTCGAGGATCTCCTGCCAGATTTGGCGACTGCGTAACGCCATTTGATGAACCGCGCCGGCGCGTTGTCCGATCGGCCAGATCATCCCGAAATTACGCAACGACGCTCCCTGCGCTTTGGGAGTGCGCTCAAAGACTACGACGGATCGTCCGCGTTTGGCCGCGAAGTAGGCATGCGCGAGGCCGAGGATACCGGCGCCGACGATCGCAACATCCGCTGATCGAATCGCACTCACGGTTGCGCGTTCTGAGCGGGATGCATACGAACCGGCAGATGCTTGATGCCGTTGATAAAGTTAGAGCGCAGCCGCTTGACCTCGCCAATTCTCTCGATCGATCGCACCCGCCGCGTCAGCTCCTCGAGCAGGATGTTGATCTCCATTCGCGCCAGGTTGGCGCCGAGGCAATAGTGCGCGCCGCCGCCGCCGAACGCGACATGCTCGTTGGGCGATCGCGTGATGTCGAACATGAACGGATCGGCGAACACTTCCTCGTCGCGATTGGCGGAAATATACCAGAGACTGACTTTGTCGCCCGACTTGATCGGTTGGCCGCCGATCTCGGTGTCGCGCGTGACATTGCGTCGGAAATACATCACCGGCGATGCCCATCGCAGGATCTCCTCGGTCGCGCCGGGAACCAGCGCCGGCCGCTCGGTGAGCATCCGGTACTGATCGGCGTGATCGATGAGCGTGTTTACGCCGTGCGCCAACGCGTTGCGCGTTGTCTCATTGCCGGCGACCGCGAGCAGCAGAAAAAAGAGATTGAAATCCATCTCCGAGAGGCGATCGCCGGCGATCTCGGCACCCAGCAGCGCAGTCACGATATCGTCGCGCGGCTCCTCGCGGCGCTTGGCGGCGAGAGCGCCCGAGTACATGAACATCTCGATCGCGGCGCTGCGTGCGAGTTCCTCGCTGACCGCGTATTCGGGATCGCGGCTTCCGATCATGCGATTGCTCCACTCGAACAGCTTGTGGCGATCCTCGAAGGGCACGCCGAGCAACTGGGCAATAACCTGCAGCGGCAGTTCGGCGGCAACCTCGAGGACGAAGTCGCATTCGCGCTTCGCAATCGCACGATCGAGGATCGTGCCGACCGCAGTGCGGATACCCTGCGCCAGCGCGCTGATCATCCGTGGCGTGAATCCGCGGTTGACCAGAGAGCGGTAGCGAGTGTGATCCGGCGGATCCATCGTCAGCATCATGCGGCCTTCCGAAGCCAGGTCCGATCCGGGCGGAAGATCCTCCAACGCGGTGACTCCGCCGAACTTCTGCTCGGAGGAGTAGATTTCGGAATCGCGATTCACCGCGACCACGTCATCGTAGCGGGTGATGACCCAAAAGCCGCGCCCGCCGGGCTCGGGATGCTTGAAAACGGGAGCGTGGCGGCGCAGGTAAGTGAACCATTCGTCAGGCACGCGCGGCACGAAACGGTCCGGATTCAATAGATCGATCTCGGATAGGTCCATCTGCGCGCTCCCGCGGTTCGCTCAAGCCGTCACTTCTGATCGCGAGCGACCGCCACGCCCATTTCAATCAGGCGCGTGGCCTGCTGCTCGCTGTAGCCCGCTTCCTTCAGGATCTCCCGCGTGTGCATCGCGAAGGCGGGAGGCGGCTCGGGGGCGCGCTTGGGACTTTCGGCCACAAAGATCGGACTGTCGACAGTTTCGAGCCGGCCGACGCCGGGATAATCGAAGTTGATGATCGCGCCGCAATCGCGCATCTGTTGATCGCGCACCGCTTCCTCGAGCGTCGGCAGCGGCGACCATTTTATATCGTGCTCGCGAAATAACTGCCGCCATTCGCTGAGCGGCCGGGATTCGAATTGCGATTGCAGGATCGCGTAGAGGACGGCCGCGTTTTCCTTTCGGGCCTCGAACGTCGCGAACAACGGATTGGTTGCAAGCTCGGATTCGCCGAGCGCGCGGCACAAGCGCGGGAATTCGCGTTCGGGATCGAGCAAGGCGATGATCATCGCGTGGTGGTCGCTGCTCGGATAGCCGGCGATGAGCGGATTTATCGGACGGTCGCCTGGCTTGCGCTCGGGAAATCGCGCTCCGCAGAGCTTGGCCTGGATGTCCACGCTGTTCGCCCATGCGCCCGCCGCCATCAGCGAAGTGCTGACCTTGGATCCAAGGCCGGTGCGCTCGCGCCGATACAATGCGAGCATGACTGCTGCGAACAAAGTCATCGCGGTGGGATGATCACCCATCGCGGGCCGTGCACTGGCGGGCGTGCCGTCGGCGCCGGTGACCGTAGCCATCAAGCCAGAGCGTGCCCAGTATGCGAGGCCGTCGAACGACGGAGAGTCCGCATCTTCGCCGCGCTCGCCGTATCCGGTGATTTGGGCGTAGATGAGCCGTGGATTTGCGGCGCGCAAATCATCCCAGGTGATTCGAAATTTCTTCAGCAGCGAGGATTGGTAGTTGGTGACGAAGACGTCGGCGCCGGCGACGAGAGCCAGCAGCGCGTCGCGTCCGGCCGCCTGCGAAAGGTCGAGCGCAATGCTGCGCTTGTTGCGGTTGGTCAGCAGCCAGGTGTAGCTGAGCTCTGAATTTGGATAGCCAGGGGTCTGTGGAAACGTGCGCCACAAGTCGCCCTCGGGCGGCCGCTCGATCTTTATTACGTCCGCGCCGAAGTCAGACATCACTGTTGCCGAGGCTGGTCCGGCCACATAAGTTGCGCAGTCGATTACCCTAAGCCCGGAAAGGGCGCTGTCGTTCGAATTCATGATTTTTTTCCTCGCTCGCCCGGGGGTTGCGACTTCCATAAGTGCTGGAAGGGGCCCGTCGATGTCAATCGCGAACTTTAATCCTTGGTGAGGTGAAACTTGTGCAGGAAGCGATGCAGGACGGGCGTGATCAGAATTCCCACGACCGCGATCAGCGCGAGTCCGCTGTAGAGCGCATACAGTGACGCGAAAATTTTCCCGGCGCTGGACTTGATCGTATCGACCGGGCCCATCCCGCCGAGAATCATCGACGCATTGAGCAGCGAATCGATCCAGCGCAGGCCACCCAGATAGTGGTAGCCACAGATGCCGACGGCGAGAGAGCCCGCGACCACAGCAACCGCGACCGTGGTCCATCGCGCGAACCGCCACAGGAATAGGTGCAGCGGCAGCAATTTCTCGTGGCTTCTTTCGAACCGCATCGAACGCGCGCCTCAATCGTAGTCGGGTACCGGAAGCTCTGACAGGCGGGTGTGGCACATCTCGCAACTGCTGATTGCACGATCGCGTGCAGCGGGGTCGAGCGTGTCGTCGATCCAGCGCCGGAATGTCTGGTAGTTGCGCAACACTTTCGCCGGATCGGTTCCCGTCGAGCCAAGGTCGTAGTGAGGCGAATCAATTTCAGCGGCGAATGGACAGGCGTGGAAGCGTCCCTTGGTGGTGAGCACGGGGAAGCATCGCACGCATCCCGTCCCCTTGCCGTGGTATTCGGCCTCGCGCTCGCGATCGTAAGAGCGGCGCGCGCCGGCGCCGGCGTGGAACAAAACCTTGTAGCCTTTGAAAATCCGGCCCGGGTGGGCAGTGCTCCAGGATTCCAATTGCTCTTTCGCGTGAGTCGGCAGCGGCTCGGCGTCGCGGCCATGGTAGATCGAGTAATTTAGTATTGCTTCAGAGCGCGGATCACTCTCAAGGATCTCGATCAGCCGGCCGGCCTTGATGCCATTTGAAAAGACGGTGACCAGTCCGTTGAAGCCGCGCGAGCGGATGTAATGTATCGCGTCGATGATCGCGCGGGCGTGAAGAGTAGGCTCGCCGCCGTAAAACTTAAGATTGCCGTCAGCTGCGAGGGTCTTCGCCGCCTGGTCGAGAACCTCGTGCGAGTACGGCTCGTACCATCCGTGCGGCGAGCCGTTGATCGTGCACCACTCGCAAGTGCGATTGCAAAAGTTGCCTTCGTACAGATGCAGCTCGCGCAACTCGCGGTCGGCCGCCGAGTAGTGCTCAACAGGCTCGTGAAAAAGAATCGGCCCCAGATGCGGCTCTCGCGCGGAATCGTTCAGGCCCCAGTCGTAAATGTTGTAGAGAACTTCGTAGCCCTCGATTGATCCCGGATCGACGCGAATATTGTGCGCGATGAAGCCAAGGACGCCGCGGCGGTAGTCATCTGCTGTGCCTTCTATGCCCGCGAAATCTCCAGCGTACATTTTGAAGAGGCGGGAAACGTAGATGCGGCGATTCGCGCGGTCGATTCGGCAATTCCATTCGCTGCCCAGGAATTGTTCGGTCGCTGCGCGCAGCGTGTCCTGGATGCCCGCGGGCTCGAACGCCGCGGTGCGCATCGGTGGACATCCGTTGCTGCCGCAGTTGATCGCAAAGTGAATGCGAGGCTCGGTGAAGCGCCCGCGCAAGATCTCGTGCTCGATATCGTCGAGGCTGAGTGCGCGGCCACCGGCGAGATGGCGGCGGCGCTGAAAGAATGCGCCGTCGCGGGTCTTCCAGACCGACCTTATGGGATACTCGGCGATGATCGCGTGCAGCGTGAAGGCATTGTATGCGTTGAGCCAATACGCGAGCCGATCGTCGTCGCAGGGAAACTCGTCGGGCGCAGAGTCCGGGCTGGCCGCGGCGAAATCGGCGATCACCAGATCGAGCTGTTCGCGGCATTCGCCGAGACGCGAGTAGTCAACTTTACCGTCGGCGGTGACGACTTGCGTAAGCAGGCTGGTCCAATTGTCATAACGCATGGTTGAAGTGGATCCACAATAGACGCTATCAAGCGACTACGGCAACAAAACTTGGGCACTCCGCTGCGCATCTGTGTCTTCGCGAAACCTCCTCGGCCGGGCCAGACGAAGACCCGGCTCATCCCGAGCGTCGGCGCTGCCGGCGCGGCGAATCTTGCACACGCATTTTTGAAAGATATCTGGGCGTCGCTCCGAACCCTCGCGGACGCCACCCTGATCCTCGCGGTCACGGAAAACGATCCGGCTTTCGACGAGCTCGAAGCGGAAATATGGCTGCAAGGCGACGGCGACCTGGGCGATCGGATGGAACGAGCGCTGAGCCGCGCCCTTGTGGGTGCCGATGCCGCGGTGGTCGTCGGCAGTGACTTGCCGGGTCTCCCGCTTAAGATTTTCGATCAGGCGCGCGACGCGCTAAGCAGCGGCGCAGCGGTGCTCGGGCCGAGCGAGGACGGCGGCTTCTACTTGATTGGCCTGACGCAATGCCCCGACGGCCTGTTGGCCGGCCTGCCATGGAGTCGGAGCGACACGTGCGAGCGAACTGTCGCGCGGCTTCGTTCCCACGGCATGAGGGTCCGGATGCTAGAGCGCTGGTTCGACGTCGATGTGCCTGCGGATCTCGCGCATTTGGAGGATTTGATCGCGCGCGGAGAAATCTCTATTCCTGCCACCAGCGCGGTGCTTCAGCAAATCCGATCGAACCGAACCAAGCGCATCAGCGTTGTGATCCCCGTGCTCAATGAGGAAGCGCGCATCGGCAAAACGCTGGAAGCGCTCGGACGTATCGACGGGATCGGCGAGGTGATCGTCGTCGATGGCGGCAGTATCGATCGCACGGTAGCGATCGCGCGGTCATTCGCGGGCGTCAAGGTGATCGAGGCGAGCCGCGGCCGCGCGCGTCAGATGAATTCGGGAGCAGAAGCGGCTGGCGGCGAGGTGTTACTGTTTCTTCACGCCGACGTGTCGCTGCCGCCGGACGCCGCCGCGCTAGTCGATCGCGCGCTCGATCAGCAGGGCGCCGTCGCGGGCGCGTTCAAGACCTGGACGATATCCGACACGCGCGGGAGCCGGCTCGGGTTCCTGTTGCATCTGGCCGACCTTCGCTCGCGCTACACGTCGCTGCCGTATGGCGATCAGGCGATCTTTGTGAATGCTCGCGTGTTTCGGGATCTCGGCGGCTATCCGGATCAGCCTTTGATGGAGGATCTCGAATTCAGCCGTCGTTTGAAACGCCGCGGCAAAATCATTCGAGTGCCTGCGAATGTGATCGTGTCGGGCCGGCGATTTATGGAGCGCCCAATATACTACGCCGTGCTGATGAATCTCTTTGCGCTGCTCTATCGGCTGGGCGTCCCCGCGGCGAGCCTTGCGCGGTTCTATCGGGACTCGCGCTAGGCCCGCTCTGGGTACTCTCTATTTGCCGTTGCGTACGTCAACGAAGACCGCGGCCGTCACCACCGTAGTCCACAGGCCATCGCGATCGCCGATCGCGGATTGGGTGATATTGCGCGTCTGGACGATCTTGTCGGAGAGCTTCCAGATATCCTTGCGCTCGTCATAGGAAACATTCGGATCGAACTCGACCCCCAGCGCGGTCGCGAGCATGGTTGCGGCCAGGTCCTCGGCATAGTCGCCCGCCTTCTGATCGGTCTGGCCGAAGCTCTTGTGCTCGGAGAGATAGCCGTATTGCTCCTTGTCCGCGGGAATCGCCAGGCCGACCGACGACGCGATCAGCCGGTGCGGCTCGTTGGTCGAGTTATCGTACATCACGGCGTAAACAATCTGGCCGGCGCTAAGCAGCTTCAGTCCATCCTGTATCGATATGACTTTGCATCCGGGAGGAAAAATCGAGCTGACCCTGACCAGGTTGAATTCCGCGATTCGCGCGTCGCGCAGCGCCAACTCGAATGAGCTCAGCTTCTCGCGATGCTTGCCGACGCCTTTGGTCAGAAAAATCCCGTTCCCGATAGGACCCATCAACGATCACCCTCCATTAAATGTGCCTCCGCGGTCTCGAGATCACTTCAGTGCGCGGACTTTCTGATTCGCTTCGCGCCCGAGACACTTCTGCAACCACGCTTGCACGGCGGGCGTCGCGGACAGATCCAGCCGCATCATCGCCGCCCAGCTCAGCACCGACGCGACGTTCAAATCCGCAATCGTGAAGGTCTTGCCAAGCAGGTAGTCCTTGCCCTTCAAAGACTCGTCGAGCGCCTTGAGCGGCGCCTTCAATGCTTCTGCCGCCGCCGCTGCCGCCTTCTCGTCGCGCTGGTCGGGCGGATTCAACACCCGATTCATAAGGATCGTCATGAGCCGCGGTTCGACCTCGGTCATCGCCCAGAAGCTCCACTTGTAGATGTCTGCGTGCGAAGCGATGTCCGACGGCCATAGCGAATCCTTGCCGTACTTTTCGGCGAGGTAGAGATTGATCGCCATCGACTCCCAAACCATCGCGCCCTCGTCCTCGAGCACTGGGACGTGGCCGTGCGGATTGCGCTTGAGATGTTCGGCGGATTTGGCCTCCGTCGTGGGCATCGCAACGTGATCGTACTTGACGCCGAGTTCTTCGAGCGCCCAGAGCGAACGAGCGCTGCGTGATTTTGATGTGCCATAAAGTTTGGTCATTGTCGGTCCTCCGTTAAGTTGAGTTCCAGTGGTAGTCCAGCCGCAGGGCACGATTCAAGGGCGCAGGTCCGCTTGTTCGCGGCGGCCGCGATTCGAGAGGTTGCCCCGAAGCGCCAGCTTGAGGCAATGATTGGAGTGTCAATCCATCGAGGTGAGAAATGATCAAGCTGGTCTATGTCATTCGAAAGCGCGCGGATGTTTCTGAGAAAGAATTTCACAACTACTGGTTGCACGAACACGGGCCGCTGGTGACGCGCCTCGCAAAGGCAATCGGCGCGCGAAAATATATCCAGAGCCACACGATCCTGCCCGAGGCCGGCGCTTCAGTATCGCAATCGCGCAAGATGGCCGAGCCTTACGACGGCATTACAGAAGTATGGTGGGACAGCGTCGAAGCCATGCAGGCCGGCACGAGCACGCCGGAGGGCCAGGAGGCGGGCAGGCTGCTTTTGCAAGACGAATCAAAATTCATCGACTTTGCGCGCTCCACGATTTTCTTCACCGACGAACATCTCATTTTTGACTTCGCGCGTTAGAAAAACAGGGACCTCAACATGGGCAAGCTGATACTGGTGCGGCACGGCGAAAGTGAAGGCAACGTTACCCGTGTCTTTACCACCACGCCGATGACCCTGGCGCTGACCGAGTTGGGCAAGGTTCAGGCGCGGGAAGCGGCGCAGCGTATCCGTACAGTGGCGAATCCGCGGATTGTCATCGCGAGCCCGTACGTTCGCGCGCGTGATACCGGGACGATTATCGCGGCGGAGTTGAGCCTCCCGTTCGAGATTGGCGAGGGTCTGCACGAGCGCGAAACTGGCGAGTTCGCCGGCAAACCCTACGAGTCAATCCTCCAGGCGCCTGACTATGACCATTCGCGGCCTTGGCGATGGGTGCCGCCGGGAGGAGAATCCTATGAACACGTTCGCGATCGAGTCGGTCCGATTCTCGACCAGTTGATCGTGCGCTTCCCCGGAGATGACGTAGTGGTCGTCAGCCACGGCGGCGTGATGGTATCGATGTGGGCGCACATGACCGGAGATTGGGCTGGCGCGCATGTTCCCGCAAACTGCGGAATCATTGTCGTCGAGCATCAGGCAGGGCGCTATCTCAAACCTCAGGTGATAGGAGATAGTCAATCACAGCGAGACGCGGGCGGTTGAAGCGTGCAGAGATCGAATAGCCATATCGCAATTGATATTCATGCGCACGCGATAATTCCGCAATCCGAAACGATCGCCAGGACAGATCCCGGATGGGCCCGCGCGAATAAATTGGCCGCGCTCGCGACCGGCGCCGAATCAGCCGAGTATAATCGCAAACTCATGGCGACCGTGTATCGGGCGAAGTTCGCCGGCGTCGATTCGCGGCTCAGCGCGATGGATGCGATGGGCATCGATGTGCAGGCGGTCAGCCTCGCGCCGATCTATCACTACTGGGCGGACATCGAGCTGGCGCGGAAAATCGTCGCGAGCGCGAACGAGGGATTGGCCGAGCTGTGTGCGCGCCGCCCGGATCGGCTGGTAGGGCTCGGGATGCTATCGATGCAGCATCCGGACTTAGCGGTCGAGCAACTGGATCGCGCGGTTCGTGGCCTGGGTCTCAAGGGCGCGATCATCTCGACTGCGGTTAATGAATCCGAACTGGCGGATCCGCGTTACGATCCATTGTGGACCAAGGCCGAAGAGTTGGACGCCCTGATTTTTATGCATCCCGCGGGATGCCCGCTTGGTGCGCGGCTCGCTCCTTACTATTTATCGAACCTAATCGGCAATCCGGCGGACACGACTATCGCACTGGCACATCTCGTATTTGGCGGAGTCTTCGATCGTTTCCCGCGGCTCAAACTCTGCGCCGCTCATGGCGGCGGATACTTTCCGTTTTACGTTAGCCGCTTCGATCATGGCTGGAGCGTCAGGCCCGAGTCGCATACCAGCCGCGAACTGCCGAGTAGTTACCTTCGCCGTATTTGGTTCGATTCGCTGGTTTACTCGCCCGAACAGCTCGAGTTTCTGGTTCGCAGGGCCGGGGCCAGCCAGGTAGTTATAGGCACTGATTATCCATTCGACATGGGTGTGGACGATCCACTCGAGCGCCTGGGCGCCGCGGCCGGATTGAGCGAGAACGACCGGTTAGCGATTCGCGGAGACAACGCGGAGCGAATACTCAACCTGGAATCAAAATAGCAATCTGGACCAACCCGGTTCGATACATATTATGAGCACCACGCACCATCTGATCGTGAATAAGAAAGCCTCTGAGGTGGCCGTCGACCATTACGATACTCCTCTTCTGTATGTCTTGCGCGACGACCTGGGGCTCAAGGGCACTCGGTTCGGATGCGGCGACGGTCAATGCGGGTCGTGCACGGTCCTGGTCAACGGCAGCGCGGCGAAATCGTGTGAACTGCCGATGTGGTCGGTCGAAGGCAAGTCCATCACCACGATCGAGGGACTCGGAATGCTCGAACATCTGCATCCGATCCAGCAGGCGATTCTTGATTTTCAGGCGGGACAGTGCGGCTATTGCCTGTCGGGAATTATCATGGCGGCTGCGGAGTTGATTCAAAGCGAGCAGCGTCCGTCGCGGGATAAAATTGTGGCGAAGCTCGCATCGAATCTCTGCCGATGCGGCGCGCACGGAAGAATCGTAAACGCAATCGAATCGGCGTGGCGCAAAGTCGCACAGGGCGGCGACGAATGACCGCGCCCGGGCTTCCGTGGAGCCTTCAGGAAAATCCACGCCTCAGAGACTGGGTTGATTTAAGCACAGCAGGAGTCGCTCGCGCGTTTACGGCCAAGGTCGAGCTCGGACAGGGGATAGTCACCGCGATGGCGCAAATTGCGGCGGAGGAATTAAGACTTCCACTGTCACGAATCGTAGTTGTCTCGGGCGACACCCGGTACTCGCCGAACGAGAGCTATACCGCCGGCAGTATGTCGGTCGAAATCGGCGGTACATCACTCAGAATCGCATGCGCTGAACTGCGCGAGGCGATTATCGCAAAGGCGGCGCAAATGCTCCGCACGGATGCCGCGCGCGTCACGGTCGAAGACGGCGCCGTTCTCATCGATGGGGCGCGTTCGGGGATTGACTATTGGAAGGTCGCGCCCGAGATCGATTGGGAACACCGAATCACAGGGAATGGGCCACTGAGTGAGCGGAGCCACGCGACCCAGATCGGACGGAGCGTTGCGCGCCTTGACCTTCCGCGAAAGATTACTGGTGGCGGATTCATTCAAGATCTGGACCTTCCGGGAATGCTGCATGCTCGCGTGCTGCGTCCGCCCTCGAATGGAGCGTATCTCAAAACGCTCGAGGTGTCGGCGGCTGCGCGCTTGCCTGGGGTCGTAAAGATTTGGCGTAGCGGCGATTTCGTTGGCGTTTGCTGCGCGCGCGAGTACCAGGCGGTCAAGGCGCTCGATGCCCTTCGGGCCGGGGCCAAATGGATCGAAGACGAGAACGAATCGATTAGCCAGAACTGGGCGCAGAGCCTGCCGGTTATGCGCTCGATCGATAGCGAGTCAGAACACGGCGCGAAACCCGCTTTGGGTGACAGCGCGATTCATCTCTCGGCTACCTACTCGAAGCCTCCGCTGGCACACGCCGCGATGGGACCGTCGTGCGCGGTCGCGTGTTACGAAAGCGAGAAGCTCACCGTCTGGACTCATTCGCAAGGCGTCTTTCCGCTGCGAGCGGCTTTGTCGGATGCGCTGAAGATGGATGAAGAATCGATCACGGTGATCCATCTGCCCGGTGCCGGATGTTACGGGCACAACGGCGCTGACGACGCTGCGCTCGACGCGGCGCTCCTGGCGCGCGAGGTTCCGTCGAGACCGGTGCGCGTGCAATGGATGCGCGATGACGAGCTGGCATGGTCGCCGTTCGGCTCGCCGATGGTGGTAAAGATTGACGGTGTAG
>JBARDN010000147.1:0-8202 GCA_049795175.1 Binataceae bacterium (SeqCode) | reverse complement strand
GCTATTACTCAGGACCGAGCGGCGGCAACGAAGACCTATCCTGCACGCTGACCGCCGATGGCAATTACGCCAACTGCCGATGCTACGAAATACCGTACGGCGTCTACTTCGTTGACATCAATGCGATCCTCAACCGTTCGGTCTATCAGAACACCGTCGCCACCTGTGGAGTCGACGGCAGCCTGTGCGGAAAGATGAACTCGGCTCCGGTCTGCCAATCGGTCAATCAAGGAACCTTGATTCCCGGCACCGGGGTGTACTCAACGTTCAGTTTCGATTGCGTACCTACCGACGGACTCGGAGTGACCAATTGCTCCACCTCGCAGTACGCCGGATGCATGACGGCGCCGTGCTTCAAGACTGGCCAGCCGCAAATCGATAGTTGCTCGTGCCCGGTGTTCAACGGTCCGTATCAGGTTGGGACGAACAACCAGGCATGCACCCTCGGCGACGATCTCGTTTGGTCGGCCGCGTTCGCCGCGCCGAGTGCCACCCCAACACCCGCAGCGACCTTTTTCGCGCCGCCGAAAGTGGCACAGGCCGCAGCCGCGGTGCCGAGCCCGGGAGCCTGTCTGCCAGACGCTCCTGGAGGATTTGGCTGCCCGCTCTATGTTCCGGGAACCACGGTCCTGCCGCCCGACAGTGGCGTCGACTGTTCAGTGGTCTGTTCGGAATACAACTCCTGCCAGCAGACGGCCGGAGTCGAGACCGGTTACACCTGCGACGCGACGCTTTGCACCGACCAGTGCAATGATCGTGATCTGCTCGGAACCGCATGCTCGAACCTGGCGAAGTGCGATGTCTCGGAAATAATCAAAGCCGAAACCGCCGCCGAATGCAGTTGCTGCGCGAGCCAGCTCTGCAATTGCGGTCCAAATGCGCAGACCGATTCGGTGATTACCGCGCTCAACCAGCAACAGCGCGATCGCGGTATTACACCGCAATGCGACGTCAACGGCACGTTGTGCGGAACACCCTGACCTGTAGCCGGTAGCGAGCCTTCGATTCCTGATCCGTTGGAATCCAGCACGCGGCGCGAGTGGCAATCGCTCGCGCCGCTGCTATACATAGGAGATGGAACTCGCCACGGTAATTTTTGATTCCGGTCCAATCGCGACGCTCACCGTAAATCGGCCCACCGCGCTGAACGCGCTGAATCGCGAAGTCCTCGAGGACATCACGCGCGTTATCCGCGATATTCGCCACGACCCTTCGGTGCGCGTGTTGATCATCACCGGCGCCGGCGATCGCGCGTTCGTCGCGGGCGCCGATATCGCCGCGATGAGCAAGATGACGCCGGCCGAGGGTCTCGAATTCTCCCGGCTGGGGCATCGCACGCTCGCGAGTCTCGAAGATCTGCCGATTCCTGTTATTGCGGCGGTAAACGGCTTCGCACTCGGCGGCGGCACGGAGCTCGCACTCGCCTGCGATCTGATAATCGCGAGCGAGAAGGCGCGCTTCGGCCAGCCCGAGATCAACCTCGGATTGATTCCCGGCTTCGGCGGCACGCAGCGCCTGGCGCATCGCATCGGCCACGCCAAAGCGCGCGAACTGATCATGACGGGAGACCTGCTCGACGCGAAAAGCGCGCTCGCACTCGGGTTGGCGATCCAGGTCGTCGCTCCCGAAGGGCTTATCGCGGCGGCGCATGCTCTGGCCGACAAGCTGGCCGGGAAATCCGCATTCGCGCTGCGCCAGGCAAAGGCCGCGTTGCGCGCCGCCTCGACGATGGAAGAGGACGCGGGGCTGCGCTACGAGCAGGAAGCGTTCGGCGTGGTCTTCGCCAGCGAAGATCGCGTCGAGGGCACCGAGGCGTTCGTCGCCAAGCGCCCGCCGGTGTGGAAGCATCGCTGATTTAGCGGCCGCTCTGAACGCCGGTTCCGAAACAGCCGACTGCTTCTATCGACCCTGTCGGACTTCTGGGCTAAAACTGAATCGATGGACCTGGAACTGAACTCGTCGCAGCGCGCCGCGCGCGACACCGCGCGCCGCTTCGCACGCGAGAAGCTCGAACCGATCGGCGTCGAATGCGACCGGACGCATCAGTTTCCTGAAGCCGCGATCGACGAACTCGGGCGCCTCGGAATCCTCGGCACCTTTATCCCGGAAAATTTTGGCGGCGCCGGCCTCGACCAGGTCGCCTACGCGCTGGTGGTCGAGGAGCTGGCTGTCGCTTGCGCCTCTACTGCCGTGATCGTCTCGGCGCATTGCTCGCTCGCGTCGTGGCCGATCCTGGGATTGGGCAGCGACAAGATGAAGGCGCAGTTCCTACCGAAGATGGCGTCGGGTGAATGGCTCGGATGCTTTGCGCTCACAGAGCCGCAGGCAGGTTCGGATGCCGCCGGCCAGAAGACCCGCGCGATTCTTGACGGCGACAGCTACGTGATCAACGGCACCAAGAATTTCATCACCAATGCTCCGCAGGCCGGCGTTGCAATTGTGTTCGCGATGACCGCGCCCGAGAAGGGGCATCACGGAATCAGCGCGTTCGCGGTCGAGACCAGCTCGCCGGGATGGGCGGTGACGCGAGTCGAAGACAAGATGGGAATTCATGGCGCGCACTCGGCGCAGCTCAGTTTCAGCGATATGCGCGTGCCGCGCGAAAACCTGCTGATGGGCGAGGGCGAAGGTTTCAAGGTCGCGATGAAAACCCTCGACGGCGGACGGATCGGAATCGCGGCGCAGGCGATCGGAATCGGACGCGCCGCGCTCGAAGCGTCGCTCAAATACGCGCAGGAGCGCCAGACCTTCGGCCGTCCGATCGCGCAGCATCAGGCGATCCAGTTCAAGCTCGCCGATATGGCGCTGGCCGTCGATGCGGCCCGTCTGCTGACGCTGCGCGCGGCTGCGCTCAAGGATGCGGGCAAGCCGTGCACCAAGGAATCTGCGATGGCGAAATTGTTCGCGGCTGAAACCGCGATGGAAGCCGCCACCGAAGCGATTCAGATTCACGGCGGCTACGGCTATACCCGTGAGTTCAAGGTCGAACGCTATTTCCGCGACGCGAAGATCACGGAAATCTACGAGGGCACGTCGGAGATCCAGCGCCTGGTTATCGCGGGCCAGGTTCTCGGACACTGAATCCGGGTCGCGGTGAGGATAACGTGAGCTCGAAAAAAGATTGGCTCGAAACCACTTTCAAGCGGGCCGCCGAACGGCCCGCGCGCTTCTCGACCGTCTCCGACATGGAGATCGAGCCGCTCTACACCCCGGAAGACGTGCGCGGCGATTACGACACGTCGCTTGGAAATCCGGGAGAGTTCCCCTACACCCGCGGCGTGTACGGCTCGATGTATCGCGGACGCTTCTGGACGATGCGCCAGTTCGCGGGCTTCGGCCTCGCCGAAGACACCAATCAGCGTTTCCACTATCTGCTCAAGCAGGGACAGGACGGCCTTTCGACCGCGTTTGACATGCCGACGCTGATGGGCTACGACGCCGACCACGAACGCGCGCAGGGCGAAGTCGGACGCGAGGGCGTGTCGGTCAGCACCATCCACGATATGACCCGCCTGTTTGACAAGATTCCGCTCGACAAGGTTACGACCTCGATGACCGTCAACTGTTCGGCCTCGGTTCTGCTCGCGATGTACCTGGTCGTCGCGGAACGTGCGGGAATTCCGTGGGAGAGCGTTGGCGGCACGATTCAGAACGATATGCTCAAAGAGTATATCGCGCAGAAAGAATGGATCTGTCCGCCGCGGCCCGCGATGCGCGTGGTGACCGACATGATCGAGTTCTGCGCGAAGAAAGCGCCGCGATGGCACGCGGTCTCGATCAGCGGCTACCATATCCGCGAGGCGGGCTCGACCGCGGTGCAGGAACTGGCGTTTACGATCGCCGACGGGCTTTGCTACGTGGAAGAGGCGGTCAAGCGCGGCCTCGAGGTTGACGACTTTGCGCCGCGGCTGTCGTTCTTCTGGAATATACACAACGACTTTCTCGAAGAGGTTGCAAAGCTGCGCGCGGCGCGCCGGATGTGGGCGCGCCTGATGCGCGACCGATTCGGCGCGAAGAATCCGCGCTCGATGATGCTGCGTACGCACGCGCAGACCGCCGGCGCCTCGCTGACCGCGCAGCAGCCGATCAACAACGTGGTGCGCGTCGCGATCCAGGCGCTGGCTGGCGTGATGGGCGGCGTGCAATCGCTGCACACAAACTCGATGGACGAAACCCTGGCGCTGCCGACCGAGCAGGCGGTGACCGTCGCGCTGCGCACGCAGCAGATTATCGCCGAGGAAACCGGCGTCACGAATACGATCGATCCGTTGGGCGGCAGCTACGCGATCGAGGCGCTGACCGATCGAATCGAGCGCGAGGCGATGGACTATATCGGCAAGATCGACGCGATGGGCGGGATGCTGGCGGCGGTCGAGACCGGATATCCGCAGCGCGAGATCGCCGAGGCGGCGTTTCATTATCAGCGCCAGCTCGAAAAGAACGAGAAGACCATCGTCGGTGTGAGCAAATATTCGGTGCCTGAGGAAATTCCGATCGAGACGATGCGGATCGATCCTGCGATCGAAGAGAAGCAGGTGTATCGCGTGCGCAAAATGAAACGCGAGCGCAACGCGGCGACGCTGAAAGCCGCGCTGACGCGCGTGTCCGAGGCGTGCCGCTCGGGCGAAAATCTGATGGACCCGATCTGCGACGCGGTGCGCAGCGAGGCGACCGTCGGTGAAATCAGCGACATCTTCCGCGCAGAGTTCGGGGTGTACACCGATCCGGGCTGGATTTAAGCAATGGCTGACAAGCGACTCAGAATCCTGGTGGCGAAGCCGGGCCTCGACGGACACGATCGGGGCGCAAAAATTATCGCACGCGCGCTGCGCGATGGCGGCTTCGAGGTAATCTACACGGGCCTGCATCAGACGCCGGAAATGATCGCGCAAGCCGCGGTCCAGGAAGACGTCGACGCAGTGGGATTGTCGGTTCTTTCGGGCGCGCACATGACGCTGTTCCCGGAAGTGCTGCGCCTTTTGAAAGAGCGCGGCGCCGACGACGTCGCAGTGTTCGGCGGTGGAATTATCCCCGATGACGACGCGGTCAAGCTCAAGCAGTCGGGCGTGCGCCAGATTTTTACTCCCGGCGCGTCCACCGAGGACATCGTCAAATGGGTTCGCGACAACGTGAGCGCAAGGCAATAGGCGCGTCGCGTGAATTTCGATCTTACCGAAGAGCAGCAGCGCATCCGCGATACCCTCGCCGCATTCGCCGAGCGCGAAATCAAGCCGTTCGCCTCGAAGTGGGACAAGGACCAAACCTTCCCACGTGAAGTGATCGAAAAGCTCGGCGCGCTGGGATTCCTGGGCGTCGCGTTTCCCGAGAAATGGGGCGGTGGCGCCGCGGGCACCCTCTCGCAGGTGCTCGTCGTCGAGGGGCTGTCGCGCTACGACGCGTCGATCGGACTGACTTGCGCCGCGCACATGTCGCTCTCGAGCGGGCATATCGCCGCGTTCGCGAGCGACGAGCATCGCGACAAGTACGTGCCGGACATGCTGGCCGCGAAAAAACTCGGCGCATGGTGTCTGACTGAGCCGAGCTCGGGCTCTGACGCCGCTGCGATGAAAACCCGCGCGGTTCGCTCCGGCGATAATTTCCAGCTCAACGGCTCGAAGATGTTCATCACCAACGGCAGTGTCGGCGACGTGTACGTGGTGATGGCGGTGACCGATGCGGCCAAGGGACGCGACGGAATCTCGGCGTTCATCGTTGATCGCGGCACGGCGGGATTGTCGAACGGAAAGAAAATCGAAAAGCTCGGGCTGCATGCGTCCGACACTGCCGAAGTAATTTTCGAGAACGTTACGATTCCCGCGCGCAACCTGATCGGCGAACTCGGCGCTGGCTATCGGCAGACGCTCAAAATTCTCGAAGGCGGCCGCATCGGAATCGCAGGCTTTGCCGCTGGAATCGCGCGCGGCGCATTCGAGGAAGCGCGCACCTATGCGCTCGAGCGGCGCCAGTTCGACAGCCGCATCGCCGATTTCCAGGCAATCCAATGGATGTTCGCCGACATGGCGACGCGCATCGAAGCCTCGTGGGTGCTGATTTGTCGCGCCGCCGCGCTCAGGGACGCCGGCAAACCGTACGCGCGCGAGGCCGCGATGGCGAAGCTGTTCGCCTCGGAGACCGCGATGTGGTCAACGACCAAGTCGGTGCAGATTCACGGCGGATACGGCTACGTGACGGACTTTCCGGTCGAGCGTTACATGCGCGACGCGAAGCTCGCCGAGATCGGAGAGGGCACCAGCGAAGTGCTGCGGATGATCATCGCCAAGTCGCTGCTGCGCGAGGGCTATCTGCCCGCGTAGCGCGATCACGCCTCGAGCAGATCTGCGCGAATCGCCTCGAGGTCGGCCGCACCGATGCCGATAACCTCGCGCATAAAACCGTCCACGCCGCCTTTTTCGTCGATCAGGTCGAACACCGGATGAAGCTGCGCGGCAGCGAGCGGCGCGTCAGGAAAGGTTGCGTTGCTCGCAAGAAAATCCTCGATGATTACCTCGCGCTCGACGCCCAGCGTCGCCAGAATCATCGCCGCGCCGACTCCCGTCCTGTCCCTGCCCGCCGAGCAATGGAAGAGCAGGGGATAGACGGTGCGTTCCGCGAGCAGCTTGAAGAAACGGCGCCAGTCGTGCCGGAAGTGCATCACCAGTGTGTAGTGCTCCTGTCCCGGCTCGGCTCTCATGCGCTCGTAGCCGCGCTCGGTGAACCATTCGTCGCCCATCGGAATATGCTCCCAGCGGACGCCCTCCATGATCACCTGATGCGGCCGTCCAAGATGGCGCACCTCGGGATTGCTCTGCAGCGTGACCAAAGTCTTGAGCTCGATCTCATGCAGCGGGTTTCCCGCCGGAACCTCGGCCAGGTGTGCCGAGCGATAGATGCGTCCGGTGCGTATGCGGTGGCCGCCGCGGACCGGACGTCCGCCAAGGTCGCGAAAGTTACGTCCGCCAAACGAGCGCAGCATCTCGAAATCGATAACGATTCGCTCGCCGCGGCCACCTTTCACATTGGATTCGGACACTGAATGACTCTCCGTGCACTCGCCGTGCAATTATTTTATACGTGAACGATTTCCGGCGCGAGTGCTGTCGCATGCGCGCCCTTGCTTCCCGAACCGCCCTCAATTACTAGACTAGAGTACAGTTGTATGTCTGTGTCCATCCAACGCAAGATTGCGCCGCTTCAAGTTGTGCAGTCGCGCCGCGATCGCAAGAAAGAACGCACCCGAGGCGAGATCTATCAAGCCGCGATTACGCTGTTTATACGGCGCGGTTTCGATGCGGTTACGATTGAAGATATCTGCGAGGCGGCCGACGTCGCCCGCGCGACCTTCTTCCTGCATTTTCCGGCCAAGGAAGCGCTGCTGACCGAATACCTCCGGCGCGCGAACGAGGAAATTGCCGCGATGCTTGCGAAGTACCGCGGCAGTGCGACCGCCGCGTTGCGCGCCGCGTTCAAGATGCTGGCCGGGATGGCGGCGCAGCATCCTGATGTGCTGCGGCTTGTGATCCGCGAGGTCCTGGTGCGGCCTCCGATCCGCAGCCGCAACGAGCAGCAGACCGGTGACTTAATCGAGTTGCTGGCCGATGTCGTCCGGCGCGGACAGGCAAGCGGCGAGTTTCGCGCGCGCGTCAATCCGGTGGCTGCGGCGCTGTCGGCGTTCGCTGCGTTTTTCGGCTTTGTGTCCGCATGGGCCCAGCGCGAGGGACGCTTCGATATCGAGGCATCAGCGGCGCAGGCGCTTGAAGTGATCCTGCACGGAATCAGTGAGCATAAACCACGACGCGCGCCGGCATAGTCCGCCCGCGAATTCCGCCGTGTGCTCCGCCCCGGAGGCTCGGTTTACGCGGCGACGATGAGCACCGCGAATATGCGCGAGTTCGACGAAATGGTTGGCCGCTTCATCCCCGGCGCAACCACCGGGCGCGCGCCGCGGCGCTTTGGCCTGGACAATGGCTACGAGTGCTTCGGCCAGACGTTCAAGCATGCGACCATCGAGCGCTATCCGGATTCGCTGGTCGTGACCGACGCCGCGCCGGTGATGGCTTATCTCGAATCGACGTCCTCGATGTCGGGACTCGGGTCGCCGGAGCAAAGGGTGCGTTGCGCGAACATCTGGAAGCTGAAATCGCGGCGCATGGCGCGATCAAGATGACCAAGGACACGGGGCTGCTGGTCGGAACGATGTAACCG
>JBARDN010000146.1:0-18164 GCA_049795175.1 Binataceae bacterium (SeqCode) | reverse complement strand
AGATGCTATCTATGCCGCGGGTCCGGACAACGCGATGATCATCTTCGACAGCGCGCCCGAGACCAGCAGCCTCGCGATGACTGGATATATCCGGCAGGTGTGGGCCAAGGAGATCGAGGTGCGCGAGGTCAGGCGCGGCGAGATAAACGGCCTCGAAGCCGCGACCGCGATCGCGACTGCGCAGACCAAACAGGGACCGGTCACCATGCGGATCGTCGCGATTCGGATGGATGCGGCGCATATCTACCGTTTTCGATTCATCGCGCCCGCGCAGCGCGCCCAGGCGCTCGCGCCCGCATTCGCACAGACCGCAGGTACGTTCAAAAGGCTTTCGGCGGCCGAGGCGGCGCTGCTCAAGCCGCGCAAAATAAAGCTCGTCACGGTCGCGAAGAACGATACCGTTGCGACGCTCGCCAAGCGCTGCGCGTTCGACAAATATCCGCAAAAACAATTCCGCGCCTTAAACGGCCTCGCGTCCGACAGCACTCAAATCCCCCTGCAGCAGGTGAAATTGATCGTCGAGTGACGCGTATTGGAAATTCTCCTCTCGACGCCTGTAGAATCCCCGCGAGGTCATCGTGATGCCGGCAAAATATCATCAGTTTGGTCTGCCGCTCGCGTTCGTATTCGCGTTAACGTTCGCGGCCTCCGCTTTCGCCGAGACGGGCGGCACGATGCCGATGAGCCCGGGCGATACCGATGCGATGTCCTCGATGAATATGCACGATATGAATGACATGCACGACTCGCATATCGGCGGCGCCGACATGGGCGACATGAAGGACCATATGAAGTGGACGGATTTGCGCCCCGCAAATCCCACCGATACCGAACGCGGCGACCAGCTCGTCGCGACGCTCAAGACCGCGCTGGCAAAATATCAGGACTACCATGCGGCCGAAGCGACGGGTTACAAGCCGTTTCATCCGGAGTTCAAAAATCAGAAGATCGTCCACTTCACCAAGTGGACTTATGCGCTCAAGGCGGCCTTCAAGTTCGATCCGTCCGAGCCGACTTCTCTGCTCTACCAACGCACCGCCAACGGCGGATACAAGCTGGTCGGCGCGATGTACACCGCGCCGCGCCGGTGGGACGAGGACAGGCTTAACTCGCGCGTGCCGCTGAGCGTCGCAAGGTGGCATGAGCACATCGACATTTGTATTCCAAAGAAAGGCGCTGCCGCGGCCGCCGCTGATTGGACGAAGTTCGGCCCTCGCGGAACCATCACTACCGAGGCTGCGTGCAGTGCCGCCGGTGGCAGGTTCTTTCCGGTCCTGTTCGGATGGATGGTCCATGTCTATCCGTGGGAGACCAATCCGCAGCAAGTCTGGGCGCATTGAGCCGCGATGCCGGTAACCGTCGAGCTCGAGCGCGCGCGCAAGTGCTACGACGGCCTGGTCGCGGTCGATGACCTGTCACTGTCGATCTCCGGCGGTGAGGTTTTCGGCCTGCTCGGCCCCAATGGAGCGGGCAAGACCAGCACCATCCGCATGATGATCGGGATCACGCGGCCCGATAGCGGCGCGGTCCGCGTCTTCGGCGCACCGATCGTGCGCGCGACGCTCAGCAGAGTCGGCTACCTTCCCGAAGAGCGCGGACTCTACCGCCGGATGACGGTGCGCGAGAATCTAGGCTTCCTTGGCCAGTTAGCGGGACTCACCGCGGCGCAGGCGCTCGAGCGCGGACGCGCATGGACCGCGCGGCTCGAACTCGAGGACTGGTTCGAGCGCCGGGTCGAAGAGCTGTCCAAAGGGATGCAGCAGAAGATCCAGTTCGTCGCCGCGTTGATTCATGACCCGGAATTTATAGTGATGGACGAGCCGTTCGGCGGGCTCGATCCGGTCAATGCCAATGAGCTCAAGGAAATTCTGCTCGAACTGAAAGGGCAGGGCCGCACCATTGTGCTTTCGACGCATCGGATGGACCAGGCGGAGAAGCTTTGCGACGCGATCTGCTTAATCAATGGCGGACGCGCGATACTGCAGGGCAATCTGCGCGAGATAAAATCGCAATACGGCCAGCGCTTCGTCCAGATCGATTACGCGGGCCCAAACGGACTGCTCGCGGGGCATCCGATGGTCGAGACGCGCAGCGACTTCGGCAATCATCTCGAACTCAAGCTCCGCGCCGGCGCCGATCCGCAGGAGCTCCTGCACGCCGCGGCCGCGGCAGCGCGAATCTCGCGCTTCGAGCTGATGGAGCCGTCGCTCGAAGAAATTTTCATCGACTGCGTGAGCCGCCGCGATGCGTAGCCGCATCAGCTTGCGCAGCGTCTGGCTGATTGCGCGGCGCGAATACCTCGAGCGCGTACGCACGCGCTCGTTCTGGTTCTCGACCCTGATCCTGCCGCTCATCTTCAGCTCAATACTGTTGCTGCCGCGCTTCATCGCCAGCGATGTTGCGGCGACAGGAGCGCATCCGACCATGCGAATCGCGATCGTCACGGCGGACCGTGAGCTCGGCGCCGCGATCGCCGCCGATCTCGCGCACAGCGACCCGCGCGGATTCCTGGTCACGCTCGAATCGGCGCCATCGCCCACGCTGCGCGAGCATCTGGATCGGCAAATCCGCTCGCGCGAGATAGATGGCTATCTATGGATCGACACCGACCCGGCCGGAGCGCGCCGCGCCGTGTTCGCGCGTCCCGCCGCGATCGGATTTGGCGTGACCGGCGAGCTCAACGCCGCGGTCTGGTTCGCTTGGACCGAGCGCGGACTCGCGCCATTCGGAATCGAAACCGACCAGGCACGCACGCTCCTGGCGCGGGTGAACTTCCGCACCGCCGACATTAATCCGCCGTCGCTGCATCCGCAGAACGAGGTCGCGATCCTGATGGTAGGGATGTTGGTCTTCGTGATGTTCATCTCGCTGATGTCGTACGGGATCATGGTGATGCGCGCGGTGCTGGACGAGAAGAGCTCCCGGATTACCGAAGTGCTGCTGTGCTCGACCAGCGCGGACGAATTGATGGCCGGCAAGGTGATCGGGATCGGCGCGCTCGGAGTCACTCAGGTGGCGATCTGGTTTATCGCCGCCGCGGCGATCGCCGCCGCAAGCCCGATGGCGCGGGTAGCGGCGCAGGCGCTGCAATCCGGCGGCAGCATGATCGCGTGGTTCGCGGTTTATTACATTCTGGGCTACCTGCTCTACAGCTCGATTTACGCGGCCGTGGGCGCGTCGTTCAATTCACCGGACGAAGCCCAACAATGGACCTTCGTGATCATGCTGCCTCTGATCGCCACCACGGTGCTGGTCGAGCCGGCGATCCTTTCGCCGGGGACGCCGATCGTCGTCGCAGGATCGATGATCCCGTTTTCCTCGCCGATATTGATGTACGCGCGGATACTGATGGGGCATCCGCCGATTTGGCAGATCGCGTTGTCGGCGGCGATCCTGCTCGCAACGGTGTGGGTTGCGCTCACGATATCGGCGCGGATTTACCGGGTGGGAATCCTGATGTACGGCAAGCGCCCGACGCTGCGCGAGATCATCAGGTGGCTGCGCTACGCGTGAATGCCGCGAATTGCGCGGCGGTGATGCGATAGAGCACGTGCGGCAATCCCGCGTGAGTGAGGCCGCGCTCGAAGCGCATCCCGCATTTTTCCATCACGCCGCGTGACCCGCGATTGTGCGGCAGCGTGAACGCGATCACGCTTGCGGGCGCGAGCTCGCGAAAGCCGAGCCGCAGAACCTCGCGCGAGGCCTCGCTCGCGTATCCTCTTCGCCACCTGTCGGATCGAATCGCGTAGAGCAGCTCGATCTCCGGCGCGCCTTCCAATTCGAGATGACGAATTCCGGCGTAGCCGGCGAAACGGTTGCCTTCTTTCTCGAACAGCATCCACACGCCGAAACCGAAGCGCTCCCAATGCTCGCGCATCCGCGCCAGCACGCCGGCGCTGTACTCCTCTCCGGCGGGCCGCCCATCGCCGGACAGCGTCGCCATCGCGCGCGGATCGCTGTGAATCACGCGCAGATGCGGCAGGTCGGCCTCGCGCGGCGCGCGCCCGCGAAGCCGCGCAGTCTCGAGGACGATCATCGTTGCTCCCGACGAGATTTCTATATCGACCGCGGCTTCACTTCCATATCGAAGGTTGCTAATTAACTCCACGCCTTGCGGCATCGAACTGCCGCCGCGCGTTCACTTAAGATTGCCTCATTAGCAGAAAACCGACTATAAGACATTCTTTAGACCCGATATCCTGCTCAGGCGGTAATTCAGGCGTGGCTAGAAGAAAAATTGCGTTCATCGGCGCCGGCAACGTCGGCGCGACCTGCGCGCATCTGTGCTTTCTGCGCAACCTCGGCGATATCGTCCTCTACGATATTATCGACGGCATGCCGCAGGGCAAAGCGCTCGACATGGCGGAGAGCGCGCCGGTCCTGGGAATCGACGCGCAGGTGATCGGCACCACCGATATCAAGGATATCGCCGGGGCCGATTGCTGCGTCGTCACCTCCGGGTCGCCGCGCAAACCCGGCATGAGCCGCGACGATCTGCTCAAGATCAACGCCAAGGTGATGAACGACGTCGGCGTCGCGATCAAGCAGTACGCTCCCGACTCGTTCGTGATCGCGGTGACCAATCCGCTCGACGCGATGGTGACGCAACTGAAGCGCGTCACCGGCTTCCCGAAGCATCGCATAGTAGGACAGGCCGGCGTGCTCGATTCCGCGCGCTACCGGACCTTCCTTGCGATGGAGTTGAAGGTCTCGGTCGAGAGCGTAAGCGCGACCGTCCTGGGCGGCCACGGCGACGACATGGTCCCGGTCCGCAGCTATACGACGATCGGCGGAGTGCCAGTGGCCAAGCTGATCGCGGCCAAGCGGCTCGACGAAATCGAGACCCGCACCCGCAACGGCGGCGGCGAGATCGTCAACCTGATGAAGACCTCTTCCTACTACGCCGCCGGAAGCGCGACTTACAAGATGGTCGAGTCCTACATGCTCGATCGCAAGGAAGTGGTGCCGTGCGCCGCGTACCTCGAAGGCGAATACGGCGTGAAGGGATTGTACGCGGGCGTGCCGGTGGTGATCGGCGGCGGCGGAGTCGAGCGCGTGATCGAGATCGAGCTGACCGCGGCCGAAAAGGAGGCGTTCGATAGCTCGGTCGCGCACGTCAAGGAACTGGTCGACGCGATGGACAAGGTGATCGCGGCTGGGAATTGACCGCGAGGCGTGCCCGAGCGGTCACCCTGAGCGAAGCGAAGGGTCTCGGCGAGCGAGGTGAATCGTCGCCGGCGGTCCGGGGTTCCAGATTTTCCCGTAAGTTGTTTCAGAGGGTAGTTGATGAACATCCACGAATTTCAAGCCAAGCAGATTCTCGGGCGCTTCGGCGCGCCCGTTCCCAAGGGGCAAGCTGCATCGACTCCAGACGAAGCCGCCGCAGCCTTCACCGCGCTCGGCGTGCCCAAGGCCGTCATCAAGGCGCAGATTCATGCGGGCGGCCGCGGCAAGGCGGGCGGCGTGAAGCTGATCTCCTCCGCCGAAGAAGCGCGCATCTTCGCCAAGAACCTGCTCGGCAAGCCGCTGGTCACGCATCAGACTGGTCCCGAGGGGCGCGTCGTCGGGCGCGTGTATGTCGAAGAAGCCAGCGCCGTCGCGCGTGAGCTTTACCTCGGGATGCTGGTCGATCGAAAGGCGGGCGCAGTGTCGGTTATCGCCAGCACCGAAGGCGGAATGGAGATCGAGGAAGTCGCCGCGAAGACACCCGAGCGGATCATCACAAAAGTCGTCAATCCGCTGCTGGGCATGGCGCCGTTTCTGGCACGCGAGATCGCGTTCGCGCTCGGCCTCAAGGACAAGCAGGTGGGTCAGTTCGCAGGATTGCTCGCTGCGATTTACAAAGCGTTTGTCGAGACTGACGCGTCGCTGGTCGAAATCAATCCGCTGGTGGTCACGCAGGACGGCCGCGTCATCTGCCTGGACGCCAAGATGTCGTTCGACGACAACGGGCTTTTCCGTCATCCCGATATCCGCGAGCTGCGCGACCCGAACGAGGAAGACAAGGACGAGACCGAGGCGGCGAAATACGATCTGAGTTTCGTGCATCTGGACGGCAATATCGGATGCATGGTCAACGGCGCGGGGCTGGCGATGGCGACGATGGATATCGTCAAGTTCTTTGGCGCGGAGCCGGCCAATTTTCTCGACGTCGGCGGCGGCGCCAACACCGAGAAAGTTGCCGCGGCGTTCCGCATCCTGCTCTCGGACAGCCGGGTCAAGGCGGTGCTGATCAATATCTTCGGTGGGATCATGCAATGCGACGTGCTCGCACAAGGCGTCGTCGAAGCCGCGCGCCAGGTCAAGCTCAGCATCCCGCTGGTAGTCAGAATGGAAGGCACCAACGTGGACAAGGGCAAGAAAATTCTGGCCGAGTCCGGTATCGCGGTGATCGCCGCGGCCGACATGGCCGACGCCGCGCGGCGCGTGACCCAGGCAATCGGAGTGGGGAAATAATCCGCAATGAGCATTCTCGTCAACAAAAACACCCGCGTCCTGACCCAGGGCATCACCGGCGCCACCGGACAGTTTCATACCCGCGCGTGCAAGGAATACGGCACCCAGATGGTCGGCGGAGTAGTACCGGGCAAAGGCGGCACGACCTTCGAGGGGATTCCGATCTTCGATACCGTCGAGCAGGCAGTGCGCGCGACCGGCGCCAACGCGGTGGTCAGCTATGTGCCGCCGGCATTTTCGGCCGACGCGATCCTCGAGGCGATCGCCGCCGAGCTTCCGCTGGTAATCTGCATCACCGAGGGCATCCCGGTGCTCGATATGGTAAAGGTGAAGCAATACTTGAAGTCTTCCAAATCGCGGCTGATTGGGCCCAACTGCCCGGGAATCATCACGCCGGGCGAGTGCAAGATCGGCATCATGCCGGGATACATCCACAAGCCGGGCCGCGTCGGCGTGGTCTCGCGCTCGGGAACGCTGACCTACGAAGCGGTGCATCAGCTCACCCAGCTCGGAATCGGGCAGTCGAGCTGCATCGGGATCGGCGGCGACCCGATTGTCGGCACCAATCACACCGAGGCGATGCGCCTGTTCAACGAGGATCCGGCGACCGATGCGGTGATCATGATCGGCGAGATCGGCGGATCGGCCGAGGAAGAAGCCGCCGATTATGTGAAGCATCACTTTAAGAAACCCGTGGTCGCGTTTATCGCCGGACAGACCGCCCCCAAAGGCCGCAGGATGGGCCATGCGGGCGCGATAATCTCCGGCGGACGCGGAACCGCGGCCGACAAGATCGCGGCGCTCAAGGCGGCCGGAATCACGGTCGCGATGAGCCCCGCCGACTTGGGCTCGACCATGAAAGCGGTGCTCGAAGGCAAAGCCCCGAAGAATTAGGGGCGCACACGAGATCAACCAGATGGAAAAGACTCTCGCAATCATCAAGCCTGATGCGGTTTCGCGCGGACTGACCGGCGACATCCTGAAGCGTATCGAGGCCTCGGGGCTCACGATTCGCGCGCTGCGCAAGCTGCATCTCTCGCAGGAGCAGGCGCAGATGTTCTATGCGGTGCACAAGGCGCGGCCGTTCTATGGCGACTTGTGCAAGTACATGACCTCGGGACCGGTGGTGGTCGTGGTGCTCGGCGCCGACGGTGCGATCGCTAAATGGCGCGAGCTGATGGGTGCGACGGACCCCAAAAAGGCCGCGGCGGGAACAATTCGCCGCGAGTTCGGCCAGAATATCGAAGCCAACGCGACCCACGGTTCCGACGCGCCGGAAACCGCCGCGCAGGAAATCGCCTTCTTCTTTTCGGCGATGGAAATTCTCCCCTGACATCCGCTTGGCGTCGCACCTTGCTACATGAAGAATCGAGCGCGAGGCGTCCTGCTCTCGCGTGCGGATTTACGTTACAATGGCGGGTTCATGAAACCCGCCGACGAGCATACTGACGACTCGCCCGATTCTCCCGAGTCGTCGCGCGATCTCCGCGACCTGCTGCTCGAAGATCTCGAGGCCGCAGTCGCTAGCGTCGGCGAGCGTCCGTACCGCGCGCGGCAGATTGCGCATTGGCTGTGGCAGAAGGGCGTCGATTCTTTCGACGCGATGCGCGATCTGCCGGCTGCTCTGCGGATCGAGCTGGCCGAGCGCTTCACGCTCGCTCGTGCGGCGGTCTCCACGGTGCGGCGCTCGACGGACGGCACGCGCAAGCTCCTGCTGCGGCTCGGCGACGGCGAGGAAATCGAGACCGTCATTATCCCGTCGGAAGATCGCACCACGCTGTGCCTTTCGTCGCAGGCCGGATGCGCGATGGGATGCGAGTTCTGCGCGACTGCGCGGATGGGACTGCGTCGTAATTTGACCACCGCCGAGATCACCGGACAGATATTCGCGGCGCGGCGCGAGCTCGGTCCGGATGAGCGTTTGACCAATTACGTTTTCATGGGGATGGGCGAGCCTCTGGCCAACTATCCGCGCCTTATTCGCACGCTAACCGTGATGACGGCGGCGTGGGGGATGGCGATCTCTCCGCGGCGCATCACCGTTTCGACCGTCGGGCTGGTCCCGATGATGGAGAAGCTGCTCGCCGAAATTCCGGTCAATCTCGCGGTCTCGCTGCATGCGACCACCGACGAGCTTCGCGACCGGTTGGCGCCGATCAATCAGCGTTACCCTCTGGGCCAACTACTCGAGGCGTGCCGCCGCTTGCCGCTCAAGAGCCGGAGCAGGATTACGTTCGAGTACGTGATGCTGGCGGGGGTGAACGACAGCGTCGACGACGCGCGCCGGCTGGTGAAGCTGCTCGCGCCGCAGCGTGCGAAGGTCAATCTGATTTTCTTCAATCCCTTCGCGGACAGCATCTTGGAGCGCAGTCCACGCGCTGCGGTCGAGGCCTTTCAAGCGATCCTGCATCGCGGTAACTTGACCGCTACCATCCGCGAGAGCAGGGGACTCGATATCGCGGCGGCGTGCGGCCAACTCTACGCCGAACATCACGAGCAAGATGCGGGCGCGGTCGAGAGCGCGGTGGCTGAGGCTGGGACGGAGGGGCGGGACTAGCGATGGCGCGAAAAACGTTGGGCATAATCGGAGGCAGCGGCTTCTACAACATGCCCGGCCTCGAACAAGTCGAGCAGATCGAGCTCGAGACGCCCTTCGGCAAACCTTCGGATCCATACTATCGCGGCCGGATCGGCGAGATCGAAGTGGTATTTCTCGCGCGCCACGGCAAGGGTCATCGGCTATTGCCGGGCGAAATAAATTTCCGCGCCAATATTTTCGGAATGAAGCAGCTCGGCGCCGAATACCTGGTCTCCGTCAGCACGGCAGGCTCGCTCAAAGAAGATATTCATCCGGGCGAATTGGTGGTGCCCAACCAGTTCATCGATCGCACCTACAAACGTCCGTCGTCGTTCTTCGGCAACGGGATGGTGGTACACGTGTCGATTGCCGATCCGGTCTGCCCGGATCTCGCGCGCGACCTCGCCGCTGCGGGGCGCGGCATCGATCCCACGCTGCACGAGGGCGGCACCTATCTGTGCATGGAGGGGCCGCAATTCTCGACCCGCGCGGAATCAAATCTTTTCCGATCCTGGAACGCCGACGTGATCAGCATGACCGCGATGCAGGAAGCGCGGCTCGCGCGCGAGGCCGAGCTTTGCTACGCGGTGCTGACACTGGTGACCGACTACGATTGCTGGCATCAAAGCGTTGCGGCGGTTGATATCGGCGAGATCCTGCGCGTGATGCGCGCCAACGTCGAGAAGGCGCAGGCTGCCGTCGCGCGGATGGCGGCGGCGCTCGCCAAACGCGAGCGCACGTGCAAATGCGGGAGCGCGCTGGCCGGCACGATCATTACCGATCCCGCGGTGATTCCCGCGAAGATGAAACGGGAGCTCGGACTCCTGGTGGGCAAATACCTAAACTGAACCGGAGCATGCATATCAGATGAGTATCGTAGTGGTGGGCTCAGTTGCCTATGATTCGCTCGAGACGCCCAGCGGCAACGTGCCCGATGTGCTGGGCGGGTCGGCAACTTATTTTTCAGTTGCCGCGCGATTCTTCGCGCCGGTCAGTATCGTCGCGGTGGTCGGATCGGACTTCAAGCCGGAGTCGCGCCAGTTGCTCGCCGATCGCAGCATCGACTTGCGCGGCCTCGAGCAGCGTCCGGGCAAGACCTTCCGCTGGCACGGCCGCTATCACGAGGACATGAATCATCGCGACACACTGTCGCTCGCGCTCAACGTGTTTGAGACATTTTCGCCGGTGCTGCTGCCGGACCAGCGGCGCTGCGACTATCTGTTCCTGGCCAATATCGCGCCCGAGCTGCAGGAACGCGTGCTCTCGCAAGTGCAAAGTCCCAAGCTGGTGGCTGGCGACACGATGAATCACTGGATCGAAAACTCCGGCCCGGAGCTGAAGCGGCTGCTCTCGCATCTGGATATCCTGACGGTGAACGACGAAGAGGCGCGGATGCTCTCGGGCGAGCACAACCTGGTCAAGGCTGGGCGCGGAATCCTGAAGATGGGACCGAAGACCGTACTGGTCAAGCGCGGCGAATACGGGGTGCTGCAATTCTCGCGCGAGGCGATGTTCGCAGTGCCGGCCTATCCGCTGGAAGAGGTGATCGATCCTACCGGCGCGGGCGACACGTTCGCCGGCGCATTCATGGGCTACCTTGCGCGCAACGGACGGGTCACCGAGGCCTCGCTGCGGACGGCAGTGGTTTACGGCAGCGTGCTCGCGTCGTTCGTGGTCGAAAAATTCTCGCTCGACCGGCTGCTCTCTCTGACCTGGGAGGAGATCGACAACCGCTACCGTGCATTTATTGAACTGACCGACTCGCATCACAGCCGATGGACCTCTCAATAGTCGTCCCGCTGTATAACGAGCGCGACAATCTTGCGCCGCTGCATCAGGATCTCGCGGCAGTGCTCGAACCGCTCGGCGTCTCGTACGAGATGATTTTTATCGACGACGGCTCCGACGACGGCTCGCTCGAAGTGCTGCGCCGGGTCAAGGAATCCGACCCGCATGTTCGCGTGATCCGACTGGCGCGCAATTCCGGCCAGACCGCGGCGCTCGCCTGCGGGTTCAACAACTCGAAGGGCGATATCGTGGTCGCGATCGACGGCGACGGAGAGAACGACCCGAGCGATATCCCGCGCCTGCTCGAGCGCTTCAGCGGTGGGTTCGATATCGTGAGCGGATGGCGCACGGAGCGCTGGAAGGGCGCGCGTTTGACGCGCCGGCTGCCGTCGGTCGCGGCCAATGCTCTCATCTCGAAGATCACCGGAGTGCGGCTGCACGACTACGGCTGCACGCTCAAAGCCTACCGCGGCGACATGGTCCGCGAACTGCGCCTGTACGGCGAGATGCATCGCTTCGTCCCCGCAATCGCGGCCGAGCAGGGCGCCAGAATCACCGAACTGGAAGTAGGCTTCCGGCCGCGGCGCTCGGGCGCGTCGAAATACGGACCGGGCCGAATCCTGCGCACCTTTCTCGATCTGATCACGGTGCGTTTTCTCTCCGGATACTCGACCCGGCCGATTCAAGTATTCGGCGCGATCGGCGTGGTGCTGGGCGGTTTGGGAACTCTATGGACCGCGTGGCTGGTGTTCGAGAAAATCATTCTGGGGCATCCGCTGGCCGATCGTCCCGCGCTGTTGCTGGCGGTTCTGCTGGTGGTGGTCGGAGTGCAGTTGGTCAGTATCGGGCTATTGGGTGAGATGCTCGCGCGGACCTATCACGAGTCGCAGAACAAGCAGATTTACGTGATCAAGGAAGAGTTTTAAGACGGGCGATTCCTATGAATATTGCAGTCATCGGCACTGGCTACGTTGGGCTGGTCAGCGGCACTTGCTATGCCGAGAGCGGCAACGAAGTGATCTGCGTCGATATCGATGCCAAGCGAATCGCCGCGCTCAACGAGGGCAAGGTTCCGATCTACGAGCCGGGGCTCGAAGAGCTGGTCCGCCGCAACGCCAAGGAAGGGCGCTTGCAGTTTACCCTCGACGTCGCCGACGCGGTCGCGCAATCGATGGTTTCGTTTATCGCGGTCGGCACGCCGATGAGCAAATCGGGCGCGGCCGATCTGAGCGGAGTGTTCAAGGCGGTCGAGAACGTCGCGAAATCGGTAGCCGGGTATCACGTGATCGTGATCAAGAGCACCGTTCCGGTCGGCACCAACGACAAGGTGCGTGAGCTCCTCGCGCGGATGGGAAGGCATCAGATGGACGTCTGCTCGGTGCCGGAATTCCTGAAAGAAGGTTCGGCGGTCGAAGATTTTATGCGTCCGGACCGAGTGATCATCGGCAGCCGCAGCGACCGCGCGACCGCGATCCTGCGCGAGATTCATGCGCCCTTCGTCCGCACCGACAACCCGATCCTCGTGATGGATCCGAAGTCCGCGGAGTTGTCGAAGTACGCGGCGAATTCGATGCTCGCGATCAGGATCTCATTCATCAATCAGATAGCGAACCTGTGCGAGGCGGTCGGCGCAGATATCAGCTCGGTGCGGCGCGGTTTGGGCTCGGACCGCCGGATCGGCTCGCAGTTCCTGTTTCCCGGCGTCGGCTACGGCGGCTCGTGCTTTCCGAAGGACGTGCAGGCGCTGATTCATACCGCGTCGGAGAACAAGCTGAATTTTTCGCTGCTCAAGGCCGCGGAGGAAGTTAACGCCGGGCAGAAACGCATGCTTCCGATACGCGTGAAGCAGCATTTCGGCGACGACCTGAGCGGCAGAACCTTCGCGATCTGGGGGCTGGCGTTCAAGCCGCGCACCGACGACATGCGCGAGGCGCCGTCAATCGTCGTGATCGACGAGCTGATCGCGGCCGGCGCGAAGGTGCAGGTGCATGATCCCGAGTCGCTCGAGAACGCACGCGCGATGCTCGGAAATCGCGTCAGCTACCACAAAACCAACTACGCGGCGTTGAAGGGCGCCGATGCGCTGCTGATCTGCACCGAATGGAACGAATTCCGCCATCCGAATTTCCAGCGGATCAAGGCCGAGCTCAAACAGCCGGTGATATTCGACGGCCGTAACCTGTATGATCCAGATCTGATGAAGGCGCTCGAGTTCAAATACTACTCGATCGGACGCTCTCCGGTCTGAGTCACGGGAAACCTTGTAATGCGAATTCTCGTAACCGGCGGCGCGGGCTTTATCGGGTCGCACACCGTCGATGCGCTGATCAAAGCGGACGCAGGCGAGGTCGCGATTCTTGACGATCTGTCCGCAGGCAAGCGCCAGCAGGTAAATCCGAAGGCGCGGCTGCATCAGGTGGATCTTCGCGACGCGTCCGCGGTGCGAGAGGTCGTCGCGCGCGAGCGGCCCGAGGCGATTTACCATATGGCCGCGCAGATGGATGTGCGGCGCTCGGTCGCCGATCCCGCGTTCGACGCGCAGGTGAATATCGTCGGCTTTTTGAACCTGATCGAGGCGGCGCGCGAGCACGGACTCAAGCGCGTGGTGTTTTCTTCGACTGGAGGCGCGATTTACGGCGAGCAGGATACTTTTCCCGCCGACGAAGAGCATCCGCGCCGCCCGGTCAGCCCTTACGGAATCGCCAAGCTGTCGACTGAGGGCTATCTGTTCTTCTACCGCGTGCAATACGGAATCGATTACCTGGCGCTGCGCTATGGCAATGTCTATGGACCGCGCCAGGATCCGCACGGCGAGGCGGGTGTGGTCGCGATCTTCAGTGGAAAAATTCTCAACGGGCAGCCGTGCACGATTTATGGCGACGGCTCGCAGACGCGCGATTACGTCTTCGTGGGTGACGTGGTGCGCGCAAACCTTGCGGCGCTCAGCGCCAAGGCTTCGGGGATCGCGATCAATATCGGCACCGGAATCGAAACCAGCGTCAACGACCTCTATTCGAACCTTGCGACGATCGCGGATTTTCCAACCGCCGCGGAGCACGGCCCGGCGCGGCCCGGTGAGCAGAAACGTTCGGTGATCTCGCCGGCGCGTGCGGAGAAGGAACTCGGATGGCGTCCCACCGCGGCGCTGCGCGACGGGCTGGCCGAGACCTTCAAATACTTCAAGGCGCACAGGAAGTAAGCGGGCCTAAATGACGGACCCGGCATCGATTCGCAATTTTTCGATTATCGCGCATATCGATCACGGCAAGTCCACGCTTGCCGATCGGTTGTTGGAGCGCACCGGTGCGCTCACCAAGCGCGAGTTGAAGGAGCAGTTTCTCGACTCGATGGATCTCGAGCGCGAGCGCGGTATCACGATCAAAGCGCGCAGCGTGCGCCTGGCCTACACTTCGCGCGCGGGCAAGCCCTACGTGCTCAATCTTATCGATACTCCCGGCCATGTGGACTTCGCTTACGAAGTCTCGCGCAGTCTCGCCGCGTGCGAGGGCGCGCTGCTGGTCGTCGATGCGAGCCAGGGGGTCGAGGCGCAGACCCTGGCCAATGTTTATCTCGCGCTCGATCATGGGCTCGAGATCATTCCGGTGATCAACAAGATCGATCTACCCGGCGCCGACGTCGAGCGGACCCGCCAGCAGATCGAGGAAGTGATCGGGCTGCCCGCCGACGATGCGATCCTCACCAGCGCGAAAGAGGGCGTCGGCATCGACGAGGTGCTCGAGGCGATCGTGGCCAGAATTCCCGCACCCAAGGCGAATCGCGACGAGCCCTTGCGCGCGCTGATCTTCGATAGCTGGTACGACAGCTACGAAGGCGTGGTCGGATTGGTGCGCGTCACCAGCGGCGAACTGCGTCCCGCAATGAAGATCCGCCTGATGGCGACGGGCGCGGCGGGGGAGGTGATGCGCCTGGGTCATTTCACGCCGCACGAGCAATCCACCGACGTGCTCGGCCCGGGCGAAGTCGGCTACGTCGTCGCCGGAATCAAGACCGTCGCCGATATGCGCGTGGGCGACACCGTGACCGACGCGGAGCATCCCGCGGCAGAGCCGTTGCCCGGTTTCAAGGAATTGAAGCCGATGGTCTTTGCGGGACTTTACCCGACCGAGGCCAACCAATATCCCGCGCTGCGCGACGCGATCGAGAAACTTACTCTCAACGACGCGAGCCTGGTTTGCGAGCCTGAATCCTCGCAGGCCCTGGGCTTCGGCTTTCGCGCTGGGTTTCTGGGCCTGCTGCATATGGAGATCGCGCA
The DNA here is from genome assembly GCA_049795175.1 of Binataceae bacterium (SeqCode). GTDB lineage: Bacteria > Desulfobacterota > Binatia > Binatales > Binataceae > JBARDN01. The sequence continues at coordinate 3,069 of JBARDN010000146.1, read as the reverse complement.
AGAGCGGCTCGAGCGCGAGTTCGGAATCAACCTGATCGTCACCGCGCCGACCGTCGCGTACCAGATTCGCACCACTGCCGGCACGACCATGATGGTCGATAATCCGGCGCTGCTTCCGCCCGAAAATTCCATCGAAGCGATTGAGGAGCCGTTCATCATCTCCTCGATTCACATGCCCGAGGAATTTCTGGGTGCGGTGATGAAGCTGTGCGAGGACCGCCGCGGCGTGCAGCGCGACCTCAAATACCTTGGCGACAAGCGCGTCATCCTGCATTACGAGCTTCCTCTGGCCGAGATCGTGTTCGATTTTTACGACCGGCTGAAATCAGTCAGCCGAGGGTATGCGTCGCTCGATTACGATTTTCTGGACTTCCGGTCCGGGCCTCTGGTTAAATTGGATATCCGGATCAACGGTGAGATAATCGACGCGCTTTCGATAATCGTGCATCGCGACAAAGCCTATGAACGGGGGCGCGCGCTATGCTCGAAGATGCGGGAACTGATCCCGCGCCAGATGTTCGAGGTCGCGATTCAGGCCGCGATCGGCGCCAAGATTATCGCGCGAGAATCGGTAAACGCGCTGCGCAAGAACGTCACCGCGAAATGCTACGGCGGTGATATCTCGCGCAAACGCAAACTCCTCGAGAAACAGAAGGAAGGCAAAAAGCGGATGAAGCAGGTCGGTCGCGTCGAAATTCCGCAGGAGGCTTTCCTGGCCCTGCTGAAGGTCGGGGAGTAGCCCCGGTGAGCGAACCCCTGCGCTCTGCCGAGCGCCGCGAACTCGCCGAGAAAGCCGTTCCGGCAGCGCGAAAATCGATCCTGCGCGAATACGCCGAAGCGCTGGGAATCGCGCTGCTCCTGGCGATTCTGATCCGCACTTTTTTTATCCAGGCTTACGAGATTCCGTCGGGCTCGATGGAGCCGACGCTGCTGGTTGGCGATCATATCCTGGCCAATAAGCTGGTCTATGGTTTCCGCGTGCCGGATTCGATCTTCGGCCTGACTCCGTTCGGCCTGCCGTATGGGCATTACCTGTTTCGCCTGGAGCCGATTCATCGCGGCGACGTGGTGGTGTTCGTCTATCCGCGCAATCCAAGCGAGGACTATATCAAGCGGGTGGTCGGAATCGCCGGGGACGTCGTGCAGGTCAAGGATGGCAAGGTATGGCTCAACGGCGCGCCGATGCCTGATCCGCACGCGCACTTCGAGGTGCCCGATGACGACCGCTCGACCTCGCAGGTGCGCGATTATTTCGGACCGGTCACCGTCCCGCCCGGAAATCTGTTCATGATGGGCGACAACCGCGACGACAGCTCCGATAGCCGCTTCTGGGGCTTCGCGCCCGAGGAGAATGTCGAAGGGCGCGCGATGATGATCTACTGGTCGTGGGACGGCGACGAGGGTGGTATCCTGCCGCTTCGATGGTCGCGTTTCGGGATGCCGGTCCGGTAGGATGCGCGGCGCGGAAGAGTCGTCGGGCACGGTAGCCGGGGAAGACGAGCCAATGGTTGATCACGAGAGTATCGCGGAGATGCCGGAGTAGGGTGGCGATGGGCGAACCGTTGCGGACCGTGAAGCCTTCTGCGTCGAAGCCGTCCGGGTCTTCGCGCTCGGCGCCGCCGCCGCAGAAATCGATCACTCGCGAATACGTCGAGGCGCTGGTTATCGCGCTGGTGCTCGCGGTTTTGATCCGCACGTTTTTCGTTCAAGCTTACAAGATTCCTTCCGGCTCGATGGAGCCCACGCTGCTGGTGGGCGACCATATTCTGGTCAACAAGCTCATTTACGGGCTGCGGATGCCCGATACGCTCTTCGGAATCGGCATCGCGTCGGCACCCTTTGGCAGGTACCTGTTCCGAATCGAGTCGATTCATCATGGCGACGTGGTGGTGTTCGTGTTTCCGCCCGATCCGACCAAGGACTTCATCAAGCGCGTGGTCGGACTGCCCGGCGATACGGTTGCGGTCAAGAACGGCAAGGTTTGGCTCAACGGCGCGTTGATGCCCGATCCGCATGCGCACTTCGAGGTGCCCGACTCCGAGCGCTCAGCCGTCTCGCCGCGCGACAATTTTCCACAGATCGGCACTGGTGCCGACACGCTCGGCGCTGTGACCGTTCCGCCGGGAAAAATTTTCGTGATGGGCGATAATCGCGATCGGAGCTACGATAGCCGCTTCTGGGGTTTCGTCCCGGAAAACAACGTCGAAGGTCGCGCGATGATTATCTACTGGTCGTGGAACGCCGATGGCAGCGGAATTCTGCCGGTTCGATGGTCGCGCTTCGGGATGATTATCCACTAGCCAAAAGGAGCCTCGTGTGGCTGCTGCTGAAGATGGTGTAACAGGAATCGGCGCGATGCTCGAAGAGATGGGCGCGCGCTTCGAGTTGGTGATCGAAGCGGTGTCGGGTTACGGCGGCCGTCTCGACGCGCTGCGCCAGGAACTCTTCGCCCAATTCGCCGAGGTGGGGAGCCAGATCCGTTTTCTATCGGATCAAATCGGCGAGAATCGGCGTGGAATCGCTACTATCCGCGCCGACCTTGGCGCCGAGATGATCCGCTTGGGCGAGACGCTCGGCCGCACCCGCGTCGAGTTCCGCGAACAGATAGGAGCCGCCGAACGCGCGCTCCAGCAGGAGATCGGCGCACGCGCCGCCGAGTCGCGCGAGCATACGACCGCGGCAACCGTCCGCGCCGCTGACGATACGGGTGCGAAGCTCGGCGAGGTAACCGGCGCCGCGGCCAAGAAAATCACCGCCGAGCTCGCCAAGACCAACAAGGCGCTGACCAGCCTCGCGCGCAAGTTCGAGCGCTTCGACGATCGAATCACGGTAGCGACCCGCGACCAGGACCAGCGCTTGCGCAAACTCGAACAACGCCGCAAATCCGCCGGATGATTGGCGTCTGGGCGGGCGGCTGCACCGATTGAATCCCACCGACGAGAGCGCTAAAAATGAAATACCTTTAATCCGCTACTGAGATAGCGGGAAGGTCAACCTGATGAATTCCTATAGCATTGGCGCACCCGGCTGCATCTGCGGTCGGGGTTTTTTTCGCTCCACACATTTCCA